>RXJO01000411.1 GCA_003987795.1 Curvibacter sp.
CAGTTCCGCCTCTGACCGTGATCCCATTGGTTTGAAAGGGGAGCCTTCGTACCGGTACTTCTGGAGCACGTGGCTTCATTACCTTAAAACTGGAGGCAACGGTGCGCAACAAGAACCGATCGCTTGGCACGAGGTGACGAATGTCGATGTGGTGAGGTTTCTCCAATCTGGGCCCACGTCGCGCAAGGCTGGCGCCAAGGTCAGCGACATCACCCGGCGCCGCTATTGGCGACTGCTGGAGCGGATCTACGAGTATGCGAGGTATCAGGGCTGGGTGGCCAACAATCCAGCCAAGGCCCTGGAAGAGGTGGACCAGCCGCCCAAAGAGGACCACAAGGGCGCCATCATGACGCCGGCAGTTTGGGAGGCCCTGCAACGCCTGTTGGCGAGGCCGGAATCAGATGATCCTGTGCACCTGAGAAACCAGGCGTTGCTGCTTTGCCTCACGGAGCTTGCCTTGACGCCGATGGAGGTGCGACAGCTCTCGCTCTCATCAGTGCTGTTCGCGAATGAGGCTGGCCAACAGCGGGCGCAGGCCCTGCAGCTCGATGGGCCTGGGCCAAATCAGCGCCGTCGCATGGTACTGCCGGCGAATGTAGGCCGTGCGATAGAGGCCTGGATGCTTGTCCGTGGCCAGGTGGCCAGTGGGCCAGATGTACCCGCACTCTTTTGCACAGGGCAGGGCGCCAAGAATGGCGCCAAGGGAGAGATGACCTCGGTCATGCTGTTCTACGTGGTGGGCGAGGCGATCAAGTTGGCGGCCGACATGGCCAAGCAGGATCCGCCTGTGCGCCTTGGGCCTCAGATCGTGCGCAATACGCGCCTGGTCATGTGGCTCAACGATTGCGTCCCCGCAAGCCAAGTGGCCATCTGGGCAGGCCTGAAGAACGTGAAGGGCCTTTACCACCTTCGAGAGCACCTGAATCCAGAGGTACGCATCACAGTGAAAAATGTGCGTGATGACGAGTAGAATATTTATATTACGTGACCGCGCTATTCGACCCCTCAGTTTCTGTTTGGTCAGAATCGGAAGGGGACAACCCTGGGCGATCACGTCGGCTCTTCTGCGCTGAAATTTGCCAGTTGGGTGTGCGCTTCTCGAACGCCTATCCTGAGCACGGCCTGTAGGCGTTCCAGTTGTGCAGCGTGCGGGGTGACCTTGCCGGTTTCCCACTTGCAGGGGCGTGGCCCACCTACTGGGTTACTTGGCGCTGGCCTTCTCAGCTTTGCGCTTCGCGGCCTTGGGATCGACTGCAGCCTTGAACTTGGCGCCGGCCACGAATTTGGGCAGGGTGGTGGCCGGGATCTTGATGGCTTCGCCGGTTGAGGGGTTCTTGCCCTTGCGCGCTGCACGCTTGGCCGACTTGAAAGTGCCGAAACCCACGAGCTGGACGGCATCGCCCTTCTTGACGGCGGTTTGGATGGTCTCGATCAAGGTGTCGAGCACGGCGCTAGCAGCGGCCTTGGTCAAGGCATTCTTGGTGGCCAGGATTTCAACGAGTTCAGCGCGGTTCATGATGTTTGAGTGCGAACTTGCGTGTGCAAGTTCATTGTTGAACAAGCCTGCGTTATAGCCGATGCCGCATAGTGCCTTGAGTGCTCAATCTGACTACCCAAGTCGGTCCGCTGGATTGGGTGAAGGCCAGCCCGAGCAGGGCTGCTGGGGGCTGGGTGAGGGATTTGTTGGGGCGTGACTGGTATGGTGAAGGTTTTGTTGGGTTCGTTGCTTGCAACGTAGGTGAGCGTTTTGTTGTGCCACTGGGCAGTTCTTGTGCCGGTAGGGCCCTGCATAGAATGAGCACCCTATGTTCAATGAAATCCGCGCTCTCGATGAGCAGATCTCCCAACTCCGCTCACGCCGGGAAGAGCTGTTCAAAGTCCAGAAGACCGAGGCGATCAGTCTCGTACGATCCCTGGTAAATCAGTTTCAGCTGACCCCTGCCCAGGTGAATCTCAGTTCGCTGAGTCGCAGCCAGGCGCCTGTGAAATTGAAGCGTCCAACGACCTTCTACGATCCAAACCGTGGGTTCTCGTGGGACGGTACCCTTTCCGGCAAGGGGCGCAAGCCAGAATGGATCAAAGCTGCGATCGAGGACGGTACGATCGAGTTTTTCCGAGTGAATGTTCAGCGCGCGGCTTGAGTCTGCAGGGTTCTGGACTACTACTCCCTTGCCACAGGAACCTCGTCCCAACATATGACGTATTTGGGGGGGCGACGCTCGTGCCGCATCGCCCATGCCTTTCTGTAGCTCGCGACACCCATAGTTGCAAGATGCACAGTACCTTTGCCATGCCGGTTGAGGATCCCATCAGTCACTGACGTCAAAGGCACGCGGTCTCTGCCGGTTACGACCTCTGTAAATGAGCACCTTGAGGTTGGCTTTGCGCTCCGTGGACTTGGAGATCATCTGGACAGATGGCGATGGGTTGCGCGGCGTATTTTCCGATTCAAATGCATCATGGTCTGTCCATCGGACGCCTTGCTTAAATCAGGCGATACGCCCCGTCGGTATCGACGGCCAGCTTTTGAGTCTCAATCAGCTTCTTGATCGATGCCCCGATGGAGCCCCGCGGCAAGCCGCTGAGCGCAGCCAACTCGGCATGCCCGACGGCCTTGGCCTTCTTGCCCAGCAACTTCCGAAACGCTGTGTGCAGTCGCTCTGTATTGCTCAACTTGGAACTGGCCGACGTCGTGCCCTTGGACTTCTTTGCAGTCGTCTTGCCTGTCTTGGGCTTGGCAGCCAGCATCTCCACCACCTGGGCGTCTTCAACCTGCTCGACAACCGGCACGTCCAGCGATCGGGCAAGCCGTCGCCGGCGATTGGCCGAGGGCAAGGCGGGCAGCACGGGGAGTTCTGCCTGGGCCTTTTGGGCTGCATCCAGATAGATAGCTTTGAGTTGCTGTTCCAGCGAGTTGATCTCGTGCACCAGGCGTGCGACTTGTCGCATCTGTTGGTACGCAGCATCGACTTGCGGGCCGAAGGGTTGCAAAGCCATTTGGTCCATCAATGCTTGCGAATGAGCTTGCAATTCCTGCCGCAGTGCTTGAGCCGCTTCATGGACGGCTGATCCGGCTGTTTGAAGGTGCGACAAAGTCTGGGAAGCAATCGACATGGTGGTGCCCGGATGTGAACGAAGTGGTCAAATATTAACCCCACTCGTCGAGTATTCAGTCCATCGGTTTGTTCACGGTCTCACCGATTGCCGAGCGCTTTCTGCGGCAGTTCTTCGCTATCCTCCCCTCACCGCTCAGTGCCGTTAGAGCACATGAGCAGTGAGGGAGAGAACATGGGAAGAACCAGAAAGAACGATAGCGTCATCGTCCTGATCGTCGAGTTGTGTGCCGAACTGCCTTGGTGGGTCAGCTTGGTATTGGGTGCCGCTCTGTATTTTGTCTTTGGACACCTGAGGCAAGGTGCTCAGGTGATGTTGCAGCCGATCTTTTTCGCCTGCCAGTTGGGCGTGCCTCTGGCTTGCGTCATCGGAGCCATCGTTTCAGCGGTGCGTCGCAGAAAGCGCCGCCAGCATTTTGATCGGGTCGCAGCCAACCCTGAGCAAGACAGCCTTCAGCAAATGAGTTGGCGGGATTTTGAAGTCCTAGTCGGCGAGGCCTTTCGACTCCAAGGCTATGAAGTTGAAGAGAACGGAGGAGGGGGGCCCGACGGCGGCATTGACCTGGTTTTGTGGCAGGGTGGCCAAAAGCACATCGTGCAGTGCAAGCGCTGGAAGACCTACCGCGTCGGCCCCGAAATCGTGCGTGAGCAATACGGCATCATGACGGCCATCGGTGCTGATGGCGCCGTCATCGTGACGTCCGGTCATTTCACGGAAGCCGCCAAACAGTTCGCCCGGAATCTACCCATCCGCCTGATCGATGGGCCTGAATTGCGTCGCCTGATTGCCCAGGTACAGGCCAAGCGATCGCAAACGTCTTCGGCCCAGAAAGTTGGGCAAGCCAAATCGACCACCACGGCCAAAGCACCAAGGTCCACCAAGTTCACGCCCATCGAGCCCGAACTGCTGGTTGAGCCAGGACTTGCAGGCACCCCTGCGATCGCCCCGGAGCCCAGTTGTCCCAGATGCCAACAGACCATGGTTCTGCGGACTGCCAAAATGGGCAGCATGGCGGGCAAGTCGTTCTGGGGATGTTCAACCTTTCCGGCTTGTAGAGGTACCCGTCCTTATCCTGCTTGAGTTGGTGTTGAGCCACTCTCCCTTTCATGAACCGCCAGCATCGTCTTCAAATGGCTCAGCGTCCCAGTGCATCGAGCACTGAATTCAAGAAAACACTGCAATCCTGGAAACGCTCGACCCGATACCATGGCTATGGTGAAGCCACAGCCTACGGTGAGATGCTGGAGACTTGGTTGACTGAGGTCTCAGTCGAAGTTCAGTCGGTGGATCCAGCGACGGCCTTGGCCTTGTACGAGCAGTTCATCGAACTCGACAGCCACTGGTTCGAACACGCTGACGATTCCGGTGGCGCTATTGGTATGGCAATGCAAGCCGCATGCGGTCATTGGCTGCGGGCAGCTGCCGAATGCAGGCTCACCCCGGATCAAGCTGCCACGAAATTGATGGCATTGTTTCAGGCAGACCACTACGGTGGCCGAGAAGACCTGCTCCGCAAGGCGCACTTACTGTTGCCCGAGTCCGGCCTGAGGGCATTGGTGACCCGGTTTGAAAGCCAGATGGATCAAGTGGCCCCAGCCTTGAAATCCGGAGGGCCCAAGGCCACCGAGGTATTCAAGGTCTCAGCGGCCTTGACGCTGCTGTCGGAGGCATTGCATGACCCGGACATCAAGGTGCGAGCTGTCTTGAGTTACAGCCCAGAGCCAAATGCGCTTCAAATGGAGTCGTTCGTGCAGGCCTACCTGGACGCTGGCAAGCCACGAGAGGCCATGACCTGGTTGCAAAAGAACTGGGGGCATATGGAAGGCGCCCGTCAATCATTGATGGCCGCTGCATTGGAAGACCAGGGACTGTGGGATCAAAGCCAGCCCATACGCAAGCAACTCTTCGAATCCTGTCCATCGGTAGCTGCATTGCAAGCCTGGTTGCGCAGCACCCCCGAGGCCGACCAACCATCGGTTTTGAGTCTCGCCAAGGACGTTGCCCAGTCTGCCCAGGATGTCGCGGCTGGCGTGTCGATCCTGCTGGAGTTGAAGGACGTTCCTGCGGCGGAAACATTGGTGATACAACGCTTCGCCGAACTTGATGGCCAGAACTATGGAATGCTGCTCAATCTCGCGGATGCGTTCGAAGCGCATGGCAGGCATGCACCTGAGACCTTGATCTACAGGGCCTTGCTGGTGGCCATTCTGGAGCGGGGGTACGCCAAGGCGTATGGGCACGGGGCTCAGTACCTTTTGCGCTTACGCGCCCTGGCACCATGGATCACGCAGTGGGATCCACTGCAGGAAAGCCATGCGGAGTTCGAGGCAATCCTTCGCCAAAAGCATGGGCGCAAGACCTCGTTTTGGAGCAGGGTGTGAATCAAACTGCACCTGAGATAACGCCTTGAGGTCGACTTCATCGCACCGATGCACGAGCAGTATCAGGGGTGGTGCTGAGTTCTGCTTCTGGAGCGCATTGCACAGCTGCGAGACGTGCGCACCAGACCAGCCAAATTACATCGTTCAATCGTTGTCTTGATTGGTCTATTTATCAGCTCACACAATGCTTCTCATAACAAAACAATCCGAATTTGTTGATTTCCATGCAATCCGAACCCTTCCGTAAATGTTGGTTCAAACATCATTCCAGTGATCGTCCCTCGCCCACCTCTTCGACTGTTCGGCCTTCACGGATGTTGTAAATCCGCTTGAAGGTCGGGATGATCTTTTCGTCGTGGGTGACGACGATCACGGCAGCTTGGGACTGAATCGCCATGCGGTTGAGAATACGCATGACCGCCAAAGCCCTCTCGCTGTCGAGCGGCGCGGTCGGCTCATCGGCCAGGATCACAGGCGGCCTGTTGGCCAAAGCCCTGGCTATCGACACCCGCTGCTGTTCTCCTCCTGAAAGCTGCGAAGGCTCCGCATTCGCGCGATGGGCCACATCCAGTTCCTTGAGAAGCTCCAACGCACGCGCTCGGGCTTGCGCATTGGGCATGCCCGCTAGCATGGGAAGCAAGGCCACGTTGTCGGTCACGTCCAAAAATGGAATCAGATAGGGTGCCTGAAAAACAAAGCCAATATTGTCGCGGCGAAGGCTGCGCAGGTCTTTGGTCGTCCAAGCGTTGTCGTAGAGCGCTTTGCCACCCAAGACCATGCGCCCGGAGGTTGGTTCAATGATGGCGCCCAAGCACTTGAGCAAAGTGCTTTTACCCGAGCCCGAGGGGCCTACAAGGCCCACGACCTCGCCCGGACCGACCGCCATGTCCACGCTCTTAAGTGCCTCCACAGCGGTGTCGCCGTGACCATACACCTTGCGCAAGCCCGCCACAACTATGCCTCCCTGCCTTGATTGCGGATGGATGGAGGACTGCATGCTCATCCTCCAATCGCCTCGGCCGGATCGACTTTGATGGCGATGCGAATGGCCAGGGTGCTGGCCAGCGCGCAAATCACCATCACCACCGCAAGGCCGCGCAACGCATCGCTTTGCAGCAAGAGAACGTATTTTGGAAACACGGGCGCCCACAGAGTTGCCGCTAGCTTCCCGACAAAGAAGCCGATCAGGCCCAAGCCCATGGCCTGTTGAAGAATCATGGAAGCGATGGTCGCGTTGCTGGTTCCGATGAGCTTCAAGACGGCAATCTCGCGAATTTTTCCCATGGTCATGGTGTAGATGATGAAGGCCACGATAGCGGCGCTCACAATGGCAAGGATCACTAAGAACATGCCGATCTGTTTGGCAGAGGTGGCAATGAGTTTGGCGACCAAGATGTCTTCCATGCCTACTCGGTCATAGGCTTCGAGGTGTTTCCACCGCCGTATAGGCTCAGCAATCTGTTCTGGCGAGAACCCTCTGCGCACTTGAACGAGCACAGCGTTGACGCTGTGGCTGCTGGTCTGGCTGGCGATAGCCGCATCCAAGAGTCCAGGTACGCCCGGACGGTTGAAGGCTGGATTGGCCGCCGTGCGCGCGCGGTCGTTGACGATGGCGTCGTTGTCTTTCAGAAACTGCGCTTCTTGAGCGTCCTTCAAGGGGATGAAAACCATGGGGTCGCCGCCTGAGGACACCATGCGCTGTGTCAGTCCCACCACATCGTATTCATGGCGGCGGATGCGGATGCGATCCCCTAAGGCAAAGCCGGTCTTCACGTCCGCCACCGCTTCATAGTGGCTGCGTGTCAAGGGGCGGCCTGCCACAAGATGCGCCGGACTGCCGGGCTTTCCCGGCTCGATCCCCACCACCATGGCGCGCGCCTCGTCCTCCCCACGCTGGACTTGCATGTTGAGATAGGTCACGTTGGCCGCAAGCGCGACGCCTGGCATCCCCTCGATGCTGTGAACCGCATCGTCCTTGAGGCTGGATGATTCCGCATAGGGGCCTTGTGTGTCTTTTTGAACCACCCACAAATCCGCCCCACTGTTTGTCAGCAAGGCCTGTGCATCGTCCACCATGCCGCGATACACCCCGGCCATGGACAAGGTGACGCCGATCAGCAGACCCAAGCCCATTCCCGTCAGAACGAACTTGGGCCACGAATGTAGGATGTCGCGCCCTGCCAGGCTGATCATGGCGCCGTTCCCGATGAAACTGCTGGCCTGACGATGGCGTCCACCACTTGCAGCCGCGCGCCAGTTGTCAGGGGCTTTTCGCTGTAAACCACAATCTCGTCGCCGACTTGGAGGCCCTCCAATACTTGGACTTGACCATCCAAGCTGGCCGCGCCCACCTTGACCTGCGCGAATGCCGGTTTGCCGGACTCCATGCGCCACACCCCGGTAGAGCCACCTTGACGCTGAATGCTTGCCGCTGGAACGATCAGGGTCTTGGGTGTGGGCGGCAGTTGAATGGTCGCCTCCGCCATTTCTCCCACGAACAATCCAACGGGCACCTTGTCAAACGACAACTGGGCGATGCGCTCTTCGGTCACGCTGTCGCCCAGCAGTTCCACGCGGGCGACCGTCGCGGCTTGGGCGATCTGCGGCTGGGAGCGCAAGACGATGCGAGCCTTCAAACCCTGGGAAAGTCCACTCGAGCGGCCTTGATCCACGCGCAGCTTCACCCACAAACTGGCCGGATCGATCATCCGTAGCACCGATTGGCCCGCCACAACTGTGGAGCCTGGCTCAGCATCGCGCGCGGACACCACCCCATCAGATGGGGCTACCAAGCGGACATTGGCTCTTTGCTGGGCCAATGCAGCGCGATCTGCTTTGGTGCGGGCCAAATCTTGCGTTGCTCCCGTGGCGTTGGCGTGGGCTATATCAAGGGCGGCGTCGGCGGACGCCTTGGCCTGGGCGAAGTTCTCCAATGCACCTGAACTGATGAAGCGCCTGTCCGCGAGGTCTTGATTGCGTCGCATGTTAGAGCTTGCCAATTCCTGCTTGGCCATCGCATCGACTTGCTGCGCGCTCGTCGCCAATTGTGCGCTCTTGGCTCGCTCAATCGCGGCATCCAGCGAGGCTAAACGCTGATCGATGTCGACCGGGTCCATCTCGGCCAGAAGCTGCCCTGCTTTGACCGTTTCGCCCACATCCACATTCACACTCAAAACACGACCAGCCACAGTCGGGCCAATCATCCAATTACGCCGCGCTTCCACGGTGCCGATGCCGAAAAGTTCGGGGGCGATGCTACCTTCCTTGACCTGCGCAACGGTAACTTTGATGGGGGCCAACGGACCCACGCGCAGCATCACGAAGAAGAACAAGCCAATGAGCAATACGGCCAATCCGCTCAATAACAGGCGGCGCCTGAACGAGGATGAGAGTTTCATGGGCAGTCCATTCGATTTCTTGCTCAAGGAGAAGGCATCCGATTCAACGGGACCAATGACGCGTCCTATGGTGGAAGGGATTTATGTAGCTACGGAACGGCGCCCTCGCTTAGGGTTTCGTGGTCTGGATTCGCAAAGCATGTGAATACATACGAGAAGCGACAGCACTTCCGCGCGCGGCTTCATGTGGGTCTTTCGTGCGAGCCAGCCGATCGGGGCATTGATCGGTTCTGGGATGAGTACTTTGAGTACATCCTCCTCGCGCTCGTCCAGGGATTCCTTGGCTGTCACAACTTCCTGGGTGAACGAAACGACGCCGAAAAGTATCGCGTCATAGCAGCGCTCTATCGGGCGAAGTGCATTGACTTCGAAGCAACAACTCGATTCTGTGCGGAATGCTCCGATCAGCCTCATGCGCGTGTTGCATCGCCTTCGCGCAAGAAAATGTTGCGTCGGGTTTGTGCTCGTTCGTAGGAGCGGGCAATGTTTCCACAAACGAACTCACATAGTTCGTAGACCGACTCATCCGCGATTCGGTAATAAACGCTGGTACCGCGCGCCTCGCGGTTCACCAATCCTTGCTTGGTCAAGTGACTGAGGTGGCGTGAGATGTTGGCCGGAGTGAAGCCGCAGGCTTGGGCCAGATCACCCACGTTCCGCTCACCACCGCGCAGGAGATTTAGCAGTTGCAGTCGAGTCGGCTCCGACAGCACCTGAAAGTACGCGGCCACCTCTTCCAGGGCTTCTTGCGGCA
This sequence comes from Curvibacter sp., assembly GCA_003987795.1. Classification (GTDB taxonomy): domain Bacteria; phylum Pseudomonadota; class Gammaproteobacteria; order Burkholderiales; family Burkholderiaceae_C; genus Curvibacter. The sequence continues at coordinate 9,648 of RXJO01000411.1, forward strand.
TGTGTTCCATCGTGTTCGGATCCTGTTGAGGAGATCAACGCAGTGTGCGTGTGGGCGGGATGACGACGTTATTGTATCATTTGCTTATTTTACTGAATAGCTAAATAATAGCGAAAACAAATAGTAGCGCTAGACCTTAGCAAGAGGCTTCAACTCATGAGACACCGTCTTTTCGTCTGTGCGACCCTTTCCCTCGGACTCACCACAGCCACAGTTGCTGCAGAAGCCACGAAGGCCGCTACTTTGCGCATCGCGCCTGTTCAGGTCATTGCCGGCGTCACACAAAGCGCTTCGCTGGACGCTGTTGTAGAGGCGGGCCGTCAAACAGTGATAGCTGCCCAGGTGCCTGGTGCCATAGTGGCTCTGCCTGTTAAGGCGGGGGACCGTGTGAAGGCCGGTCAGATATTGATGCGCTTGGACGCTCGCGCTTCTCAATCAGGGGTTGAGGCGAGTCATGCCCAATTGGAGTCCGTTCGCGCTCAGGCAAGCCTGGCCGAGAAGGAACTCAAACGCCAACAAGCGCTTTTTGAAAAGCAGTACATCAGCCAGGCCGCTGTTGAGCGGAGCCGTGTGGCCTTGGAGACTGCTCAAGCCCAAGCTCGCGCCCTCGTTGCTCAGGTGGGTGCGGCTACAACGCAGACCGCCTACTACACCCTTACCGCCCCTTATGCGGGTGTTGTTAGCGAAGTTCCTGTGTCACTTGGGGATATGGCGCAACCTGGCAAGCCGTTGCTGACAGTTTTCGATCCTAGCTCTTTGAGGGTAAGCGCCAGTGTTCCAGAGTCTTTGGTTTCAGTACTCAAGGCTGACGCTGCTTTGACTGTTGCGATGGATGGCATTCCAGACATCCAAGTTCGCCAATGGCAGTTGCTGCCTGCATTAGATGCCGCTAGTCACACTCGTACTGTCCGCCTTACGCTTCCCGCTGAGGTCGTGGCTTCGTTGGCGCCAGGACGATTCGCTCGTGTCCAATTACCTGGGCAGGCATCGAAGGAGGGTTCCTCCAAATTTATCGTGCCAAGTTCCGCTGTATTGCGGCGCGCTGAAATGCAATTGGTGTACGTGATGACACCAGATGGACGCCCGCATCTGCGCCAGGTGCGCCTGGGCGAAGCCCGCGGCGATCAGGTGGAAGTGTTGTCTGGCCTGCGCGAGGGTGAATCCGTGGCCCTCGATCCCCAGGCTGCGGCTCAGGTGCGCTGACATGAACCACCCCACCCACGACGCCCCCCGCCTGGGTCTGGCAGGCCGTACCGCAGCGCTGTTCCAGAGCGCCCAGATCACCCCGCTGCTGGCCCTGGTGGCCCTGCTGCTGGGGCTGTTCGCCGTGCTGGTCACCCCGCGCGAGGAAGAACCCCAGATCAACGTCACCATGGCCAACGTGCTGATTCCCTTCCCGGGGGCCAGCGTGGCCGATGTCGAGCAGATGGTGGCCACCCCGGCCGAGCAGGTGCTGGCCCAGATGGCCGGCACCGAGCACGTCACCTCGGTGTCGCGCCCCGGCCTGGCCGTGCTCACCGTGCAATTCAAGGTGGGCGTGTCACGCACCGAGGCCTTGGTGCGCCTGCACGACACCGTGCGCAGTCACAACGACTGGCTGCCCCCGGGCCTGGGCGTGCTCGAACCCCTGATCAAACCCAAAGGCATCGACGATGTGCCCATCGTGAGCCTGACCCTGTTCAGCCCCGATCCCGCCATCGGTGCCCATGACCTGGAGCGTGTGGCCCACAGCCTGGAGCTGGAGCTCAAGCGCGTGCCCGGCACCCGCGAGGTGCGCACTCTGGGTGGCCCGGGGCACGCCGTGCAGGTGCAACTGGACGTGGCGCGCCTGGCCGCCCTGGGCGTCACCGTGGACGACCTGCGTCGCGCCCTGCAGGGGGCCAACCAGGGGGCGCCACTGGGTGATCTGCTGCAGGCCAACCAGGCCCTGGCGCTCGAAGCCGGCCCTTACCTGGGCAGTGCCCGTGAAGTGGCCGAACTGGTGGTGGCCGTGCGAGATGGCCGGCCGGTGTTTCTGCGCGATGTGGCTGAAGTGCGCGATGGCGCCCCGCCGGCCACCCGTCTGGTGTGGCATGGCCTCGGTGCCGGGCAGAGCGCAGGGCAGGGCACGGACGCCAAGGCGGTCGGCAGTGAATACCCCGCCGAATATCCCGCGGTCACGCTGGCCATCACCAAGAAGCCGGGCGAAAACGCCATCGACGTGGCCAACGGCGTCATGACCCGCGTGGCCCAGCTGCGCAACACCCTCATCCCTGAGGCCGTGCAGGTCGCTGAAACCCGCAACTACGGCGCCACCGCCAACGACAAGGCCCAAAAGCTCATCCAGAAGCTGCTCTTCGCCACCGCCTCAGTGGTGGCGCTGGTCTTCATCGCGCTGGGCCGGCGCGAGGCCGCCATCGTCGGCAGCGCCGTGATCCTGACCCTCACCGTCACGCTGTTCGCCTCCTGGGCCTGGGGCTTCACGCTCAACCGGGTGTCGCTGTTTGCGCTGATCTTCTCCATCGGCATCCTGGTCGACGATGCCATCGTGGTGGTCGAGAACATCCACCGCCACCAGTTGCTGCACCCCGGCAAGACCCTGGCCGAAATCATCCCGGCTGCGGTGGATGAAGTGGGCGGCCCCACCATCCTGGCCACCTTCACCGTGATCGCGGCCCTGCTGCCCATGGCCTTTGTCAGCGGCCTGATGGGCCCCTACATGAGCCCCATCCCCATCAATGCGAGCATGGGCATGCTGTTGTCGCTGCTGATCGCCTTCATCGTCACGCCGTGGCTGTCGCGCCTGTGGATGAAGACCCATGCACCCGCCGCCGAGGCGCAGGTCCATGCCAGCGCCACCGGCTTGGCGTCCCGGCTCGAACCGCTGTTCCAGCGCGTCTTCCAGCCCTTGCTGGACGATCAGCGCGGTGCCCGCAACCGCGGTCTGCTGGGCCTAGCCGTGGCAGGCCTGATCGCCGTGTCGGTGGCCTTGCCGGTTGCTGGCCTGGTGGTGCTCAAGATGCTGCCCTTCGACAACAAGTCCGAGTTCCAGGTCGTGGTCGACCTGCCCGTGGGCACGCCGGTTGAGCAGACCGCAGCCGTGTTGCATGAGCTGGGGGCCTACCTGGCCCGGCAGCCCGAGGTCACCGACTACCAGGCCTATGCCGGCACGGCGGCCCCGATCAATTTCAACGGCCTGGTGCGCCAGTACGACCTGCGTGCCAGCAGCGAGCTGGGCGACCTGCAGGTCAACCTGGTCGACAAGCACCACCGCAGCGAGCAAAGCCACGCCATTGCCACCCGCCTGCGCCCGGCGCTGCAGCAGATCGGCCAAGGTTTCGGCGCCAACGTCAAGGTGGTTGAAGTGCCGCCAGGACCACCCGTGCTGGCCCCGCTGGTGGCCGAGATCTACGGCCCCACGGCCGAAGGCCGGCTCAGCCTGGCCCGGCAGGTGCGGGCCATCTTCAGCCAGACCGAATCGGTGGTCGATGTCGACGACTCTTCCATCGCGGCCGCCCCGCGCAAGCTGGTGCTGATCGACAGGCAAAAGGCCGCCGCTGCGGGCATCCCGCAGGCCGCCATCGTGGCCACCTTGCGTGCCGGCCTCAGTGGCGAAGCCGCCACCTACCTGCGCGATGCCAGCAAGTACCCCACGCCGGTGCTGCTGCGCCTGCCCGCCGAGCGTCAGGGCGATCTGGAGGCCCTGCTGCAGTTGCAGCTGCGCGGCCCCTCCGGCCGGGCGGTGGCCATCCGCGAGCTGGT
>RXJO01000151.1 GCA_003987795.1 Curvibacter sp.
CATGATCTTCATCCCCTGCAAAGACGGCATCAGCCACAACGAGATCGAAGACGCCAAACCCGAGCACATCACCGCGGGCTGCAACGTGCTGCTGCAGGCCATGCTGGAGCGGGCGGGGTGAGGCTCTGAGCCAGGCTGGGAGCCTGCTGCCGCAGGGCCGTTTGTGCAGGCCCGACGAGGGTTGCCCAGCGATTCAGGGGCTCACCGGGCTGCAAAGCTCCAGGAGCGTTCCGTCCGGGCAACGCACGAAAGACACGGTCTGCCCCCAGGGCTTCACCTGCGGTGCGGCCAGTTCGCTGGCACCTTCCGCCAATGCGGCCTGGTGTGCGGCGGCCACATCGTCGGTGCTCAGCGCGATTTCCACCCCCAGCGGCAGTGCGCCTTCATCGGCAAAACGATAGCCTTCCGGATGATGGCTCAGCGCCAGCGCCTTGCTGGCAAATGACAGGGTGGTGTGGCCCGTGTCCAGTTCGCCATAGTCGCCTTCCGGGGTGAGGAAGCGGCGGACGAAACCGAATGCCTTTTCATAGAAGGCCAGCGAGCTGGCCACATCCGTCACATAAACAATGGTGTAGGCAAATTTCATCGGGTTTCCTGTCCTGAGGTGTTGTGGGGCCATTGGCGGCCGACGTCGTTTTGCATGAGTTTCACATCTTCCAAGAGGTCACGCATGTGGGGGAGCATGGCTTCGCCTGCCCAGGTCAGATCCATGCCGCGAGGCGTGCGAGTGAACAGCGCAGTGCCGATCGCCTTGCGTGAATGAGCCGATGGGCGAATGCCTGGGCTCATCGGGCTCAGCCGAGGCGCTTGGTACGGAGGGGCACTTCCGCGCCCGTTGCCGGTGTCTCAAGGGGCTCGCTGTCAGCCTGCCGCCACCCGCCGCAACACCTCCATGAACGCCAGCGTCGCCGGCGTGGGTGTCTCCCCCAGTCGCGTCAGCATGCCGTAGTCGGGCATGCGGTCGGGCAGGTCGACGGGGATGCGGGCCAGCAGGCCCTTGTCGATGTAGCGCTTGACCAGGGCGGTGGGCTGCAGCGACAGCATGTCGGTGGTCTGCATCATCTCCAGCGCGAACAGGAACGACGGGGTCTCCACCACCCCGGAGGTCAGCGCCAGGCCATTGCGGCCGAAGATGTCGTCCGACACCTTGCGCACCGCGGTCGACGTCGGGTAGAGGATCCAGGGCCAGTGCGACAACTCGGCCATGTCCAGCTCTCGGGCACCTCGCAATGGGTGGTGCAGGCCGCCCACCACCTGCAACGGCTCGTCGGAAAGTCGCTCGTACTGGAACTGGCTGCGCTGCGCTTCGTCGGTGAAGCGCCCGATCATGAGGTCGATCTTGCGCTCGGCCAGCCACACCACCAACTGGTCGCTGCTCTGCTCCAGCACCTTCAGCACTAGCAGCGGGCGCAGGCGCTGGATTTCGGCCACCGAGGCGATCAGCACATGGGCTGCCGAGCCGGTGATGGCCCCGATCGACAGGTGGCCATGGCCGCCTTGCTTGAGCGCGTTGAACTCATCCACGAACTGGCGGTGCCCGGCCAGCGCGCTGGCGGCATAGCGCAGGGTGAACAGACCCAATTCATTCGGACGCATGCCGCGCGACAGGCGCTCGAACAGGCGGGCCTCCAGGATCTCTTCGATGTCCATCAGGATCTTGGTGGCCGCGGGCTGGGTGATGTGCATCTGCTCGGCCGTCAGGCGCAGATTGCGGGTCTGGCCCAGGATGTCCAGAAACTGCAGGTGGCGGAATCGCAAGCGGGCGCAGGCCTGGGCCAGCGACAAGGGTTTACCCGAGATCGGGTCCGGACTCATCAGCATTTGGAATGGATGCTAGCAAAAAAGTGAGTGGACCCTGCGGGCTTGAATCCCTAATCTCTCGCCTGCATCGAGAGGAGCCATCAGAGATTCCTCGCTGCCGGTGGTCTGTTCCACCGTGGTCCAGACATTCCAAATTCGGAGACATTCATGCAATTCAAAGCCCTGGCCCTGGCGGCCACGATCCTGGCCGCCCTGGCCGCCCCGGTATCGGCCCAGATCAAGGATCACGTGTTCAAAGTCGGCATCGGCCTCAGCGATGACCATCCCCAGGCCCTGGCGGTCAAGTACTTTGCCGAGCAGTTGTCGGCCAAGAGCGGCGGCAAGCTGGTGGCCAAGCTGTATGCCAGCGGCTCGCTGGGCAATGACGTGAGCATGACCTCGGCCTTGCGAGGGGGCACGCTGGAGATGACCGTGCCCGACACCTCCACCCTGATGTCGCTGATCAAGCCGTTCGGGGTCTTGAACCTGCCCCTGACCTTCAACAGTGAGCAGGAAGCCGATGCCGTGCTGGACGGCCCCTTCGGCCAGAAACTGCTGGCCAAGCTGCCTGAGAAAGGGCTGGTGGGCCTGGGCTACTGGGAGAACGGCTTCCGTCACGTGACCAACTCGCGCCGGCCCATCCTGAAGGCCGACGACCTGGCCGGCCTGAAGTTGCGCGTGATCCAGAGCCCGTTGTTCCTGGACACCTTCAGCGCCCTGGGGGCCAACGCCACGCCCATGCCCTTCACCGAGCTGTATTCGGCCATGGAGCAGGCCGCTGTCGACGGCCAGGAGAACCCGCCGGCCACCATCCTGGCCAGCAAGTTCTACGAGGTCCAGAAGCACCTGGTGCTGTCGCGCCACATGTACAGCACCTGGGTGCTGCTGATGTCCAAGAAGACCTGGGACGGCCTGTCGGCCCAGGAGCAGAAGGTCGTGCAGGAGGCCGCCCGCGAGGCCACGCTGTACGAGCGCAAGACCATCCGCGCCTTTGGCGACAAGGCCCTGGGCGAGCTCAAGAAGGTGGGCATGCAGGTCACCGAACTGCCGCCGGCCGAGCAGGCCAAGATGCGCACCAAGCTGCAGCCGGTGCTGGCCAAGTACGCCAAGGAGTTCGGTGAAGAGACCACCGGCGAGTTGAATGCCGAACTGGCCAAGGTGCGTGGCACCGCCAAATAAGGTGTTTTCCCGTGCCGGGGCCGGTGTGCGGGCTGAGCCTGCCGCCGGGCCCTGGTGATCTGTCTCTCTTTCTTGCTGTACGCCATGGACAAAAAGCCCCAGCGCCCCTTCCGCTCGCGTGAGTGGTTTGCCGATCCCGAGCGCTCGGACATGACCGCGCTCTACCTTGAACGCTTCATGAACTACGGGCTCACGCCCGAAGAGTTGCGCTCGGGCCGCCCCATCATCGGCATCGCCCAGACTGGCAGCGACCTGTCGCCCTGCAACCGCATCCACCTGGACCTGGCCCGTCGGGTACGTGACGGCATCCGCGATGCCGGCGGCATCCCGATGGAGTTCCCGGTGCACCCGATCTTCGAGAACTGCCGCCGGCCGACCGCGGCACTCGATCGCAATCTGGCCTACCTGGGCCTGGTCGAGACCCTGTACGGTTATCCCATCGACGCGGTGGTCCTGACCATAGGCTGCGACAAGACCACACCGGCCGGCATCATGGCGGCCTCGACGGTCGACATCCCGGCCATCGTGCTGTCCGGCGGGCCGATGCTGGACGGTTGGCACGACGGCGAGCTCGTCGGCTCCGGCACCGTGATCTGGCGCAGCCGCCGCCAACTGGCCGCGGGCGAGATCGACGAGGAAGAGTTTCTGCAGCGTGCCTGCAGCAGTGCGCCGTCGGCCGGCCATTGCAACACCATGGGCACGGCGTCCACCATGAACGCGGTGGCCGAGGCGCTGGGTCTGTCGCTGACGGGCTGTGCCGCCATTCCCGCCCCTTATCGCGAGCGGGGGCAGATGGCCTATGAAACCGGCCGGCGCATCGTCGAGATGGCCTACGAGGACCTGCGCCCCTCGCGCATCCTGACGCGTGAGAGTTTCCTCAATGCGCTGGCCCTGGTCAGCGCGGCCGGCGGCTCGAGCAACGCCCAGGTGCACATCATGGCCATGGCGCGGCACGCCGGGGTCGAGTTGCGGGCCCAGGATTGGACCGAGCACGCCTACGATCTGCCCCTGCTGCTCAACATGCAGCCCGCAGGCCAGTTTCTGGGCGAGCGATTCTTCCGTGCGGGTGGCGTGCCAGCCCTGATGTGGGAGCTGCTGCAGGCCGGGCGCCTGCAGGGGGACTGCCTCAGTGTCACCGGCCGCAGCATCGCGGCCAATCTGCAGGGGCGAGAAACCCGCGATCGTGAGGTGATCTACCCCTTCGATGCGCCGCTGATGGAGAAGGCCGGCTTCCTGGTGCTGTCGGGCAACCTCTTCGATTTCGGCATCCTCAAGACCTCGGTCATTTCGCAGGCCTTCCGTGAACGTTACCTGAGCCAGCCCGGGCGCGAGGGCATTTTTGAAGCCCGTGCGGTGGTGTTCGAGGGGGCGGACGATTACCACGCCCGCATCAACGACCCCTCGCTCGACATCGACGAGACCTGCATCCTGGTCATGCGGGGTGCCGGGCCCATCGGCTGGCCAGGCTCGGCCGAGGTGGTCAACATGCAGCCGCCCGACGCATTGATCCGTCGCGGCATCAACACCTTGCCGACCTTGGGCGACGGGCGTCAGTCGGGCACGGCGGACAGCCCCTCCATCCTGAATGTCTCGCCCGAGAGTGCGGTCGGCGGGGGGCTGAGCTGGCTGCACAGCGGCGATGTGCTGCGCATCGATCTGAACACCGGGCGCTGTGACGCCCTGGTGGCCCCTGAAGAGATCGCGCGACGCCGGCGTGAGCTGCCGCCCCCGCCGGTGCCACGCAGCCAGTCGCCCTGGGAGGCCCTTTACCGCGAGAAGACCGGGCAACTGGTCGATGGGGCCACGCTGGATTTTGCGCTCGACTACCGGCGCATTTCCGAGCACACGCCTCGACACAACCACTGATCGAATTTCAAGGACCTCAGCATGAATGAGCACAAGAATGGCCCCGTCGAGGCGGGCGCCAGCGGGGCTTCGCACGCCCGAATCCTGCCCGACGATGGTCTCGAGGGCTGCCTGGTCGGGCGGGTCTGGCTGCCCGGCGATCTTGCCGGCCCGGCCGTGGTGGCCCTGCGTCCCGAGGGCGTGTTCGACCTGAGCCGGGCGTACCCGACCATGAGCAGCCTGCTCGACACCCCGCAGCCGGCCCAGGCGGCCCGGCAAACGCCCGGGCAGCGCCTTTGTGCGGTCGACGAGCTGCTCGACAACAGCGGGCTCGGTGCGCGCGATCCAGCCCGGCCCAGCCTGCTGGCGCCCTGCGACCTGCAGGTGGTCAAGGCGGCGGGCGTCACCTTTGCGGCCAGCCTGATCGAGCGCGTGATCGAAGAGCAGGCCCGGGGCGATGCCAGCCGCGCCCAGGGGCTGCGCAGCCAGGTGGTCGGGCTGATCGGCGAAAGCCTGGCCGACATCCGCCCCGGCTCTGCCCAGGCCATGGCGCTCAAGGCCTTGTTGCAGGACAAGGGCCTGTGGTCCCAGTACCTGGAGGTCGGGATCGGCCCGGATGCCGAGGTGTTCACCAAAGCGCCGGTGCTGGCCTCGGTCGGCACCGGGCAGGACATCGGCATCCGCTCGGATTCGGCCTGGAACAACCCCGAGCCCGAGGTGGTGCTGGCCGTCAACAGCCGTGGCGAGATCGTCGGGGCCAGCCTGGGCAACGATGTCAACCTGCGTGACATCGAGGGCCGCAGCGCCCTGCTGCTGGGCAAGGCCAAGGACAACAACGGCTCTTGCGCGATCGGGCCCTTCATCCGCCTGTTCGATGCGGGCTTCGGGCTCGAACAGGTGCGCCAGGAGACGGTGCACCTGCGGGTGAGCGGGGACGACGGCTTCGAGCTGCGCGGCATCAACACCATGGCCAGCATCAGCCGCGACCCACTCGACCTGGTGGCCCAGACCCTCGCGGCCCACCAGTACCCGGACGGGTTCATGCTGTTCCTGGGCACCTTGTTCGCCCCGATCGAAGACCGTGATCAACCCGGTGGTGGCTTCACCCACCGCGTCGGGGATGTGGTCATCATCCAGAGCGCCTGGCTGGGTGCCCTGCACAACCGCGTGCAGCACTGCGAGGCCCTCGCGCCCTGGCAGTTCGGCCTGCGCGCCTTCATCAGCAACCTGGCCGCCCGCGGCCTGCTCGGCGGCCAGGCCCTCTGAGACCGGCGCCGGGGCACCGTCCCGGCGAGCGACCTGACAACCCAGGGGGGCACAGACCCTCCGACAGGAGACACGACATGCTCAACACCCTCATCGACCGCTACTGCCGCCTCATCAACCTGCTCATCGCCCTGGCCCTGGCCATCATGGTGGTGCTGGTGTTCGGCAACGTGGTGCTGCGCTATGCCTTCAATTCGGGCATCGCGGTCAGCGAAGAACTCTCGCGCTGGCTGTTTGTCTGGATCACCTTTCTGGGCGCCGTCTCGGCCATCAAGGAGAACGCCCACCTGGGCACCGACATGCTGGTCTCGCGTCTGCCCGTGGCCGGCAAGAAGGTCTGCATGGTGCTGGGGCAGCTGCTGATGCTCTACATCACCTGGCTGTTCTTTCAGGGCAGCTGGCAGCAGACCGTCATCAACTGGGATGTGGAAGCCCCGGTCACCGGGGCGTCCACAGCCATCTTCTATGCCTCGGGCGTGGTGTTCTCGGTCTGCGCTGCCGGCCTCATCGTGCTGCAGCTGCTGCGCGTGCTGACCGGCCAGCTCAGCGAGGCCGAGCTGGTGATGATCAAGGAATCCGAGGAGCAGGGCGAGCTCGAAGCCCTGCAGGCCGAGCTGGCGCGCGAGAACGCGGCCGGCCACGGTGCCAGCCACTCCCCCCTGGGCGACAAGCCCCTGCCGCACGCGGGCCGCTGAGCCGGCGCGAGGCAGACAAGACCAAGAACAACACCGGAGACTGAAAACATGACCGTATTGATCTTCCTGGGCGGCCTGGTGGGTGCCATGGCCCTGGGCATTCCGATCGCCTACGCCCTGCTGGCCAGTGGGGTGGGCCTGATGTGGCAACTCGATCTGTTCGACGCCCAGATCCTGGCGCAGAACTTCATCAACGGAGCCGACAGCTTTCCGCTGCTGGCCGTGCCCTTCTTCATGCTCGCAGGCGAGATCATGAACGTGGGGGGCCTGTCCCAACGCATCGTGAACTTCGCCTTGGCCCTGGTGGGCCATGTGAAGGGCGGGCTGGGCTATGTGGTGATCCTGGCGGCCTGTCTGCTGTCCTCGCTGTCGGGCTCGGCGGTGGCCGATGCGGCCGCGCTCACGGCGCTGCTGCTGCCCATGATGGTCAAGGCCGGGCACAAGAAGGAGGTGTCGGGCGGCCTGATTGCCGCCTCCGGGGTGATCGGCCCCATCATCCCGCCCAGCATCGGCTTCGTGATCTTCGGCGTGGCCGCCAACGTGTCGATCAGCAAGCTGTTCATCGCCGGCATCTTCCCCGGCATCCTGATCGGGGCCGGCCTGGCCTTCACCTGGTGGTGCATGGGCCGCAAAGAGCAGCTGGTGCTGCCCGAGAAAAAGACCAAGGCCGAGATCTGGCGTGCCGCACGCGAGTCGGTGTGGGCGCTGACGCTGCCGGTGTTCATCCTCGTGGGCCTGCGCATGGGGGTGTTCACGCCCACCGAGGCGGCCGTGGTGGCGGCGGTCTACTCGCTGTTCGTGGCCAGCGTGATCTACCGCGAGCTGCCGCTGTCGGCCCTGGTGCCCATCTTCACCACCGCAGCCAAGACCACGGCGGTGGTGATGTTCCTGGTGGCCGCGGCGATGGTGTCGTCGTGGCTGATCACGGTGGCCAATCTGCCCGCCCAGATGGTCGAACTGCTCAAGCCCTTCATGGGCAACCAGACCCTGCTGCTGATCGCCATCATGGTGCTGGTGATGCTGGTGGGCACGGCGATGGACATGACGCCGACCATCCTGATCATGACCCCCGTGCTGATGCCTGTCATCAAGGCGGCCGGCATCGATCCGGTCTATTTCGGGGTGCTGTTCATCATCAACAACTCCATCGGCCTGATCACGCCCCCGGTGGGCACCATCCTCAATGTGGTGGCCGGGGTCGGGCGCATGAAGATGGACGAGGTGACCCGTGGCGTGCTGCCTTTCATGCTGGCCGAGTTCGTGGTGATGTTCATCATGGTGCTGTTCCCGCAGACTGTGCTCGCACCGCTGCGCTGGTTCACCGCCTGAGGAGACCGGGATGACTTCTTCCGCATTGAACGCAGCCAGCGCAGTCACCGCCGACCTGGCCCGGCTGATCGAGGCGCTGCGCGCCGAACTCGGTCCGCAGGCGGTCTTTGCCGGCGCCGAGGTGCCGGTGCGCAACCACAACGACTACAGCGGCCTGCCGGTGAGTCCGCCCGGCGGCCTGGTCCGGCCCGCCGACACCGCCGGCGTGGCCCTCACGCTGCGCCGCTGCGCCGAGCTCGGCGTGAGTGTGGTGCCCCAGGGTGGGCTCACCGGCTTGTGCGGGGGCGCGCGGGCCGGTGCGCAGCAATTGGCCCTGTCGCTCGAGCGCCTGGTGGGCATCGAAGAGATCGACCCCGCCTCGGCCACCATGACCGTGCTGGCCGGCACGCCGCTGGAGACGGTTCAACAGGCCGCTGCCGAGGCCGGGTTCTTCTGTCCGCTCGACCTCGGGGCCCGCGGCAGTTGTGCCATCGGTGGCAACCTGGCCACCAATGCCGGTGGCAACCGGGTGATCCGTTACGGCATGGCGCGCGACATGGTGCTGGGCCTGGAGGTGGTGTTGCCCGATGGCGCCGTCATCACCAGCTTGAACAAGATGATCAAGAACAACGCCGGCTTTGACCTCAAACACCTCTTCATCGGCAGCGAGGGCACCCTGGGCGTCATCACCCGGGTGGTGTTGCGCCTGTTCCCCAAGCCCGCCTCCACCCAGCTCGCCCTGTGTGCGGTGCCCGACTACGCCGGCGTGCTGGCCTTGCTGGATTCGGCGCGTCGCCGCATGGGCCCCTTGCTGTCGGCCTTCGAGGTGATGTGGCCAGCCTACTGGCAGTTCGCGACCACCCGCGTGGCCGGGGTGCGCAACCCCCTGCAGGGCGATGATCGACCCCATGGCGCCTATGTGCTGGTCGAGGCCCTGGGCACCGACGAGCAGCAAGATGCCGCACGCTTCGAGGCCTGGCTGGCCGATCTCATGGAGGCGGGGGCCGTCAGCAATGCCGCCATGGCCCAGTCGCTGGCCGATGTGAAGGCCTTCTGGGCGGTGCGCGATGCCACGGCCGAACTGCACACGCAGTTGCCGCAGCACCTGGCGTTTGACGTGGGCCTGCCCGTGGCGCGCATGGACGACTACGTGAGCCGTTGCCGGCAGGCCCTGCAGGCGCGCATCCCGAACGCCTGCACCCTGTTCTATGGCCATGTGGGCGATGGCAATCTGCACATCATCGTGCACCAGGCCGGCGTGGCCGAGCAGCCCAAGAGCCTGGTCGACGGCATTGTCTATGGCCTGGTGCGCGAGTACGGGGGCACCGTCTCGGCCGAGCATGGCATCGGCACCCTCAAGCGGCCCTGGCTGGGCCATGCACGCAGCCCGGCCGAGATCGCCCTGATGCAAACCCTCAAGCAAGCCCTGGATCCCCGGGGCGTGCTCAACCCCGGCAAGGTGATCTGACGCTCACCCCAGCCCGCTTCGACGCCCGATTCAAGAACCCAGGACTCTCACATGACTCAACGACTTGCAGGCAAGACCGCGTTTCTGACCGCCGCCGGACAAGGCATCGGACGGGCCACCGCCGAAGCCTTCGCCGCGGCCGGCGCCCGCGTGATCGCCACTGACATCAACGCCCAGGCGCTGGCCGAGCTCCAGCAGCGGACCGCCTGCATCACCCAGGTGCTGGACGTCCGGGACGGGACGGCCGTGCAGGCCGCCGCCGAGGCCTTCGGCCCGGTCGATGTGCTGTTCAACGGTGCGGGCTTTGTCCATGCCGGCACGGCGCTCGATTGCACCGACGAGGAATGGGACTTCGCCTTCGACCTCAATGTGCGGTCCCAGTGGCGCACCATCCGGGCCTTTCTGCCGGGCATGCTCGCGCGGGGGCGGGGCTCCATCATCAATGTGGCTTCGGTGGCCGGCAGCATCAAGGGGGCGCCCAACCGCTTTGTCTACGGCACCACCAAGGCGGCCGTGGTCGGCCTGACCAAGTCGGTGGCGGCCGACTATGTGGCCCGCGGCATCCGCTGCAACGCGATCTGCCCGGGGACGGTGATGTCGCCCTCGCTGCAGGAGCGCATCCAGGCCCAGGCCCAGGCCAGCGGCCGCAGCTTGGCCGAGGTGGAGGCTGGCTTCGTCGAACGCCAGCCCATGGCCCGCCTGGGCCGGGCCGAAGAGATCGCGGCCCTGGCGGTGTACCTGGCCAGCGACGAATCCTCCTTCACCACCGGCACGGCCCAGATCATCGACGGCGGCTGGTCCAACTGATGTCTTTTTTTCTCTGACAGGAACCTCACCCCATGAAACTGCTCCGCCATGGCCCCAAGGGCCAGGAAAAGCCCGCCCTGCTGCACAGCGACGGCACCGTGCGTGATCTCAGCGCCGTGTTGCCCGACATCGGCCCGGCCACCTTGTCACCGAGCGGCCTGGCCGCCCTGGCCAGCCTGGACGCCAGCACCCTGCCCATCGTGCCCCAGGGCCGCCTGGCCGTGCCCTGGACGGGCATGCGCAAGTTCATTGCCATCGGCCTGAACTACGCCGACCACGCCGCCGAGGCGAACATGCCCATCCCGCAAGAGCCCATCGTCTTCACCAAGACGGTTGACAGCGCCGTCGGCTGCCATCATCCGGTGGTGCTGCCGCAAGACTCGGTCAAGTCCGACTGGGAGGTGGAGCTCGGGGTGGTCATCGGCAGCCGCGCCCGCTACGTCAGCGAGGCGGACGCCCTCAAGCATGTGGCCGGCTACTGCACCATCAACGACATTTCCGAGCGCGAATACCAGTTGGAGCGCGGCGGCACCTGGGACAAGGGCAAGGGCTGCGACACCTTTGGTCCCATCGGCCCCTGGCTGGTCAGCGCCGACGAGGTCGGCGATCCGCAGAACCTGGACATGTGGCTGGATGTCAATGGCGTGCGCCAGCAGACCGGCAACACCCGCACCATGATCTTCACCGTGGCCCAGCTGGTGAGCTACCTGAGCCGCTTCATGACCCTGGAACCCGGCGACCTGATCACCACCGGTACGCCGCCCGGCGTGGGCATGGGCAAGAAGCCGGCACCGCAGTTCCTGCGCCCGGGCGACGTGATGAGCCTGGGCATCGAGAAGCTCGGCACCCAGCAGCAGACCGTTTTCGCCTGGGACCCGGCCCTGATTGATGGTTGATCCGGGGTGGTGAAAGGCCTCGCGGGGCCTGGTTCATGGTCAAATAGCCCATGCCGGCCCCAACCGGTGCGGCCAAGCCATTCGATTTGCAGCTTCCAGACCATGCCCTACGAAATCATCCGAGAGCCCCAAGGCATCCACAAACGCTTTTGGGGCATCGTCACGGCGGAAGAGTTCTTGTCGTCGGTGGGTCAGTTCCACAGCGACCCGCGCTTCGAGAACATCCGCTACACGATCAACGATTTCTCCGAGACCGAGGCCTTCACCATGGGTGAGGGCGGCATCCTCGACACGGCGGCCATCAACATCGGGGCCACCTTCGTCAACCCCAAGTACCGAATCCTGGCGGTCACGGTGGATCCGGTCATCATCGGCATGGCCCGAAAATACGACCAGATCACCCAGATGCCGCCGATCCTGGTGTTTTCGACCTTGGCCGAGGCACGGGAGTGGGTGCAGGCCTCGGCCTGAAACTTCGTCGATTGGTGCCGCCCCGGGGTCGATGGTCGTCCCAAGTGATGTGATGCGGCTGCGCACCTGGGACGGACAGGGGCCTGCCTTGGCGCATGACTGCGCAGACGGTTTCGGTGTAGAGTGAATCGAACACCGAGACAAGCCCTCCATGACCTTGCACTTGCCGACCCTGCTCGTGGCGCTCACCCTGGCCAGCGGGGTGCTGGCCGCCGCGGTACTGGCCGTGGCCTGGGGCAGTCACCTGCGAAAAGGCCTCTCCTTGTGGGGCCTGGGCCTGGTGCTCAATGCGCTGTCTTACCCGGCCTTCGGCCTGCGCGATGCCGGCTGGCTGGGGGTGTCCATTGTGCTGACCAATGCCTTGACGGCGCTCAGCCTGGTCATCCACACCCTGGCCCTGATGGCCTTCCAGAAGGGCCGCAGCCGTGCGCCCCCGCATTGGCTGGTGTGGCTGCCGGCGGGCCTGAACATGCTGGTGGCAGCCACCTTGCTGCACGACGACCGCTGGCGCAACGTGCTGGTGGCCGGGCTGCAGACCGTGATGGCCGGGGGCCTGTTGTGGCAGGCCTGGGCGCCGGGCCTGCTGGGTCGCCGCCACACGGGCCGCTGGGTGGTGATCTCGGGCGCCAGCCTGCTGTGCATCACGCTGGTCCTGCGCACGCTGTTCATGCTCGAAGCCTCTGAATGGGATGCGCATTTCAATGTGCCGGCCCAGGTGCAGGTGGCGACCTACATCGCCACCCTCGCCGTGCTGCTGCTCAACAGCATGGGCTATGTGCTGATGCAGATGGAGCACGCTGTCAGCCAGCAGCACGAACTGGCCAGCCATGATCGCCTCACCGGCCTGTACAACCGCCTGGCCCTGATGGAGCTCATGGACCACCACCTGGCCCTGGCCCGGCGCCGGCGCAGCCCGCTGGCCTTGCTGATGCTCGACATCGACCACTTCAAGCTGGTGAACGACCAGCACGGTCACCTGGTGGGCGACGAGGTGCTGCGTCAGGTGGCGCAGCGCGCCCGGGCCCGGTTGCGTGGTGCCGACCTGCTGGCCCGCTTCGGTGGCGAAGAGTTTCTGGCCTTGCTGCCCGCCACCACTGCCGACGGCGCCCTGGCCGTGGCTGAGGGCATCCGCCGGGCCGTCGGCGATCAGCCCATCGTCGTCAACGGCGTCAGCATCCCGGTCACGATCAGCATCGGCTTGCACGCCGGCATTCCCGGCGAGGGCCCGACCGCCGCCGAAGCCATGATCGCCCAGAGCGATCAGGCCCTTTATGAGGCCAAGCACCAGGGGCGCAACCGGGTGGTGCAGGCCTGACCCTCGGGCTGCCACGGAGCCCCGCGGCGGCGCGATTTTGGGCCTGAGCTTCAAACTGCCCGTCATCTGCAGTTAAGATCGCCGCTTCGGGTGCGTGATCTCTTCGGGGGTCACGTTAAACGGGAAGCCGGTGACGCCGCACAAGCAATCTGTGTGGCCATTCCGGCGCAGCCCCCGCTGCTGTAAGCCAGACGACTCCGCCAACACACCACTGTGCATGTCACGGGAAGGTGCGGAGAAG
>RXJO01000032.1:0-6979 GCA_003987795.1 Curvibacter sp.
CAGTCGCCGCATCCTTCGCAGACCAGCTCGTTGATGACCACGCGCTTGGCCGGATCGACCAGGCTGCCGCGCTTGCGGCGGCGCCGCTTCTCGGTGGCGCAGGTCTGGTCGTAGATGATGACGGTGGTGCCTTCGAGCTCGCGGAACTCGCGCTGCACCGCATCGAGCGTGTCGCGATGCTGGATCGCGATGCCCTCGGGCAGCCCGTGGATGTGGGCGTACTTCTCGGGCTCGTCGGTGACGATGGTGATCTTGCGGGCGCCTTCGGCGCGCATGCTCTGGGCGATCTGAACCACCGAGTGCCCTTCGGGGCGCTCACCGACCTGCTGGCCGCCGGTCATGGCCACCGCATCGTTGTAGAGGATCTTGTAGGTGATGTTGACGCCCGCCGCGATGCTCTGGCGCACCGCCAGCAGGCCGCTGTGGAAATAGGTGCCATCGCCCAGGTTGGCGAACACATGCTTTTCGGTGCTGAAGGGCTGCTGGCCCGTCCAGGGCACGCCCTCGCCGCCCATCTGGGTGAAGCCGACGGTGGCGCGGTCCATCCAGGTGGCCATGAAATGGCAACCGATGCCAGCCATGGCGCGCGAGCCCTCGGGCACCACGGTGCTGGTGTTGTGCGGGCAGCCCGAGCAGAACCAGGGCTGGCGGTCGGCCCCCTTGACGCCCGCCACTTCAATCACGTTCAGGGCGTTCTGCTTGGCCTCGAGGATGGCCAGCTGGGCATCGATGCGAGCCGTCAGATCGGCGCCGGCGGGCAGCAGGCCCAGGCGGCGCAGGCGCTTGGCGATGGCGCGCGCGATCAGGGCCGGGGTCAGGTCGGCATTGGCGCGCAGCAGGGTGTTGGCCGTGGGGTTGGGGCGGGCCCATTCGCCGCCGCTGAAGTCGCCCTCGCCCTCGTCGAACTTGCCGACCACATTGGGGCGCACATCGGGGCGCCAGTTGTAGAGCTCTTCCTTGAGTTGGTATTCGATGACCTGGCGCTTTTCCTCGACGACCAAGATCTCCTGCAGGCCGGTGGCGAACTCGCGGGTGAGCTGGGCCTCCAGCGGCCACACCACGCCCACCTTGTGCAGGCGGATGCCCAGGGCCCGGCAGGCGTCATCGTCGAGCCCCAGGTCCAGCAGGGCCTGGCGGGTGTCGTTCCAGGCCTTGCCGCTGGCCATGATGCCCAGGCGGTCGTTCGGCCCCTGCAAAGCGGTGTAGTTGAGGCGGTTGGCGCGGATGTAGGCCAGGGCGGCATACCACTTGGTGTCGAACAGGCGGGCCTCCTGGTCGAGGGCATGGTCGGGCCAGCGGATGTGCACGCCACCGGGCGGCATCTCGAAATCGGTGGGGATCTGGATCTGCACGCGATCGGGGTCGATCATGGCGGTCGCGCTCGACTCGACGATCTCCTGGATGGTCTTGAGCCCCGACCAGACGCCGGCATAGCGGCTCAGGGCAAAGGCGTGCAGACCCAGGTCCAGGATCTCCTGCACGGTGGACGGGAAGAACACCGGGAAGCCGCAGGCCTTGAAGATGTGATCGCTCTGGTGGGCGGCGGTGGAGCTTTTCGAGATGTGGTCGTCACCGGCCACTGCGATCACGCCGCCCCAGGGCGTGGTGCCCGCCATGTTGGCGTGTTTGAAGACATCGGAGCAGCGGTCCACGCCGGGCCCCTTGCCGTACCAGATGCCGAACACGCCATCGAACTTCTGCGTGCCAGCCGGGGCAAAGCCCAGTTGCTGGGTGCCCCACAGCGCGGTGGCGGCCAGTTCCTCGTTGACGCCGGGCTGGAAGACGATGTTCTGCGCCTTGAGATAGGGGCTGGCCTTGACCAGGGCCTGGTCATAACCACCCAGCGGTGAGCCGCGATAACCGCTGATGAAGCCCGCCGTGTTCTTGCCCTGCTGGGCATCGCGCAGCCTTTGCAGCATAGGCAGCTTCACCAGGGCCTGCACCCCGCTCATGAAGGCCCGACCGTAGTCCAGGCTGTACTTGTCATCCAGCGTCACCGTCTCCAGGGCGCGGCGGATGTGTTCGGGCAAAGGGGCGTTCATGGCTTGTCTCCTGATGGGCCGACTCGGGCAGCCCTGGGCCGGATTTATTCGATGCTTGACGGATGGCAACAGATGCGACCACCGGTGCGGGAAAGTGTATGCGGCCTGCCCTGATATGTCTTTGCGAATAGTGCCCAGCAAACCGCTTGAAAATTAAATTTCTTTCTAAATTCAAACAAAAAAGAAAGATTGATTCCCAAACAAGAAAAAGACAGCAATCAGTCGACTCACCCAACGTGCGCCGCATATCCCGAACATCCTTGGGAGAAATGCCAGTGTCATGAAGGTTTCACGATCAGGTTACAAATTTGAAGGCTTTGTAAAGACCCCTTGCGGAGCACCTCATGAAATCCTGGTTGATTGCGTCCACCCTGGCGGTGGCCACCCTGACAGCCTGCGGCGGCAGCAGCAGCACCCCGCCCAAGAACGTGCTGTTCTTCCTGGGCGACGGCATGGGCCTGACCACCCTGACCGCCGCCCGCATCTACGCGGCCGGCGAAGACGGCAACCTGACCATCGACACCCTGCCCGAAAGCGCCTTCGTCAAGACCTACTCGGCCGATGCCCAGGTGACCGACAGCGCGCCCTCGATGTCGGCCTACATGACCGGCGTGAAGATGAACAACGAGGTCATCTCGATGACGGCAGACACCTCGGCCTACAACAAGACCAGCTTCGCCGACTATGTGTCTGGTGCCGACAGCACCTGCCCCACCAGCGGCAACGGCAGCAGCGTGCCCACCTTGCTGGAGATCGCCAAGTCCAAGGGCCTGGCCACCGGCGTGGTGACCACCACCCGCATCACCCACGCCACCCCGGCCGCCACCTACGCCCACATCTGCCACCGCGACGGCGAGAACGCCATCGCGGCGCAGATGGTGCCCGGCGGTGCCGGCTTCAACACCGCGCTGGGTGACGGCGTGGATGTGGTCTTCGGCGGCGGCCTGCGCCACTTCCAGCCCAAGAGCAGCACCGGCAGCAGCCGCAGCGACAGCCGTGACCTGGTGGCCGAAATGAAGAAGGCCGGCTACAGCTTCGCCGGCTCGCGTGCCGATTTCAACGCCTTGCCCACCAGCGGCAAGCTGCTGGGCCTGTTCACGGCCAGCCACATGTCCTATGACCTGGACCGCGACAGCACCAAGGAACCGAGCCTGGCCGAGATGACCACCCGCGCCATCGACCAGCTCAAGAGCAACCAGAACGGCATGTTCCTGATGGTGGAGGGCGGTCGCATCGACCATGCGCTGCATGAGACCACGGCCCGCAAGGCCCTGCAGGACACCGTGGCCTTCGACAACGCGATCAAGGCCGCCATCGACAAGATGCAGGCGCTGGACCCGGGCCTGAAGAACACCCTGATCGTCGTCACCGCCGACCACGACCACACCCTGGTGCTCAATGGCTACGCCGCCCGCACCGGCAAGACCTCCGACACCAACCCTGGCGTGTTGGGCCTGCTGCGCAGCTATGTGGATGGCCTGCTGTCCAAGGACACCGGCGGCAACCCCTTCACCATCATCGGCTTCGGCAACGGTGAAAACCGCCAGGCCACCCGCACCGCCCTGACCGATGCCCAGGTGTTCGACAAGACCTACCACCAGGAAGCCACCATCCCCATGGCCGCCGGCAGCGAAACCCATGGCGGTGCCGACGTGTTCCTGGGCGCCATCGGCAAGGGTGCCGAAAGCTTCACCGGCGTGATCGAGAACACCGCCGTGTTCGGTCTGATCCGCAACGCCATGGGCCTCTGATGAGCGCCGCTACACACCCCAGATCTGGAAACTTTGCCATGAACCCCTTGAACCACTCCCTGCCCCGTGGCCCGCGCTTTGCCCATCGCCTGCTGGCCCTCACCCTGGGCGCCCTGTGCGCCAGCCAGGCCTTCGCTGCAGGCGAAGCCAAGAACGTGATCTTCTTCCTCGGCGACGGCATGGGCCCGGTCACCGTCACCGCCAGCCGCATCTACAAGTACGGCGAATCGGGCCAGCTGACCATGGAGACCCTGCCGCGCACGGCCCGCATCAAGACCTACTCGCTGGATGCCCAGACCACCGACAGCGCTCCGTCGATGGCGGCCTACATGACCGGCGTGAAGATGCGCAACGAAGTGCTGTCCATGGACGGCAACACCCAGGCCATCAAGCCCGGCGCCGACACCAGCGTGAGCCCCAGCGTGAGCAACGCCGTCAACAACTGCCCGGCCACCGGCAACGGTGCCAGCGTGCCCACCCTGCTGGAGCAGGCGATTGCCGCCGGCAAGGCCACCGGCGTGGTGACCACCGCCCGCCTGACCCATGCCACGCCGGCTGCCACCTACTCGCACATCTGCCACCGCGATGCCGAATACCACATCTCGCGCCAGGCCGTGCCCGGCGGCGCCGGCTACAACACCGCGCTGGGCAAGGGCGTGGACGTGATGCTGGGCGGCATCAGCTACTTCTGGCGGCCATTCAACGCGACCACCACCCCCAAGGGCCGCCCCGACGGGCGCGACCTGGTGGCTGAGATGCAGAGCCAGGGCTACACCTTCGTGAACGACCTCACCAGCCTCAACGCCGCGCCCAACGGCCGCCTGCTGGGCCTGTTCGACCAGGCGCTGTCGCAAGGTCACATGTCGTATGAGCTCGACCGTGATCCAGCCAAGGAGCCCAGCCTGGCCCAGATGGCCACCAAGGCGGTGGACGTGCTGTCGAAGAACAGCAACGGCTACTTTCTGATGGTCGAAGGTGGCCGCATCGACCACGCCCTGCATGGCACCAATGCCAAGCGCGCGCTGGCCGACACCATCGCCTTCGATGACGCCGTCAAGGCCGTGCTGGCCAAGGTCGACCTGAGCAACACCCTGGTGGTGGTGACGGCCGACCACGACCACACCATGGCCTTCAACGGCTACTCGCACAAGGGCAACGACATCCTGGGCAAGAGCACCAACAACCGCACCAAGCAGACCGCCCTGGCAGCCGACGGCAAGCCCTACACCACCCTGGTGTTCGGCAACGGTGGTGGCCCGCGCAAATCGGTGCGTGACGACCTGAGCAACGTCGACACCTCGGGCAACAAGGACTACCTGCAGGAAGTGGGCGTGCAGCTGGGCAGCGCCGGCTCGGAAACCCACGGCGGCGGCGATGTGATGCTGTTCGCCACCGGCGCCGGCAAGGCCCCGTTCAAGGGCACGCTGGACAACACCCGAGTGAACGCCCTGGTTCGCCAGGCCTTCGGCTTCTGATGCGCGCGCCCTCCTTTCAGCACCACGCATCGCGCCGCCACCTGCTGCAGGCCACGCTGGCCTGCAGCCTGCTCGCAGCCGCGCCCTGGGCCTCGGCCCAAGGCGTGACCGCGGGCCAAGGCCCCAGCCTGGACCTGCTGGTGCGCCACACCAGCGTGTCGCTGGGTGCCGACGGCGTGAAACGCACGGCCGAATTCAGCGAACGTGTGCACCGGCGCCCACAGATGGTCTGGATCGAACGTGTGATCCCGCCCCATGCCCATTCGGACGAAGAGCACGCCAAGGGTCACAAGGCGCACAAGCACCTCGACGTGGCGGCCGCCGCGCGCTGGATCACCCGCGACGAGCGCGGCGAGCCCCGCCTGCGTCTGGTGTCCGCCGAAGACAAGGTGGTGATCGACATCGCCCGCACCGACTATGGCAACGTCGGCTTCGATGGCGCCTGGCCCGCCGCCTGGCACCTGATCGACCCGGCCGTGCTGCAGCAGCTCAAGGCCGCCGCCCCGGTCGGAGACACCACCACCTACACGCGCCAGGATGCCAACGGCCGCCTGACTGTGGTCTGGAACCACAAGCTGATGGTGCCGGTGAGCGTGGAGTCCAGCGGACCCCAGGGCTCGCGCAAGACCGTGGTGCAGACGACCGCCGCCCCGGCCAATCCGCCCTGGACCCGGCTGGACGGCTACGGCAAGAAGGATTACTCCGACTATCTCGACTGAGTCTGCCCAGGCTCGCCCCCAGGCCGGCGCCCAGCGCCGGCCTTTCTTTTTCTGTTTGTCGGCTATGCTGCGGCCCTGACCCCGACCGATCGACCTTTTCGCCGCCCCACGCCTTGGACTCCCTCGACAAATTCGACATCGCCATCCTGAGCGAGCTGCAGGCCGACGCCCGGCTCACCAACGCCGAACTGGCTCAGCGCGTGGGCCTGTCGGCCGCGCCTTGCTGGCGTCGCGTGCGGGCGCTTGAAGAGTCGGGCTACATCAAGGGTTACCGGGCCGAGATCGACCGGCACAAGATCGGCCTGGGCGTGCTGGCCTTTGTGCGGCTCGATGCCGAGCGCAACACCGGTGACGCCACCAAGCGGCTGGAAGACGCGATCCGCCAACTGCCCGAGGTAATCAGCTGCCACTACATCAGCGGCACCGGCACCTTCGAGCTGCAGGTGGTGGCGCAGGACCTGGACAGCTTCTCGCGCTTCGCGCTGAAAAGCCTGATCAACCTGCCCAATGTGAAAGACCTGCACACCAGCTTCTCGCTGGGCGAGGTCAAGGCCAGCAGTGCGCTGCCGCTGGGGCACCTGCAGCCGGCCACGGGCAAGGCCGGCAGCCCGCGCTGAGCCGACGGCAGGCCGGTGACCGAGGTCGTTCAGACCTTGGGCGTGAGCCCGGTCAGGTAGCCGACCGAAGCCCCGAAGCGGTCCTTGAAGTTGGCACGCACCAGCGGATCCAGCGTCTCCTTGACCCGGTCGTGCAAGGGCTTTTCCCAGTCGCCGGGGTGCTGGAAGTTGCTCATGACATAAGTCCAGCCATTGATCTCGTCCACCGCATGCAGGCCCGTCGATTCGGCGCCCGAGGGACAGGACAAGATGCGCGTGAGCTGCTTCGTGTCGACGTGGTAGGCCCACAGGAAGTTGTTGACGTGCATGCCGCTGTCTTCGCCGATGAACAGGGTGCGCAACTTCTCGGAGAACTTGAGGTTGTCGGGGTTGGCG
>RXJO01000032.1:7112-13242 GCA_003987795.1 Curvibacter sp.
CGCCTTGCAACACATGCTCATAGACGGCGCCGGCCTTGGGGCCCTGCACGCGGATGCCACCTGAGCCGTCCAGCATGCTGGTCTGGATGTAGGACATGGCCGAGTAGGCGCGCTTGTCCTTGGCATTGACCGTGGTGCCCTCCATCTTGGTGAAGCCCAGGCTGCCACCGACCAGGGCGGCATAGCGATGGGTCTCGAGGAAGGCGGCGGCCTTTTCCATGCCGGGCTTGAGCTTGACCCAGTTGAACTTGCCGTTGAACGGGATGCGGGTGTAGCTGGCATCGGCCGGGTCGCTGGTCTTGACGTCCATGATGTCGGCGGCGCGGATGCCGCCGTCCACCAGGGCGCGGATCTCGGCGCTGCTGGCATGGCCCAGGCGGATCCAGCCGATGTCACCCGCGCCCGGGCCCACGCCCGAGGTCTGCTTCCAGGTGGCGACGTACAGGGTGCCCGAAGACAGATCGCGCGGGCGATCGGCCACGAACATGAACAAGCCACCGTTGGTGGCGTCGTCGCCCATGAGCGCGGTTCGCTCGTCGGGCATCACCTGCACCAGCTCGTGCGAAATGCGGCCCATGCAGTAATGTTTGGCGATGCGGCCCGTGCCATCGGGCAGCACCGTCACCTCGGGCAGGTGGCCGTAGTGGTAGGGGTTGGCCTGGGTCGGGTCGCCATACAGGTTCTGGCTGAAGGCCTTGAACTGGGCGTTGCTGGCCAGGGCGAAGGCATCGGGCTCGTACTCTTCGCTCGACAGATGCGTGTTCCAGGGCGAGAGGCTGGCGCCGCAGGTGATCCACAGCCCCTGCACGCCCGAGGTGTCCACGTTGTGGTACTTGACCACGCTGAGCGCACCGGTGGCGGGGTTCTGGTCGAGCGTGATCACCGCGATCGGCGAGGGCAGCTGGCCATAGGTGGCGGCACCGGCCTGGTTGCGCGTGGCGTACTCGAACTGCACCACGGCAAACACCGGGTTGCCCTTGACCCCGGGCACCTGGGCCTTGGGCAAGGTCAGCAGCGAGGAGCCATCGGGGCAATCCGAATAGAAATGCCGTTCGCGCCCGGGTACCGAGCGGTCCACGATGGGCTGGTTGCGGATGTCGTAGTAGCCGCCGGCCAACACCTGGCCGCCCTGCCCGTCGGGCAGCCTCTCGCCCGTCATGAAGAAGGGCTGGTAGGCCAGGGCCTGGGTGCGCTGGCTGCCATCAGCCAGCGTGACGGTGACGGCCGACTGCACCGTGGTCGTGGCCATGGCCTGGGGATTGGCCAGCGTGGGCGCGGCCATGCCTTCAAAACGCACCGAACGGAAGGCAGCCGGACGGTTCGCCGGGGTGCTGGCGCACCCGGCCAGACCACCCAGGGGGAACAGGGGTGCGGCGGCCAGGGCGCGCAGCACATGACGACGGGAAGGGGTGTGTGAATCGGCGGACATGAGGCAGACCTTCTTGTGGGGTGGACGAGACATCTGGCAGGCGCACGCCCGACCAAGTCGCGCAGCGTAGGCCGCGGTCATGACAATTTCATGACCCCGCGGAAAGACCGGGGCGGCGCTGCGGCTTCAGAATGTCCAGTGACCCGCGCTCGGCCAGGTGGCCCCACGCTTGTTCAGGGGCTTGTTTTTGAATACATTGAGCCCACTGAAAATGCGAGTGAAAGCCGCCATGCCCTCAACCCACACCACGATGACAGTCCACCTGAACGAAGCCCTCAGCGACTTCGTAGCGACCAACGTGGGCGAGTCCGGCACCTATGACAACGTCAGTGAATATGTGCGAGACCTGATCCGGCGCGACAAGGATCGGGCAGAACAACTGGCTTTCGAACGGCTCAAGACTGAATTGGCACACGCCTTCGCGGCGCCCGAATCCTCATACCAAGCTCTGACAGCAGCCGAGGTGATCGCGCGCAACAAGGTCTGAATGTGGCGCAGGTGCGCATACAGGCTGCGGCCTCCTTCCGTCTGGACGACATCTACCGCTACACCCGGGATCGCTGGGGCGTGCAACAGGCCGACCGCTACATCACGGAGCTGTTCGCCACATTCGACCGCATCGCATCACATGGCACAGCATCCCGCCCCATTCCGGCAGCCTTCGGTGTTGAAGGTTATTTCTTTCGCCACGAACGGCACTTTGTCTACTGGCGGTACCTGTCTGACGGGGCCATTGGTATCGTGACGATCCTGCACGAGCGCATGCACCAGATCGACCGCCTGCGCGAGGATTTTGGACTGGCCAAATCCTGAACTGGGCGCTTCAACGCCTTGCTGCCCCGGACCTCAGCGCGGCCACAGCGCCCACAGACGCAGCGGTTGCTTAAGGCGGCCGGCCAGTTCACCGGCATCCGCCCCCCAGCCCGCAAAGTAGTCGGCGCGCACGGCACCGATGATGGCGCTGCCGGTGTCCTGCGCCAGCACCAGGCGTTGCAGCTGGGCCGTGGGTCCGCTGGAGGCCAGCCACATCGGCGTGCCGTAGGGGATGTTCTGCCGATCGACCGCGATCGAACGACCCGGCGTCAGCTCCACGCCCTGGGCACCGCGCGGGCCCTGGCTGACGTCGGTGCTGGACAAGGCCTCTTCACGGAAAAACACGTAGCGGGGATTGCTCCACAGCAGTTCGTTGGTGCGCTGTGGGTTCTGGGACAGCCACTGGCGAATGCCGGGCCAGGTGGCGTCACGGGTCTGCCCTTGGTCGAGCAGCCAGCGGCCCACGCTCTTGTAGGGCTGGTCGTTGGTACCGGCAAAGGCCAGGCGCACCAGGCGCTGCGAGCCATCAGGCTCGGTGATGCGCAGGCGGCCCGAGCCCTGGATGTGCAGCACCAGGGCCTCCACCGGGTCGGCGATCCAGGCGATCTCGCGCCCGCGCAGCGCGGCCTGGGCCTCGGGCAGGGTGTCGATCTCCTGGCGCGTGTACCAGGGCCGGCGCTGGTTGAGGGTGGCAGGGGCACGGTACAGGGCCACGTTGTAGCCGTTGCCGGGCAGGCGGCTGGCCGGGATCACGGGCTCGTAGTAACTGGTCAGCAGACCCTCGGCCTGGCCGTCCAGGCTCTCCACTCGGTAGGGCTGCAGGCGACGCGCCATCCAGCCCAGTTGCTCCTCGGGGGTGGCGATGCTGAGTTGCCGCACCTCGCCGCACAGCGGGGCGAACACCGGGCCGGGCCGCTCACAGCTCTTGATCCAGGCGTTCCAGGCCTCGAACAGCGAATCCTGGCCCAGGCCGGGCAGCTCGGCCCAGCGCACCGGCACCCAGCGGCTGTTGCCCTGTACACGGGGCGGCGGCAGTGGGCGGCTCTCGTCTTCGCTCAGCGTCCAGCCAGGCACCGGCGCACTCGGCTCGGGCGCGGTGGCAGGGGTCGGAGCGGGGGCCGTGGGGCCACTGGGCGGCGGGCTCGCGCAGGAGGCCAGCATTCCTACAATGACGGCCGTCACCGCCTTCCACAGGAGTCTTTTCATCATGGGTCTGATTTTGCTTGAAGCCCTGCTGGCCTTGCTGGTGCTGGTGGCGATTGTCTGGTGGACGATGTTCTCGGGCCGCCGTGGCGGCGAGCCGGTGCACACCGAAGACGCAGAAGCCGAAAAACCACACAAAAAGTAGCACTTTGGTCTGAGCCTCTGACCGCGAATGCGCTTACAACGCGGGTTCACCGTTCATCCTGGACGGACTGTTGCACCAAGGAGAGAACCCATCATGCGCAAGACCCGCTCAACCTCCTCATTGATTCTGATCCCCGTGCTGAGCGCCGCGCTGCTGAGCGGCTGCGCCGACATGAGCGAGAACCAGCGCCGCACCACCACCGGGGCCGGCATCGGCGCTCTGGCCGGCGCGGTGCTGAGCTCGGCCACCGGCGGCAATGCCGGCACCGGGGCGGTGGTGGGCGCCGGCATCGGCGCCCTGGGCACCTACATCTGGTCGCGCCACATGGACGAGCAAAAGCGCGCCATGGAACAAGCCACCCAAGGCACAGGCGTGACGGTGGTACAGACGGCCGACAACCAGCTCAAGCTCGACATCCCGAGCGACATCTCGTTCGACACCGGCAGCGCGGTGGTCAAGCCCAACCTGCGCCCCATCCTGGACCGCTTTGCCGAAGGCCTGCGCAACAACCCGCGCGCCGAGGTGCGCATCGTGGGCCACACCGACAGCACCGGCAGCGATGCCATCAACAACCCCTTGTCACAAGACCGGGCGGCGAGCACGCGCGACTACCTGGTGGCCCGGGGTGTTCCTTTCGACCGCTTCATGGTCGAGGGGCGGGGGTCGCATCAGCCGGTGGCTGGCAATGACACCGCGGAGGGGCGGGCGCGGAATCGGAGGGTGGAGATTTTTGTGGGGGAGAAGGGGTAAAGGGGATGGCACGGATGTGACTACCGTGCTTTGACCGCTCATTTGGAGCTCTGTATTGCCGCTTCGCTCTGTTCATTCTGTTTTTTGTTGAAGGGCGGAGGCCGGGATTGCGGCCCGGCGGCCGCCCTTCAAAGAACCGCAGAACGACCAGAGCGCAGCGGCGCCACCCACCCAAGCTCAGTGGCGAAGCCACCTCACCCCAAACTCCTCAACAAATTCGCCAACTCAACCGCCGACTTCACACTCATCTTGTCAAACACCCGCGACCGATGCACCTCCACCGTCCGCACACTGATGTCGAGCTGATCCGCAATCAGCTTGTTCGGCAGGCCCTCGACCACCAGCCGCATCACATCGCGCTCGCGCTCGGTCAGCTCGGTCAGGCGCACCTGCAAGCCCCGGTGCTGCCGATGCTGGGCCAGCACCTCCGATGAGCGCTGCAAAGCCTGCTCGATGCGGTCGACCAGGGCGTTGTCAGAAAACGGCTTTTCACAGAAGTCGAAAGCCCCACGCTTGACCGCATCGACCGCCGTGGGCACATCGGCATGGCCGGTCAGGAAGATCACCGGCATGGCCGCCTGCAGGCCGCGCTCGATCAACTGGTCGAACAGCGCCAGCCCGCTCATGCCGGGCATGCGCACATCGAGCAACAGGCAGCAGGGGTGGCTGGGGGCTGGGCGCGAACGCAGGGCCGCATCGAACTGCTCGGCGCTTTCGAAGACCTCACTGAGCAGGTGACGCGAGCGCAGCAGCCAGGCCAGTGCGTCGCGCACACCGGCGTCGTCATCCACAATGAACACGGTGGCGTCGGGCGAGGGTTCCATGAGGATCGGTTCCGTCGGATCAGAAGAAATGGAAGAAAAAGAAGAACAATGACAACAGGGCGGTCGGCGCTCGTTCAGGCCACGGCCTCGGCCGGCAGGCTCTTTTTCACCGGCAGGGTGAAGCTGAAGATGGTACCCCTTGGCTCCTGCGCTTCGAAGCCCAGGTAACCCCCATGCTGCTCGACCACCGTGCGGCACAGGCTCAGGCCCAGGCCCATGCCTTCGGCCTTGGTCGTGAAGAAGGGCGTGAAGAGCTGCTCGCTCACTTCTTTGGGGATGCCCGGCCCGTGGTCGATCACGCGCCACTCCAGCCAGCCGCTGGATTCATTGGAGGCCGCTTTGCGGGCCTCGATGCGCAACACCCGCTGGGCCAGTTCACAGGGCTCCATGGCCTGCATGCCGTTGCGCGCCAGGTTCAGCAGCACCTGCTCGACCATGGTGCGGTCGCACAACACCTCGGGCAGGCCGGGCTCGATGTCGGTGATCACGCGCACGCCGAGCTTGCGTGCCTGCAGGGTCACCAGCGGCATGATGGCCTCGAGCAAGGCGCGGGCCGCCACCGGTTCGCGCGCCTGGTCGCGGCGCCGCACGAAGTCGTGCACGCTCTTGATCACCCGCCCGGCGCGCTCGGCCTGTTCGGCAATGCGGCGCAAGGCCATGTCCAGATCAGGCGGCGCGCCGGCGCCCTGGTGGCGCAGCAGGTTCATCGAGCCGGTGGCATAGCTGGAGATGGCGGCCAGGGGTTGATTGAGTTCGTGGCTGAGCAGCGAGGCCATCTCGCCCACCGTGGCCAGGCGGGCGGTGGCCTGCAGGCGCTCCTGCGAGGCGCGTGACAGCTCCTCGATGCGGCGCTGCTCGCTGATGTCGAGGAAGGCGCTCATCCAGCCGGTCTGCAAACCTTGGGCATTGATCAGGGGCGCCTCGATCACCAGCACCGGAAAGCGCGTGCCGTCCTTGCGCATGAAG
>RXJO01000335.1 GCA_003987795.1 Curvibacter sp.
AGCGCACCCTTGACCGTTGGCTGCGCAAGCAACTCAGCCGCAAGGCCCCGGCCGAGATGAAACCCGCCGTTGCCGATGCACTGGCCCGCATCCCAGACCTGATGGAAGGAGCCCTCATGCTGGCAGACACGATGGGCCGCCTGTTCAGGCAGGCCATGCAGAAAGGACGCAAAGAAGGCCGAAAGGAGGGCCGCGACGAGGCCTATGCCACACTGCTCGTTCAACTGATTGAGCAACGCTTTGAAGCCATACCTGATTGGGCCCACGCGCGCATCCAATCGGCCGGGCAGGCACAACGCGAGCGCTGGTTCCGACTCGCCCTCACGGCCCCGTCGCTGGAGGCCTTGTTCGAATCAAGTAACCCCAATCACTGAGCCACAGGGCCAGGTCAAACCGTGACGCCCCAATGAAGATCCCCCAAGCTGGCCAAGCAATCAGCCGCCTGGGCGGGCGAGCCGTTCAAACTGGACTCCACGTCATCGCTTGGATACCTTTCAAGCACGCCCCATGAAATTGGCAACACACAAGGCAAAAGCACCTCGCTCCTTTTAGCGCTGATTGATCTCCACCCCCGCAAACCCCGCCTCTGGATACCGCGCCCCGGCCACAGCCGTGGGGTCGAACAGCCGGTCGAGCCAGGCGATGTCGTCGCTAGACAGGCGGATTTCAGTGCTGGCGGCATTGCTCTCCAGGTAAGCGATGCGGCGGGTACCGGGGATGGGGATCACATGCGGGGCCTTGTGCAGCAGCCAGGCCAATGCGAGCTGAGCGTTGCTCAGGCCGCGGGCCTTGGCAAAATCGGCCAGCGCGCTCACCAGTTGCCGGTTGTGGGCTTCGGCCTCGCCTGAAAAACGGGGATTGTGTTTGCGGAAATCGTTGTCGGCCAGTTGGGCCGTGTCGACGGTGGCGGTCAGAAACGCACGGCCCAGCGGGCTGTAGGCCACGAAAGCCGTGCCCAGCTCGGCACAGGTGGCGAGCAGGCCCGCTTCGGGTTCGCGGCTCCACAAAGAGTATTCGCTCTGCAGGGCGGCCACCGGATGCACTGCATGAGCCCGGCGCAGGGTCTGTTCCGACACCTCGGACAAGCCGATGGCCCCCACCTTGCCGGCGGCCACCAGATCGGCCATGGCCCCCACCACCTCTTCGATGGGCACGGCCGGATCACGGCGGTGGCAGTAGTAGAGGCCGATGCGCTCCAGGCCCAGATGACGCAAAGAAGCTTCGCAGGCCGCGCGGATGTAGGCCGGCGAGTTGTCGATGCGCCGCTCGTACACGCCGGCCTGACGCACGATGCCGAATTTGGTGGCCACCACCACTTGCTGGCGACGGGCCGCGCCGCCTTGCCGGATGAAGCGGCCCAACAACTGCTCGTTGTGGCCCAGGCCGTAGGTATCGGCAGTGTCGAACAGGTTGATGCCCAGCTCCAGCGCGCGGGCCAGCGTGCGCAAAGACTGCTCGTCGTCACTGGGCCCATAGAACTCGCTCATGCCCATGCAGCCCAGGCCCAAAGCCGAAACCAGCGGACCGCCCGCTCCCAATTGACGTTGTTGCATGCCAAAACTCCAGACTTGGCGGGTGACCACAGGCCACCGGGGTTGAATCAGGGGTGCAAGCGTAGAAACCAAAGCGGATAGCTTGCGCATGGCAACGCCCAACCGAGGCGTCGATCACGCCCAGCGAATCCAGCGTGCAGGGATCGGGCTAGCCATTCTTTTCAACAGATTTTGCACCTTGTGGCTGTCTGACCCTCGGCATGATCTTGCCCAATGTGCGAGGCTCGGCGTATAACAGTTCGTCCACCTTCATCACCGTTGAAATCACCATGCCCGCCACCGTCAACTGGAACATCGTCGTCTCCCCTGACACGGACCAGTCTGTCCGCAATTTCATCGCGAGCCAGGGGGGTAGCCAAAAAAGCGATCTGTCGCAATTCATCGAAGAGGCAGTCCGCTCCCACATTCTTGAACTGACAGCAGACCAAGCCAAAAGCGACAACTCCGACGTCTGCAGTTCGGATCTCAACGCCATGATCAATGAAGCCGTGCAGTGGGCACGTGAGCGTTGATGCGAGTGGTGCTGGACACCAATGTGCTGTTCAGCGCGCTGATTTCACCGCATGGTGCGCCCGACACCATCTATCGTGCCTGGAGGGCCGCTCGTTTCGAGTTGGTCACTTCCGAGGTACAGCTCGATGAGGTTCGCCGAGCCAGCCGTTACCCCAAGTTCAAACAAGTGCTTCAGCCCCATCGGGTCGGAACCATGGTGAACAATCTGCAAAGGGCGATGGTGCTGAAGACACTCCCTGCCGAGATCGAAGTGGCGGACCCCTTCGACGCTTTCCTGCTTGGCATGGCCCCCGCTGGCGAAGCCGACTACCTCGTTACCGGCGATCATCGGGCGGGGCTGCATCAAAGAGGGCACATTGGTCGCACCCGCATTTTGAGCCCAGCGGCGTTTTGTTCCGAAGCCCTATAGCCTGCCCTCAGCAGCCCCTGACGATGGGGCACAAGAACCCTTCACTTGCAGGCTCTCGCCAACACTGAGCACTACCCCTGAGCCCCCAAGGTCGACGCGTACGCATTGCGCCCAGCCGCCTTGGCCGCGTACAACTGCGTGTCGGCCTGCTTGAGCAGGTTCTTGCCGTCGTCACCCGCCAGGCCATCGCTGCAGGCCACCCCCACACTCACGGTGACCGCGAGGGCCTGGGCTTCCAGCGCCAGCGGGCTTCTGAACTGGTCGATGATCTTGGCGGCCACCGCGTCGGCCTCCTGCGGGCTGCCCAGGTCTTCCAGCAGGATCACGAACTCGTCGCCGGCCAGCCGCAGCACCCGGTCGGTTTCACGCACGGCCAGCAGCAAACGACGCGCGATCTTCTTGAGCACCTCGTCGCCGACGGCATGGCCCAGGGTGTCGTTGATGCTCTTGAAGCGGTCGACGTCGAGAAACAAGACGCCCACGTGCCGGCCAGATCGGCGCGCCCGGGCCATGGCCTCGGGCAAGACCTCGTTGAGGCGCAGCCGGTTGTCCAGCCCGGTCAAAGCATCCTGGTAGAGCAGGCGCGACAACTCGGCCTCGGTGCGCTTGAAGTCGGTGATGTCGAAGCTCAGCAGGTAGACGCCCTGCACCACGCTATCGCTGCTCCAGTCGGGCAGGTAGATGTTCTGCAAGGTGCGCATCCCTTTGGTGGTTTCGGAGCTCACCACAAACTCCACCCGCTCGCCATTCAGCGCCCTCTCGACATAGGGCAGGCGCTGCTCGCACAAGGCCGAGCCCCAGTGCTCTGCCAAGGCCTTGCCCACCGGGGGACTGGCCTCGGGGCCATACCAGTGCTGGTAGGTGTCGTTCACGAACGTGATCTTCAGGCCCGCATCCACACAGCCGATCAGTGCGGGCACGTTGTTGGTGATGGCCAGCAATTGCCGCTGGCTGCGCTCCAGTGCCGTGCGCTGCTCGCGCAGCAGTTGCTCACGGGCCCGCGCCTCGGTGACATCGCGCAGCGTGATCGCCAGGCCGTCGCCCACTGGCACCACCTGCTGCACCACGCGCCGCACCTCGCCCTGCCCGGTCGGCCAGCTCATCTCGTCCTCGACCGCGACCCGGGTTCCGAGTGCCTGGGCATAGAGCCGGTCCAGATGGGGTCGCAGCACAGGCGGCACCAGGGGTTCGATCAACCCGCCCACCAGCGCACCGGCCCTGTCGCCCATCCATTGGCGCGCACGGGGGTTGGCCAGATCGCAGCGGAAGCCGCTCAGGCTGCCATCGGGCTGACGCACCGCGGCCAGCATCATGAAGGGGTCGAGTTGGGCCTGTGCCGCCGCCTGAAATCGGTCTTCGGCCAGGCTGGCCCGGCGGCGCGACTGATCCAGGCGGATCACCAGCAGCGTCAACCCAGCAGTCGCGAGACAGATGAAAAACGTGGCCACCCAAAGAAACTCGATCAGACGCTCGCTTCTGATCTGGTAGGGCGCAAAAACCTCCTCAGCGGCCAGGCCGGTGTAGACCACCAACTGGTACTGCGGCAGCACCCGGTAAGAGATGAAACGCCGCACGCCATCGATGTGGCTCTCAGACACAAACCGCCCCCTGGGCGACTGATCGATCTGCTGCGCCAGCACGGTCTGCCCGCCGTGTTGGCCGAACTGCAGGCTGGCGCCGCTGCGCCGTGCCCGCAGCACCTGATCCAGCCCCGTCACACTCACCAGCCCCCGCTGCCCGAACTGCGCTTCGTTGTAGAAATCAACTAGGTATTCGGGGTTGACGGTGGCCACCACCACACCGGCAAACTGGCCGTCGGCATCCAAACGGGCCCGGCTCAGGTGGATCACCCAGTTCCCGCTGACCCGCCCGATGGCAGGCTGGCCCACATACATGCCCTGGACTCGGCGCTCTTTGTGAACCTGGAAATACACGCGATCGGCTGCCGTGCCCGCCGCCGTCACCCGGCCCTTGCTCAGCGCGGCGGCGACCACCTCGCCGTTCTCATCGGTCACATACAGGCTGCTCAGGCTGGGCTGGTGCTGCAAGGCCTGTTGCAACAGCGTGGTCAGTGCTTCACTCGAACGGGTCAACTGGACATTGGTGGCCACCAGGCCGGCCAGCTGATCAACCTGCTGCAGAGCCCTCAACACATACGACTCATAGGCCTGCGTCGATGCCTCAGATCGCCGGTAAGCATCCGCCTCGGTCCGTTGTTGCTCCTGCTGAAGAAAGGTCCAGCCCAGAAACCACATGGTGGCCATGATCAAGACCCCAAAGGCCGGCTGCCCCCACCGCAACATCCCCAACACCGAAGGCCTGGGCATCGCGGCCAAAAATGATTTGTACATGAAACATCAAAAACGGATCCGATCTTTGATTCGGCCGATTTGTAAGTTTCTGTAGCCTTGAACCGCCAGAAATTCAAAAACACAGGAGCCATTGGCCTGATTGATTTCCAATATCTGACGCCCCATCATTTTCGTGATGAGCAAAGCCCTTTTAAATCACTGAGCGTGTCAAAACCCATCGCGAAAGGCTGCAGTGATGGGGGCCCCTGTTGCCAGGCCAGGCCGCCCGCTTGCCCAAGCATCCCACACCCGCGCAGCTGGGCTCAGAGCGATGCTGATCGAGATCGTGCACCGCACCCGCCTGGCATTCAAAACCCAATGCCAATTCGATCAGGCTGTTGAAATCGCATCCCATCCAAATCAAAGATTTGGGACTGACCGATCACCCAGTCTTGTCCTTGTCTTTCGTACTCACAGTGTTATTTGGTTTTCAATCCCGATGGCCAGTGGGAGCCACAGGTGGGGCGATGCTGCCGCGCAGGGGGCAGCCATCGAACCCGCCTTGGCCCTCGATCTGAACTGCTCGATAGGGTGCAGGCCCAGCGCAAACAGGGCCTCAACTTGTACCTCGGCTACCGCATTCGTCTTGCACGATTTCGGCGCTTGATCGGCACGATTGGCCTGGTAGGGTGAATTAGACTGGCCAAGAGCTGTCGATCAGAATAAGGGGCAATTCGATGGAATGGCCTCACCGGAGGGAAAAATGCAAATCCGAGAGCTTTGTCGGGCTGACCTCCCAGAGTTGCTTGCGCTTTACGCGCATCTGCATGAAGTTGATGACCCGATGCCGTCTTTGGCAAATGTCGAATCCGTTTGGCGTGAACTTCTCTCGAGCCAACATTTCCGATACTTCGGCGTCATCTTGGATGGACATCTTGTTGCTAGTTGCAACCTCACAATCATTCCTAACCTCACGCGGGGCTGCCGACCTTATGGCCTCATAGAAAACGTCGTCACCCACAAGACCCATCGAAACAGAGGTCTTGGCAAAGCGGTGCTTGCCAGGGCTGTTGAATTCGCGTGGGAACAGAATTGCTACAAGGTCATGCTGATGACTGGACGCAAAGACGAGACAACACTGCGCTTCTATCAGTCCGCAGGATTTGATCCAGAAGGCAAGCAAGCCTTCATTGCCAAGCCGTCGGCCTGAACACTTCGCTCGCCCGTGTCTTGACTGTCGTTATCGCAGCGCAAAGATGCCCGCTTTGGGTACACCAGCGGCTGCCTATGCAGGGCAGAATCCTGCCAGGAGCAGTCAGCTGCCTCGAACGAAGCTGTTACTCAATGAGTGGGCCTAGGTAACCCCGACGGGAAGGTGCAAGGCTAACGGGACAGGCGTCACCCAGATCGGTGGGCGGGACAGGCGTTTTACCGTCGGCATTCAGTTTTCCGAAAAGTTGAGCATCATTTCAGCCCGTTGAGCTTCGCCGACTGTTCTGCCCTCGCGAGTCCTCGCCTGCATTCAGCGGCAGTTTGACGCTCCTCGGATGAATTTGCGGTACGTAGAGTTTTCCTAACTCGCGCGAGGTAACGCAGTGCACCTTCTTCAGGCACTTCTGCTTCAAACCCTATGTTGCACAGCCACTCCACTTCATGTCCATACTTTGCGGCTAGAACCGCGAGAACTGCAAATGGCTTGACTGGGAGGGCCGCATAAAGGGCATGCCCAATTTCCTCTGACGGCGCAGCATCTGCAACCGCTGACAGGTCCTTGGCAATCGCTAGCCAAGCGGTAGACCCGGTCTTTATTCCAGGGATGATGAGTTGTTCCCAAGCTGGGGTGTCGAAATACTTTCTGAGGACCTCGCGTGCGCCTGCGTCTCGAATCTCCGCCCCCAGGCTTTGCGGATCTATGGATTCCGCCAGCACCTGTTCGCTTGCGAACGCGAGTGAGACTATGAATAAGAGGGGGATCAGCCTGTAAGGCTTCATGACGCCTTTGTTTGAGGTGAGACAGTCTAATAGCTTGCTACGTGTAGAGGTTGATAACTCGTTTCAACACTATAGCTTGTACGCGGAGTATGGCCCTTCCTAATTTTCTCGGATCGAGCGTGCTAGGTACGTACTCGAAACAGGAGCCCTTCACTTCTGCGGGCGGGCTTCAAAAATTGACGCTGCGCTGACCTGCTTTGGGGTCACCATTGGACTACTATGCAGTGCAAAATCCGGCCTGGAGCGGTCCGTGGCGAAGTAACTGCATATTCCAGTGCTGATGAACATCTAGTCCGACATCATGAACATCAAATCCGGTGTTCGTGGACATAAAAGGATTGGAGTCGCGGCATCTAGACACCGAATGGTGTCGTTGAGTATGGTTAAGGCTGTCTGCTGAACTCGAACTCTCCGCGCTGCACGACCGCCCGCCCCAAGTCCCGCCGTTCATGGCCGACAAGCGCGTCGGACTGCTTGGCGCCCACCAGGGCCCTCCGATGTGGGGCAGAATCCGGCCAGGAGCGAACCTTCGCCACCTACATCGAGGCGAGCCCGAAAGCGGACACTCGGATTTGCCGCACGGATTGGGGATGCGGGCCGCAGTCGTCATGGAGCACAATCGGCCAGGAGCGGTCACTGGCGTAGTTCCGAAAGTAACTCAAGAACACGCTGAACCAAGTCAGCGCAGGCCGGGCGATGCCTACTGACAGGTAACTGTGAAAAACCAAGAGTGGTTCGGCGTTAACTCATGGGTGACGCCACATTCAAGGGGGCTCAACATGAGAATGGTATCAAGCCAGTACCTAGACCAACAATCAGCCCGAGGACAAGTCCCAAGCCTGCACCAACGACCGAATTCACGACGATGAGTGCCCAGCGCTCCACGGCAGAGCTTGTATAAGGCTTTTCTGGTGTTGCATTGGTTGGACCTACCGTAACGGTTGAATTCGTATTCATTGGCTCACCTTTGCACGAGCATTAACCATCGACTCGATGCGGCTATTCAAATCGTAGGCGTCCTGGCCAGAGGAGCGAACAGCTGCTTGGATATTTTCTGCAGATAGACCACCTGGTCGTTTTGCTTCAGCCAAAGCCCATGCACGGGCTGCACGTTTTCCGCTACGGCAGTAGAGGAGTACGTTCCGATTGGTATGGAGCAGCGCTTGCAGCTTGTCTACGGTGTCGTCTGGGATGTCCCCATGCGGAACCGGCACATACGCAAATTTAAGGCCGATCGCCTTGGCCGCATTTTCCATTTCCTGCGACGAAGGCTGGTCAGCAGCTTCGCCGTCCGGTCGCAAGTCAATCAGCATGCGGAAGCCACGTCCCACTGCTTCCATATCTTCGACTTGGAGTTGGCTGGTGACCTCCACTTGATCAGAAAGGCGATGCGGTGCAATTTTTGCAATTGCTTTCGCTTGGACAGCGTTGAACCAAGCCGCCGCGATGAGCACTGATCCCATTGCAATCAGTAGGCTGCAGAGGAAGGCCTTAGTTGGTGTCAACCAAGCGGCAAACCTTGAAGGTGCTTTCACAAACATGGATAAAAGTGAGTATTGAGGGACAGATTAGGTCGCGAGGTACAGTTTAGCGAACGATCTTGCGCACCATGGTGAAAGACCGCTCAGGGCCCCAAGCGGACGGCAGGAGCAGAAGAAAGCTGACGCTCAATGTTTGTGCTTTGCCAGGCCATCGGTCAATGTTCCGCATGTCGATTTCGAGGGGCTCTCCATCAACAGTAAATGGCTTCAAATGGCACCTTGCACGAAATATTGGTTCATATTTGTTGCCTTAGCGTATAGCTGAAGTTGATGTCGGACTTGCCCCGACTTAAGAAATTGAGCTTCGCCCGCTCATTGGTATCCGCCGAATGAGATGGTGAATGTTTTGTAGCCAACGACCGGTGCGACAGCTTGATGCAATCTCACTGCAAGCGGATCAACCAGAGACCAGAGCGGAAATTGCTTGATCCCAGTCTTGATGTACCGCAGGCCGTGTTGATGGTTTAGCTTGACGAGCATCCACATGGCATCCACATCGTTCGGATGTTGATTGAAGACTTCAAGCAATCCTAATTCCTTTGCCTTGCGGTAACAGGCATGCAGATCGTGGCCGTACTTCCTCCCGGCGATTTCGCGCACAGTCAGACCTTGATGCCGCAGATAGGACTTAAGTGTGAGCTCAATGCCATGATGAGCCAAGAAGTAGGCTGGGATAGGCGAAATCTGGCTGCCGGGATGACTGTCAGCGTAGTCTCCAGCGACAAGCCGAGCCGCTTCAATGTACTCGTATCCGTAGCGTGCCAGACCGATAGCGGTTGTGCGCTCCTCATCAGTTAATCCTGAAACTTCAATCGCCTTGGACATAATCCTGCCTCCGTGCCTTCAATTCTGCTCCATCCAGTAGCCTCGTAGTCACTGTGGCTGAAACCCGCTACGACGTCCTTGTACTCTTGGGCGGTTATGCCTTGCTGCAATGGCACCGGAGGTTCGTCATTTACGTCAGTGTCGACGAGTACAACCCTAAATACAGGGTGCACACCAAGTACCAGTATCGTATAACTGGACCGGACATCGAGGGGGCTCTCTCCGCCTTGGAAGTACTTCTGACAGATTTAAGTTCCCAGATGTTGGATGACCATCTGTTTTATGAAGGATTCTTGTGTGACCGGTGTTGGCCATTCTTGGCCACCGTAACACCCTAAGGCCCAGGATTCGTAACGCAAAAGGGCCACAGAGCAAGAACCGCTGGTCGCTAGGCTGAAGACGCGTGCCTTCACGGGCACAGACCCGAAAGCCACTTTCCGAAAGAGGCTGCCCAGGTAAATCGGGGCATGACCGTTCTTGCCCTTGAATTCCTGGGCCTCCCCAAACGCAATCGCTGCCGTTCACCGGCTCCTTGGGTTTGGAATCGAGGCCTTCTCGCAGCTCAACCGCGTGCTGTGGAGGCCAAGTCCCCCGTGGTTCAAGCCTGACGAGGTCTCGACACTCATCCAGGGGGCATTTTTGGGGGCACATTTCGCGCTTCTGGGGTTCAGGCCCAGCAATGGTGCGGGGTTGAAGACCGGGTGTGGAGACTGGTCCGGCTCACAACCTGTGAGCACCCAGCCGTCTACGCCCCTCTCAACATTGTGTGAATACCGAGCTGTTCACCGTGATTGCCAACAGGCACGCTTCGATTGTTGAAATAATTCGTAAATTCATTACTACACGTCCATCCACCGAGTGCAGCGGATCATTCGAAATATCAACCCGCACCGGGGCATTTCAATCCCGATGACACTCTGACAAGCCGCTTCAAAGCAAAGCAGTGTTAATTTGCATTGACATCACGCTTGGCTTTTTCTGTTAGGGCAATCCTAGCCTCCGAACCCGATGTCTCCAAAGGACAGAAGGATGGATCTGTCGGCCAGCCGACACTCTTGACCACAAATACACACAAACAGGCGAGCGATATTCTGCTAGTCGCGGATGGACGCCGCTGGTGGGAACTACCGCCCGCCACTCCAGGCAACAGCGGGCCAATAAGCGCGTGTGAGCACGCTATCGCGATCAGCACGGGTGCCAATAAAGACCAGAGGAATCAGCTGATGTCTGGCCGGCACAAAAACCACCACACCAGCACTTGACAAGCCAAATTGGCATGGCGGCCTGCCAACTTTTGGGGCTTCGACATGTGCCGTCCAAACACGAGCCATCAGCGGTTCAAGGCCTGCCTGCTCGCTGCGCCGAATGAACATTCGCCGCTTTGATCCTGCGCGAAGCCCCCCCGTGTGAGCCGGACCAGCCTCCACACCCAAGCGTGAAAGCGAGATGGGTATTGGATTTAGAGGGTAGGCCCCAGAAATATGCCCCCAAATCTGCCCCCTTTTTGAACGAGGCATTTTTTTGAAACTGATTGATACGAGTCCGAACCGCCAGACGGTCACAGCAACCGGCTTGACCATGCCGATGCCGGCCTGGAAGGCGTGGGGCGGCGGTGATTCAGGGCCTGTATCGGGGCTTGGCTTGGATGAGGTCCGGCGCTTGGCCTGGCCAGGTGAAGACATTTGTCATTTGAATGACTCAGGAGGCCACATGGAAGTTGCTCGAATCAAAGAAAACGTCGTTGATATTTTGCTGGGGCAGTACAACGGCTCGACTCTGCATCGCGACGGCAACCCGTTGTCGGTGCTGATGCAGAAGCTGCAGGAAGACACCCTGACCACCACCGAGCTGGTGTCCTGGACGTTTCGGTGCTGCGCCAAGTCGAGGCGCCTGTTTGCGATACAGGGCATTCGCGTCACCGATGGCGACATGCAGTTTGTGCGGTCCTACCTGGCCGGGCTGGCCGCTGGCCTGTACGGGCATGACGAGGCACAGTCCCGCATTTTTCTGGACATCATTCTGCACCCCGGGGCGCGGCCTGAGCGCTTGTTTGTTCTGAACCGGCTGGGCATCGAGCATGGCAGTTCGGTGCGCTTTGCCTTGCTTGACTCGGGCGTGCTGAATCCGCCCGCGAGGTCTTTGCACTCGCCCGCCCGCTCAGACAAGCGCTTGCACTGAGGAAGGCCGAGCCATGAACACCCGATTCAAGCCCCAGGGCCAGCAAGCGGCCGCCGGCCCGATGGCCAAACCCCAGCCCTGCCCCAAGCCCAGCCTCAAACCTCCTGCTCGGCGAAATCCGGCCCGTGCCCTGTGGTGCGGCGTGCTGGTGGCCCAGGCCTGCGCCGGGGGCCCGGCATGGGCCGAGCGCCTGGTGGCGCCGCTGAGCATCAGCCTCAAGGCCAGCACCGCTGTGTGCTCGATCAGCAACACGGCCAACCAGATCAGCCTGCCCGCGGCCTTGGGGCCGACGGTCACGCAGCAGCAATACCTGCAGGCCAATGCCATCAACACGGCCGCTCAGTTGGGGTCGGGCTGGGTCACCTCAGCCACCCTGAACCAGACAGCGGTCGTGAGTTGCGACACCGCCGCCGTGCCCTTGACCAGCCTGACGGTGATGAACAGCGGCAGTGCCAGCCCCGGCCTGGGCCCAGGCCTGCAATACCTGGTCGACGCCACGGTGGGCACCCCTCAGAAGCTGAGCGCGGGCAACCTTCAGATCGGGGCGGAACAAGTGTCGGTCAATGGCGTGAGCGCCCCCTTCTCGTACTTCGACGCCACCGGAGCCTCGCTGCCTTACACCGGCACCTGGGTGACGGGGGCGCTGGTCAACGGAGCCTCCAGCGCCTCGGTGGTGTGGCGGCCGGTGTTCAGCACCTCAGGGCCGGCCACGGCACTGGGGCTGCCCACGGGTGGGGCGTTCAAAGGCTCGTTTCAGCTGGTGCTGAATTATTGAGCTGGTCATCGTATGAAATTGAATTAATCAAAAATAGCTTTGATGAACAGGAGCTGCCATGCAAACCACCTGATGACTGCTTGAAATTCATCCACCCCTAAAAACCCAACCCCATGAATCAAAAGCCTCGCTGAGTGGCAGGGCCCTGTGTTTGCTCGCGTTTGATTTTATCTAGATGGGTAAGCAATATTTTACAAACCATTGAACGAGAAAATCATGAAGAAAATCATATTGAATCTAGGCTTGACCGCGGTCAGTTGTGCCATGTTGGCAACTGCAGCAGCACAGGCTGCTACAGCCACATCACCGGTAATCAATGTCATCCTACCTGTGAATACGCCTGCATGCACTGTCGCGAATAGCTCACCCACAATCAACTTAACCGCTGCCTTGAGCGCTCAGACATTGGGAGCTTACCAGGCAGCAAATTGGCCAACAAATGGCCAATCGAGCGTCCCTGGCTCCTGGACTTACTACACATCTTCCGCATTAAATCAATCGGCAACCATCACCTGCACCACCCCAAATACAGCAATCACAAGCATCATCGTCAAAAATGGCCCTAATGCAAACACCACATCCACAACAACCAATCAACAATATCTCACAGATACAGCAACGCCTACGCCCAATATTCTGCAGTCAATTATTGCCACATCAGAGCAAGTCAGCGTCAATGGGGCAGCCACCCCCTGGAGCTACGCCGATTCACAAAATGGTAACCCAAGGCCCTACACCACCATATTCACAACGGGTGCACTCAGCGGAAGCCCGGCAACATCAACTGCCACCGTAGTTTGGAGGCCCCAATTCGTTGTCACCAACTCAAACATAACCTTCGGCGCACCTTCGGGCAGCGCTTATAACGGATCCTATCAAATCCAAATCAACTATTGAACTGCTTCGCCCGATATTCAAACTCAATCAGACAGATAAATATTCACCCCTTTGAACCCATGAATGGAATCGCCATGAAAAAAATATTTCTCATACCCTGCCTGCTGATCGCAATAGCCGCATTCTCCGCCCCTACCTTGGTGCTGGCTGCCACGGCCACTTCGCCTGCGGTCACTGTCAGTCTGCCTGTGAATTCGCCAACCTGCACAGTGAGTAACAGTGGAAGCACCATTACCTT
>RXJO01000064.1:0-12604 GCA_003987795.1 Curvibacter sp.
GTCAAGAGTGCCCGCGTGATGAAGTCGGCCGTGGCCCACCTGATCCCCTACATCGAAGAGGAAAAGCGCCAGGACGAGGCCGCCGGCCGCGATGTGCGCAGCAAGGGCAAGATCATCATCGCCACCGTCAAGGGCGACGTGCACGACATCGGCAAGAACATCGTCACCGTGGTGCTGCAGTGCAACAACTTCGAGGTGGTGAACATGGGCGTGATGGTGCCCTGCCACGAGATCCTGGCCCGTGCCAAGGTCGAAGGGGCCGACATCGTCGGCCTGTCGGGCCTGATCACCCCCAGCCTCGAAGAGATGCAGTACGTGGCCGCCGAAATGCAGAAGGACGAGCATTTCCGGGTCAAGAAGATCCCGCTGCTGATCGGCGGTGCCACCACCAGCCGGGTGCACACCGCGGTCAAGATCGCGCCGCACTACGAAGGCCCGGTGGTCTATGTGCCCGATGCCTCGCGCAGCGTCAGCGTGGCGCAAAGCCTGCTGTCCGACAATGCCCAGGCCTACGTCGACGAGATCAACGCCGACTACGACAAGGTGCGCGCTCAGCACGCGGGCAAAAAGCAGACCCCGCTGTGGCCGCTGGCCAAGATCCGCGCCAACAAGACCCCGCTGGACTGGGCGTCCTACACCCCGCCGGTGCCCAAGTTCATCGGTCGGCGTGTGTTCAAGAACTTCGACCTGGCCGAGTTGGCCCGCTACATCGACTGGGGCCCGTTCTTCCAGACCTGGGACCTGGCCGGCCCCTATCCGGCCATTCTCGATGACGAGATCGTGGGCGTCGAGGCGCGCAAGGTGTTCGAGGACGGCAAGCGCATGCTGCAGAAGATCATCGATGGCCGCTGGCTCAGCGCCAGCGCCGTGATGGGCATCTACCCGGCCAACAGCGTCAACGACGACGACATCGAGCTCTACACCGACGACACCCGCCAGCAGGTGGCACTCACCTGGTACGGCCTGCGTCAGCAGACCGAAAAGCAGGCCATCGACGTCGTGATGCGCCCCAGCCGTTGCCTGGCCGATTTCGTGGCCCCCAAGGCCAGCGGGCGGGCCGACTATGTGGGCGTGTTTGCCGTCACCGCCGGCCTGGGGGTTGAAAAGCGCGAGCAGGCCTTCATGGACCAGCACGACGACTACTCCGCCATCATGCTCAAGGCCCTGGCCGACCGCCTGGCCGAGGCCTTTGCCGAGTGCCTGCACCACCGGGTGCGCACCGACTTGTGGGGCTATGCCGCTCAGGAAGTGCTCAGCAATGACGACATGATTGCCGAGAAGTACCAGGGCATCCGCCCCGCGCCCGGCTACCCGGCCTGCCCGGACCACAGCGTCAAGCGAGAGATGTTTGAGCTGCTGCAATGCGCCGAGATCGACATGGGTCTGACCGAAAGCCTGGCCATGACGCCGGCCGCCAGCGTCAGCGGCTTCTACCTCAGCCACCCCGACAGCACCTACTTCAACGTGGGCAAGATCGCGGAAGACCAACTGCAAGACATGGCCCGGCGCC
Organism: Curvibacter sp.; assembly: GCA_003987795.1. GTDB lineage: Bacteria > Pseudomonadota > Gammaproteobacteria > Burkholderiales > Burkholderiaceae_C > Curvibacter. The sequence continues at coordinate 1,511 of RXJO01000064.1, forward strand.
GTGGCCTGCCTGAAGACGCGCTGAGGCGCCTGCTGGCGCCCCAGCTCTGAGCCTGGAGAACGGCGGCGAAGCCTCTGTGTCTGACAGGGGCTTGGTCGCTCGCAGGCACCTTTGCGCACAGACGCGCTACATTGGCGGTCTGTGCGCCATGCCCTTGACCGGGCCATGCTGAAGGAGGCTGATCATGATGAGTTCTGCACACCCCGATCCTCACCGCCAGCCCACGGGCTTGCCACCACCATCGCTGCTCGGCCCCTTCGCGAGCCTGCTGGGCGTGGTGGCCTTGGCGGTGGCGGCCAGTCTGGTGCTGGTGCAGACGCGCCCGGCTGAGTTCAAGACACCGACGTCTACCCAGGGCCCAGCCCCATCCGCTGCGGCAGCGTCAACCCCAGCCCCTTCTGCGGTCTTCACCCCTCCGGACCTGCACCCCACGCCACCGCGCGTGCCTGCTCTGTCGGGGGCTCGTCCGTCCGGCCCGCCCCCGCTTTCTTTCGTGCTGCCACGCCAAGGGCCATCGCACCACGCAGCTCTGCCGCCCGCCCCGGGCAGCGCCTCACTCAAAGGGGCTTATGGCACCCAGAAGGTTTGTGCCCAGTGTGGCTGGGTCGAGTCGGTGCAGTCGCTCTCGCAGGGCTCGGGTGGATTGCCGCCCGGGGCAGCGGTGGCGGCCGGTGCGGCCCTGGGGGCGCAGGCGGGGGCCAACCGGGGCGCCTCTTCGGGCGTCTATGGCGGCAGCACCGCTGCGGCGGCCGCAGGTGCCGTGCTGGGGGCCAACGTGGGCGCTCGCATGGGGCCGCGTCAGCAGGCCGCCTACGAGGTCAACATCCGGATGGAAGATGGCAGCCAGCGCGTTTTTGAATTGTCCGAGCCCCTGCCCCTGGGGGCCGCCGTGGTAGTGGAGGGCGGTGTGCCGCGTCTGGCGCCTGACCGGGGGGCTGCGACCAGCGCCGGCACCGCTGTGGGCAACGGCACGGGGGGCACAGGCAAGACTTACGGCACCACCCGCTGACCGCCAGGGCCGGTCGACTCGGCTCAGAGCGCGGCGTACACCAAGGCCGGGTACAGCTCGATCCAATGGTTGAGCAGGCCGGGCGCCTGGGTCAGCAGCAGGGCGAACAGCTCTTCGGCCGGGTCGACGAAGAACACCGTGCCGCCCAGCCCGCTCCAGCCGTACTGGCCGGCCGAGCCCGGGCGCGCGGCCAGACCGGTCTGCCGTCGCACCGACACCCCCAGGCCGAAGCCGTGGCCAGGGGGCAGGATGTCGCCTGCCACCGGAATGCTGCCCAGGTGGTCGGCCGTCATGAAGGCCAGGGTGGCGCGGCTGACCAGACGCACGCCTTCGCGCTCGCCACCGCCCAGCATCAGTTGCAGAAAACGGGCGTAGTCGCTGGCGGTGGACACCAGTCCGCCACCGCCCGATTCGAACACCGGCGGCCGGCTCACGTCGATCAGGTTCACGGCGGCGCCCGTGGCCGGGTCTTTGGCCAAGGGTTCGGCCAGGCGGTGCAGTTGCGCCTCAGGCACGGAAAAGCCGGTGTCGTCCATGCCCAGCGGCGCCAGGATCAGGCGCTGGAGCACCGCTCCCAGGGGCTGGCCTTCGATGACCTCGAGCACGGCACCCAGCACGTCGGTAGCCCGGCTGTATTCCCAGGCCGTGCCCGGATCTCGCAACAGGGGCAGCGGGCCCAGGGCCTGGACCAACTGCTGGTTGCTGTGCTGGCGCGAGCCCACGCGGGCCACGCGGTAGGCCCGGGCCACCGGGGTTTCGTCCCAGGCGTAGCTCAAGCCTGCGGTGTGGCGCAGCAGGTCGTGCAGGGTGGCTTCGCGCGTCACGGGGCGACCGCCCTCGGGCGTGTACACCTTCTGGCCGGCAAAGTGGCCCAAGTAACGCGACACCGGATGGGCGAGTTGCAGGCGCCCTTGCTCCATCAGCATCAGCACCGCCAGCGACACGATGGGCTTGGTCATCGAGTAGATGCGGAACACCGTGTCGCGCGCCATGGGCGGGGCGCCTGCCGCGGGCCCCTGGGCGCCCAGGGCGGCGTGCAGCACGCGCTGGCCCTGGTGCTCGATCAAGGCCACCGCGCCGGGCAGCAGGCCCCGGTCGATGTGGTCTTGCACAACGGCTTGCAGATGGAGCAGGGCAGGGGGGTGCATCAGGGCCTCGCGATGGGTGGGTGGGCCCGATTCTAGGAAGGCCCCCGCCTGTGTGCGTCCCTGCGGGCGTCGCTTTGGTGACGCCGGGCGTCAGTGCGCGCTGTGCAGCACCACCGGGATCTCGGTGGCCGGGGGCGTGTTGCGGCTGCGGCCGCAGCGCACCAGGCCATCGATCATCACCATGCCGACGCCGGGCAGGTCGCCAAGTTGCACGCTTTCCAGCAGGGTGGCGCCAGCGGTGTGCTGGGCCCGGTCCATGAAGACGAAGTCGGCCGTGCGGCCGACCTCGATCAGGCCGCAGTTGAGCTGGCGGATGCGCGCCGTGTTGCCCGTGGCAAAGCAGAACACCAACTCGGCCGGGATGTTGGCGAAGCTCGAGATCAGCGCGATCATGCGCAACATGCCCAGCGGCTGCACGCCCGAGCCCGCCGGCCCGTCGGTGCCCAGGATCACGCGGTGCGGGCATTTGAGTTCGATGGCCGCGCGGGCCGCTTCGATGGCGATCTTCTCGTTGCCGTTGTGCACCAACTCGATCGCGCGTGAGGATTTCTCGCACAGCTCGCACACATGCTTCCAGGGCAGCGAGGTGTGGCCTCCGTTGATGTGGCCGATCACATCGGCATCGGCCTCCAGCACCACGTCTTTGTCGATCAGGCCCGAGCCCGGGATCGAGGGGCCACCGGTGTGGATGGTGCTCTGGATGCCATGCTTGCGCGCCCAGGCCACCATTTCCTTGGCCTCATAGCCGGCCTTGACCGAACCCAGGCCGACCTCGCCGAGCAGGCTCACGCCGGCCTCGGCCAGCTCTTTGAAGTCATGCTCGGTCATGCCTTTTTCGATCACCGGCGCACCGGCAATCACTTTCACACCGCCGGGGCGGAAGTTGTCGAAGGCGCGTTGGGCCGTGATGGCCAGGGCTTTCAGGCCCACGATGTCCTTGGGACGGCCGGGCAGGTGCACTTCGCCGGCCGAGATCATGCTGGTCACGCCGCCGTTCAGGGTGGATTCGATCCAGCCCAGCTGGTTCTGGCGTGGCGTCCAGTCGCCGAACACCGGGTGCACGTGGCTGTCGATCAGGCCCGGGGCCAGGCAGGTGCCGCGCGCGTCGATCACGGTGCGGGCGCCCTCGGTGTCGCAGTCCTTGAAGCGGCCCACGGCCGTGATCAGGCCGTCGTGCACCACCACGGTGTCGGCGTCGAGGATGGGGTGGTCGAGATCGCCCGACAACAACAGGCCGATGTTCTGGATGACGACCTTGCCGGACTTTTCGCCGGCGACTGCTTCTGCCATGGTGTGCTCCTGTGGGGGTGGAAATGCCGGCCCCCTCGCGGGCAGCCGCAGGGAAATCGCTCAGCCCGTGCGGGCTGGTGTGGCTGCCGGCGCCACGGCCCGCAGCACGGTGTCGACCACGAACTCCTCCCAGTGCGCCAGGGCCTCGGGGGCCTCCAGATCCTCGCCCAGGAAGGCCGACAGCGTGTGCCGGTTGGACATGTAGAAATAGCCGTTGGCGGCGATCAGCAGGTACAGGTCGCGGGCCGAAATATCGAGCCGGAACAGGCCCTGGGCCTGGCCGCTGGCCAGCAGCTGGCGGATGATCTCGATGGCGGGGGAAGAGTATTCGCGCGCGCGCACCGACTTCACGATGTGCCGGCCCTTGTGCAGGTTCTCGGTGTTGAGCAGGGTGACGAACTCGGGGTGGCGGCGGTAGTAGCCCACCACGAAGCGGATGACCGCCTTCAGCGCTTCCAGGGGCTGGTCGGGGCGCAGGTTGAGCTGTTCCTCGGCCTCGTTCATGCGGCGGTAGATCTCTTCGATGACCTCGATGTAGAGGCCTTCCTTGCTGCCGAAGTAGTAGTAGATCATGCGGTCGAAGGACTTCGCCGCCTTGGAGATCTTCTCGACGCTGCCGCCGTCGTAGCCGTAGCGGGCGAACACCTTGATGGCCGCCTTGAGGATGTTGTCCCGCGTGGTCTGGGCTGCCTGCTCGCGCACGCCGACCGCACGGCGGCCGGTGGGGCTCTTCTTCGCAGCAGTCCGGGTCTTTCTGGGGGTGGCCGACATGAAGGGGTCCAGAGCAAGGGCCGGGCCAGCCCGGGCGGGCCGGCCTGGTCAGGGGGTCACTGTTCAGCGAAAGCGCGTTCGATCACGAAGTCGCCGGGCTTGGTGGTGTTGCCTTCCTTGAAGCCGCGGGCTTCCATCATGTGCTTGAGGTCGCGCAGCATCTCGGGGCTGCCGCAGATCATCACCCGGTCTTCGGCCGGGTTCAGGGCGGGCAGGCCCAGGTCGGCGGCCAACTGGCCGTTCTCGATCACGGTGGTCACGCGGCCCTGGTGCTTGTAGGGCTCACGCGTCACGGTGGGGTAGTACTTGAGTTGCTTGCTGACCATCTCGCCGAGGAACTCATGCTTGGGCAGTTCTTCGGTGATGTAGTCGTGGTAGGCCAGTTCGTTGACCTGACGCACGCCGTGCACCAGCACCACTTCCTCGAACTTCTCGTAGGTGTCAGGGTCGCGGATCAGGCTCAGGAAGGGGGCCAGGCCGGTGCCGGTGGAGAGCATGTACAGACGCTTGGCTGGCAGCAGGTAATCGATCAGCAGGGTGCCGGTGGGCTTCTTGCCGACGATGATGCTGTCACCCACCTGGATGTGCTGCAGGCGCGAGGTCAGCGGGCCGTCGGGCACCTTGATGCTCAGGAACTCGAGATGCTCTTCGTAGTTCGGGCTCACGATGCTGTAGGCGCGCAGCAGCGGCTTGTTGTTCACGCGCAGGCCGATCATCGTGAAGTGGCCGTTGGAGAAGCGCAGGCCGGCATCGCGCGTGGTGGTGAAGGAGAAAAGGCGATCGGTCCAGTGGTGAACCGTCAGCACGCGTTCTTCGTGAAAAGCACTCATGGTTTCAAATGGCGATGGTGGATAAACAGGGGCTGCCGATGCGCTGATGGGGCCGATTTCGGGCCGCATGAACACCGCTGGCAGGGCAGTCGCAACCCTCCATTGTTCCGCAAGTCGGGAAAGCCCTGGTTTTCAGGGCTTCAACAGAGCGTCCAGGACGGCACCGAAGCGGGGCATGGCGGGGCTTTTGCATCAAAACGGGGCTCCTGGTGGGGCAGCTTTGGCACCCTTGCGGGGCACGCGAAAATACGGTTGCGGCAAGGGATTCGTTAGGCTACATTGTGCCGTAAATGTAGTGAACACCACATTTTTGTTAGGTGAATGCTACACAAACAGGATGGCCTTCACAAGCTGTCTTTTCGAGCCTTAGAAGGGCCCTCAAGGGCCCCCAATCCGGACCCCGCGATGACCGAACACACCAAGACCGACGGCCTGCCCGGCCTCGAATCGCCCGGCCTGCCTCCCCTGGCCGAGCGCGCTCGCCCACGCAACGATCGCATGAACGCCGCCAAGGTCGAATGCAATGCCTGCCCGGTGCTGTGCCAGATCTCCGAAGGCCGCGCCGGTGCCTGCGACCGCTACGCCAACCAGGGCGGTACGCTGGTGCGGCTCGACCCGGTGGTGCTGCTGCGGCGCACGCTGGAGGCGGGCGAGACAGCGCTGGTGCCTTTTGCGGGCCGCGGCGAGGACAGCGCCAGCAGCGAAGCGCCCGCCTGGTCGGGTGATCTGCTGCTGGCCGACCAGGTGTTCGTGACCGGCGTGGGCTCGTCCACCACCTACCCCGATTACAAGCCTGCGCCCTTCATCGTCGGCTCCCAGGTGCAGGGGGTGGACATGGTCACCGTGGTCACCGAGGGCATCTTCAGCTACTGCAGCTTCAAGGTGAAGATCGACACCGACCGTTTCCTGGGTGCCGAGCAGGCCAATGTGCGCTGCAAGGGCGAGGTGGTGGGGCATGTCACCACCGCCGAATACGGCTCACAGATGCTGTCGCTGGGCGGGGTGCACCACCTCACCGGAGGCAGCAAGAAAGAGGGGCGCATCACCGCCGAGATGATGCAGGCCCTGGGCAACAAACAGGCGGTCGAGTTCACCATCGACGGTGGCTCGCAGATCCTCATCCAGGCCGGCCGCGCGCCCATCGTCAATGGCGTCGAAGAACAGCGCATGCGCGTGGGCTGCGGTTCGGCCGCGGTGGGCATCTTTGCGCGCCAGCTGTTCGGCCTGGCCGACGAGGTGGTCGTGGTCGACGATCACATCACCGGCGTGCTGACCGAACACCAGGCTGGCCGGTGCCTCGACATGCGGCCCTCGGGCATCCAGATGCTGGGCCGCAAGTCCACCCCGGGGCGCTACTTCCAGGTGGCCAACCCGGGCACGGGCTGGGGCGGTACCGACATCGCCGACCCGCTGGCCATCATCGAGGGCTGGAACGCGGAGGTGGCCTGGCCCGGTCTGCGCCTGCTCATGACCAGCACCACCGGTGAACACGCGAGCTGGTATGTGCTCGACGAGCAACTGCGCCCGGTCGAGACCGAGATGCCGCCCGAGGTGCGTCGCATCGTCGACCGCATCGGCGAGAACTGCGAGCCTTCGCTGGCCTCGGTGTTGTTCCTGGCTGGTGCCGGCGGCAGCCTGCGCGCGGGCGTCACCGAGAACCCGGTGCTGCTCACCCGGTCGATCAAGCAGGCCCTGGTCAATGTCACCTGTGGTGGTGCGCCCGCCTATGTGTGGCCGGGTGGCGGCATCACCGTGATGGCCGATGTGCTGCGCATGCCCGACAACAGTTTCGGTACGGTGCCCACCCCGGCCATCGTCGCTCCCATCGAGTTCAGCATGCGGCGCAGCGATTACGCGGCCCTGGGCGGCCATGTGGACCAGATCCGCTCCCTGTCCGAGGTGCTGTCGCGCGGGGCCTGGCACAACGAGGGCGCGCCCCAGGCCTTGCAGTGGCAGCGTCAGTTCGATGCCAACCCCTGGCCCCTGGGTCGCCCCCCGCTGCTCGGCTGAGGCGCCTTGACGATGCAAGCCACCCGACAGGCCCTCGACGGTGCGCGCTGGCACTTCCAGCACGGCCCCATCGACCTGGTGATCGCGGCCGAAGGCGAGGCCCAGACCGTGGCGCTGGCCCACGAGCAGGCCTGGCAGCGCTTTCAGGGCCTGCTGCCCGAGCTGGTGGCTGAGCTGCCCGCGCTGCGGGCGCCGGTCGGGGATCATTGCCCCCTGCAAGGGCCGGTGGCCCGCTTGATGTGGCAGGCCTGCCGGCCGTATCGCCAGCCCTTCATCACCCCCATGGCCGCCGTGGCCGGCGCGGTCGCGCAGACCGTGCTCGAAGCCTATTGCCGCCCTGGCGTGCGACGCGCCTGGGTCAACAATGGCGGTGACATCGCCCTGCACCTGGGCCCCGGCCAGTCGGCTCGTGTGGGCCTTTACGCCGATCTGGCCCGGCTCGACGGCACCCAGTTGCTGCAGGGCCTGAGCCTGGATGGCCAACTCGACATCGCGGCCCATTGGCCTGTGCGCGGCGTGGCCACCAGTGGCTGGCGTGGGCGCAGCTTCTCGCTGGGCATCGCCGACAGCGTGACCGTGCTGGCGGCCACGGCCGCCCAGGCCGATGCCGCCGCCACCGTGATCGCCAATGCGGTGCAGGCCGAGCACCCGGCCATCGAGCGGGCCCCGGCCCACACCCTGCGCGACGACACCGACCTGGGCGCGCGCCTGGTCACGGTGCAGGTGGGTTCGCTGCCGCCTGAGGTGGTGGCCGGTGCTTTGCACCAGGGCTTGAAAAAAGCGGAAGAATTGAGGGCCGCCGGGCTGGTATGGTTCGCTTTGCTCTGCTGCCAGGGCCAGAGCCGAGCGACCCTGGGATCCGTCGCCCTGCAGGGGGCGGCCCCGGCCTGGATCCAGGCCTTGCCCCAGGCGGGGCCGGCCGAAGTTGGTTCAGTATTTGCTTAACGAAATGCACAGGCGCAACACATGATCGACATCCGACGCGTTTTCACCCATGTTGAGGAAATCCGGCACGAATTCGGGCCCCCGGCGGCCGTGCCGCTCCAGCGTGGTGCCATCGGCGCCGTGCTCACCAACCCCTTTGCCGGCCGCTACGTGGAAGACATCCTGCCCATGATGGAGGCCCTGCAGACGGTGGGGCTGGACATGGCGCAGCGCCTGCGCGCTGCCATGGATGTGCCGGTCGAACGCATCGAGGGCTATGGCAAGGGTGCCATCGTGGGCGCCGCCGGCGAACTGGAGCACGGCGCGTTGTGGCATGTGCCGGGCGGCTACGCCATGCGCGAACTACTGGGCTGGAAGGGCGACCGCAATGCCTACAAGAACGGACAGGCCGAGGCCAAGACCGGCCAGCCCGGCAACGCCTTGGCCATCGTCCCGTCCACCAAGAAAGTCGGTGGTCCGGGGGCGGCGCTCGATGTGCCGCTCACCCACATCAATGCCAGCTATGTGCGCAGCCATTTCGATGCGATCGAGGTGCGCGTGCCCGGCGCCCCACGCGCTGACGAGATCGTCTTCATCCTGGCCATGAGCACCGGCCCCCGCGTACACGCCCGCGTCGGTGGCCTGAAGGCCGCCGACATCAGCCTGTGGGATGGTCTGCGCTGAGCGCCGCCCTCACCCTGCCCAGAACACCGAGCCCGAGGAAACACCCCATGTCTGCCAAGATCCGAAAAATCATCGTGCAAGTCGACGAAGTCCGCCGCGAAATGGGCCAGGACGTGCAGCCCCCTGTGCGCAAGGCCCTGGCCATGGCCGTGATCGACAACCCCTTTGCCGGCCGTTACGCCGAGAACCTGGACGAGCTGATCGCCATCGGCGAAGAGCTGGGTGGTCTGCTGGGTGAACGTTGCGTCAAGGCGCTGGGCATCTCGCCGGCCCAGGCCCAGAGCTATGGCAAGGCAGCCATCGTCGGTGAGGCCGGCGAGTTGGAGCACGCGGCCGCCATCCTGCACCCGAAGCTGGGCGCCCCGTTGCGCGTGGCCGTTGAAAAGGGCGCTGCCCTCGTGCCCTCGGCCAAGAAGCTGGGCGGCCTGGGCACGGCCATCGATGTGCCCCTGGGCCACAAGGACGCCGCCTACGTGCGCAGCCATTTCGACGCCATGGAGGCCCGCGTGGCCGATGCCCCGCGGGCCAACGAGATCGTGGTGGCCGTGGTGGTCACCGACAGTGGCCGCCCGCTGGCGCGCATCGGCGGCCTGCAAGCCCATGAGATCAAGGGCCAAGACGGCCTGCGCTGAGCCTGGCCGGCCCCTATTTCACCCTGTCTGTTCCGCTTTTCCCGCTCAACTCATCCCCCCACCCAGGAGAGCCTCACCATGAAGCTGACCCATCCCCTCATTCGCACCACCGCCCTGGTCGCCCTGACCGGCGTTCTGGGCTCGGTTCACGCGGCCGACGTCATCAAGATCGGCGAGATCAACAGCTACAAGGCCCAGCCCGCCTTTCTTGAGCCCTACAAGAAGGGCATGGAGCTGGCCATCGCCGAGATCAATGCCGGTGGCGGTCTGCTGGGCAAGAAGGTCGAGCTGATCAGCCGCGACGACAACGCCAGCCCGGGCGATGCCGTGCGCGCCGCCGAAGAACTGCTCTCGCGTGAGAAGGTCGATGTCCTGACGGGCTCCTTCCTGTCGCACATCGGCCTGGCGTTGACCGACTTCGCCAAGCAGAAGAAGGTGTTCTTCCTGGCCGGCGAGCCGCTGACCGACAAGATCGTCTGGCAGAACGGCAACCGCTACACCTACCGCCTGCGCCCCTCGACCTACATGCAGGTGGCCATGATGGTGCCCGAGGCCGCTGCCCTCAAAAAGAAGCGCTGGGCCCTGGTCTTCCCCAACTACGAGTACGGCCAGTCGGCGGCCGCCACTTTCAAGCAGTTGCTCAAGGCCGCCCAGCCTGACGTCGAGTTCGTCGCCGAACAGGCGCCGCCGCTGGGCAAGGTCGATGCCGGCTCGGTGGTGCAGGCCCTGGCCGATGCCAAGCCCGATGCGGTGTTCAACGTGCTGTTCGGTGCCGACCTGTCGAAGTTCGTGCGCGAGGGCAACACCCGAGGCCTGTTCGAGGGCCGCTCGGTGGTCAGCCTGCTGACCGGCGAGCCCGAGTACCTCGACCCACTCAAGGATGAGGCCCCCAATGGCTGGATCGTCACCGGCTACCCCTGGTACGGCCTCCAGACCCCTGAGCACAAGGCCTTCCTGAGCGCCTACCAGGCCAAGTTCAACGACTACCCCCGCCTGGGCTCCATCGTCGGCTACAGCGCCATCAAGTCGCTGGCCGAGGGCATCAAGAAGGCCGGCAGCACCGACACCGAAAAGCTGGTGGTCTCCTTCAAGGGCCTGCAGGTGCCCACCCCCTTCGGTCGCATCACCTACCGCACGGAAGACAACCAATCGACCATGGGTGGCTTCATCGGCCGCACCAAGAACGAGGGCGGCAAGGGCGTGATGGTGGACTACCGTTACCTCGATGGCGCCAAGTTCCAGCCCAGCGCTGACGAAGTCAAGAAGCTGCGTCCGGCCGACTGAGTTCGGTTGAAGGTCGGGTGATCAATGCGGCGCCGCTGGCGCCGCCGTCCCCTGGCGGGCAGAGCCGCCGGGTGTGACACGTCCTGAGGGGTTTGGCATGGGCTTTTCGAGTTTCGTGGTGCAGCTGCTCAACGGCTTGGCGGGGGCGTCCTCGCTGTTCCTGGTGGCTGCGGGCTTGTCGTTGATCTTCGGGGTCACGCGCATCGTCAATTTTGCGCATGGCTCCTTCTTCATGCTGGGCATCTACCTGGCCTACAGCCTGGTGGGGGCGCTGGGCCACAGCCTCGGCTTCTGGCCGGCCCTGCTGCTGGCGGCCGGGGGCGCCGGGCTGATCGGTGCGGCCGTCGAGATGCTGCTGCTGCGCCGCATCTACAAGGCGCCCGAGTTGTTCCAGCTGCTCGCCACCTTCGCCCTCGTGCTGGTGATCAAGGATGCCGCCCTGTGGATCTGGGGCCCTGAGGAACTGCTGGGCCCGCGCGCCCCGGGCCTGGCGGGCTAGGTCAGCATCCTGG
>RXJO01000064.1:12654-13233 GCA_003987795.1 Curvibacter sp.
ATGACCTGTTCCTGATCGTGGTCGGTCCGGTGGTGCTGGGTGCGCTCACCTTGCTGCTCACCCGCACCCGCTGGGGCACCCTGGTGCGTGCTGCCACGCAAGACCGCGAGATGGTCAGCGCCCTGGGCGTCAACCAGGCCTGGCTGTTCACCGCGGTGTTTGCCCTCGGGGCCTTGCTGGCCGGTCTGGGCGGGGCTCTGCAACTGCCCCGTGAGCCCGCCAACCTCGACATGGACCTCAACACCATCGGTGCCGCCTTCGTGGTGGTGGTGGTGGGTGGCATGGGCTCCATCCCGGGGGCTTACGCCGCTGCCTTGCTGATCGCCGAGATCAAAGCTGTTTGCATCTGGCTCGGGGTGGTCGAGTTGTTCGGCTACAGCGTGTCGTTCTCCAAGCTCACCCTGGTGGTCGAATTCCTCGTCATGGCCGTGGTGCTGGTGGTGCGCCCCTGGGGCCTGATGGGCAAGCCCCAGGCCAACAGCCGCAACGTGGGCCTGCCCGAGGCGCCTTTGCGGCACCCAGGCCAGTGGTTCAAGCTGGGCGGGGCGCTGTTAATGCTGGCCCTGGTGGCCTTGCCCT
>RXJO01000503.1 GCA_003987795.1 Curvibacter sp.
CTGATTTATTGGGCATTCAAGCTTCTGACCGGCAAAGAGGGCATGGGGTATGGCGATTTCAAACTCTATGCCGCCCTGGGGGCCTGGTTCGGCTGGCCGGCACTGCTGCCCATCATCCTGATTTCATCGGTGATCGGTGCTGTGATCGGCATTGCCCTGAAATTCTCGAGTGGCCTGCGCGAGGGCGGCTACATTCCCTTCGGTCCTTTTCTGGCCGGCGCCGGCTTTGCAGCCATGATCTGGGGGCCAGACCGTCTGCAAACCCTGCTGCTGGGTTGGACCGGAGGCTGAACGCGATGCCCACAGACCGCCGACCTGTCCGACGCATCGGATTGACCGGAGGCATCGGTTCGGGCAAGAGCACGGTCGCCAAGCTGCTGTCGCAACACGGCGCAGGAGTGGTCGATGCCGACGCCGTGGCCCGTGAACTGACCCAGGCTGGCGGGGCAGCCATGCCGGCGCTCGAGGCCTGCTTCGGACCCACTGTGATCAACGCGGAGGGTGCTCTGGACCGCGATGCCATGCGAGCCCTGGTGTTCAGCCAGCCGGATGCCCGTGCCCGACTCGAAGCCATCGTGCACCCGCTGGTCGGGCTCCACCTCCAAGCCGCGGCGCAAGCCCACCTGGAGGCCGGAGCCCCCTTGGTGGTCTACGACATCCCGTTGCTGGTCGAGTCCAAGCGATGGCCCGCCGAGTTGGACGGCGTGGTGGTGGTCGACTGCCTGCCGGAAACCCAGATCAGCCGCGTTCAACAGCGCAGCGGCCTGACTCGCGAGGCCGTGCTGGCCATCATGTCGGCTCAGGCCAGCCGGGAGCAACGACTGGCCTGCGCTGACGCAGTGATTTTCAACGAGGGTTGCACCCTGGAGGCACTGGGCCTTCAGGTGGCCGATTTGGCCCATGACTTCGGGCTATGATGCGCGCAACGGAACGAGCAGTGATCCTCTACGAATACCCCTTCAACGAACGCATTCGCACCTACCTGCGCCTGGAACAGCTCTTCAGGCGCCTGGGTGAGCTGGTCTTGCGCGACACAGCCCTGGACCACCATTTTGCCCTGGCCACGATCTTCGAGATCATGGACGTCGCAGCACGCGCCGACCTCAAATCGGACGTGCTCAAGGACCTCGAAAAGCAAAAGGTCGTTCTCAACAGCTACCGGGGCAATCCATCCATCTCGGAACAGATTCTCGACGGCGTGATCGGCCAGATCGATGCTGACTTTGCGGCCCTCAATGGACAACCAGGCAAGGCTGGCCAATCCCTCACAGAGAACGAATGGCTGATGAGCATCCGCAGCCGGATCGGCATCCCTGGTGGGACCTGCGGCTTTGACCTGCCTGCCTACTACGCATGGCAACACGCCGACCCTGCCCGACGCCGTGACGATTTGCAGGGATGGGCCGGCACCCTCGGGCCGCTTGCAGAATCCATATTTCTGTTGCTGAAGATGCTGCGGGATTCAGGCACGCCCCAGAAGGTCGTGGCCGAACGCGGACAATTTCAACAGACCCTGCCACAGGGGCGCACTTTCCAGTTGCTGCGTCTGCGCCTGAACCCAGCCTGGGGCTTGATCCCGGAAATCAGCGGCAATCGACTGCTGGTCTCGGTGCGCCTGATGCGTCAGGAAGCGGATGGGCGCTTGCACGCCAATGGCGAAGACGCCCATTTTGAACTGGCCCTGTGCGCCTGACCCGCCTCAGTGCGGTTGAGGCCTGGCATCAGGCCGCTTGACCTCGAATCCCATGAGCACAGACCCTCACGATCCCCTCCCCCCAGGCGCACGCACAGTCCGTTGTCCCGCCTGTGGAGGACCCAGCGTCTACCACCCAAGCAACGCCTACAGGCCATTCTGCAGCGAACGTTGCAAGAACCTTGATCTGGGAGCCTGGGCCAGCGAAGCCTTCCGCATGCCGACGGAAGCACCGCCGGACGATGCAGTCTACGGCGATCCTCGCTTGCAGTGAGCTCAGCCAAGGGCCGGCGTCAACCGAGGGCGGCGACGCTGACCACCGGGCCGGTGTGATGTCGTTCGGCCGCCAACCAATCGAGCACTGGGAAGGCCCCAGGCAAGACTGGGGAGACGGTCAGAGGGAATTGCTGCCATGCCATGCTCTGGCCTTCGCGCATTTCAAATTCACCCTGCCACGCATGCACCTTGCACCAGTGCAGACGGACCAGCGCGTGCGGGTAGTCGTGCTCGGTGACTTTCCAGGCCTCTGCAGCGCCGATCACCACGCCCAACTCTTCCTCGAGCTCACGACGCAATGCCTGCTCCACCGTTTCACCGGCTTCGAGCTTGCCCCCCGGGAACTCCCAGTAGCCGGCATAAGGCTTGCCTTCAGGACGGGAACTCAGCAACAAGGCACCATCGGCCCGGATCAGGATGCCGACGGCGACTTCGGTGTGCTGACGCTCAGCCATGGGTGCGCCCCGCAAAATCGCGCGCAAACTGATAGGCCACCCGGCCGCTGCGAGATCCTCGCTCCAGGGCCCAGACCAGGGCTTCAGGCCGTGCAGCCTCGCGCGCAGCGTCAGACACGCCGAAGGAACTCAACCACTGGCCGACGATGGTCAGGTATTCGTCCTGAGAAAAGGGATAGAAGCTGACCCAGAGTCCAAAACGCTCGGACAGCGAAATCTTCTCCTCGACCACCTCACCCGGATGCACCTCACCGTCTTCGGTGTGGGTGTACGTGAGGTTCTCGGTCATGTACTCGGGCAAGAGATGACGCCGGTTGCTGGTGGCATAGATCAGCACATTGGGTGTAGCCGCGGCCACCGACCCATCCAGAATCGACTTCAAGGCCTTGTAGCCCGCCTCTCCCTCTTCAAAGCTGAGGTCATCGCAAAAGATGACGAACTTCTCGGCGCGCGAAGAGACCACATCGACGATGTCGGGCAGATCGGTCAGATCCGCCTTGTCGACTTCGATCAGACGCAGACCCTCGGGGGCGTACTCATTCAGGCAGGCTTTGATCAGCGATGACTTGCCCGTCCCACGCGCCCCCGTCAGCAGCACGTTGTTGGCCGGCAGGCCACGCACGAACTGCTGAGTGTTGCGCTGGATCTTTTCCTTCTGGGGTTCGATCTCTTTCAGATCGTCCAGCTTCATCACCGCCACATGCCGCACGGGCTCGAGCACACCATGACCTGAACCCCGTCGACGGTACCGCCAGGCGATCGAGGCGTTCCAGTCGGACGGTGCCGACAGCGGCTGGGGCAACACGGATTCAATGCGCGCGATCAACTGCTCAGCACGCAGCATCAGGTGTTCAAATTTCTCGTTCATGGACGGTGCGTCAGAGGCTCAGGATCGATAGTCGGCGTTGATGCTCACGTAGTCGTGGCTCAGATCGCAGGTCCACACCGTGTCTGCGGCCTCGCCACGACCCAGCACCACGCGCACGGTGATTTCGCTCTGCTTCATCACACGCTGGCCGTCTTCTTCGCGGTAGGCCGGATTGCGCCCGCCCTGGACGGCCACATGCACATCGTCCAGGTACAGATCGATGCCGGTCTGATCGAGATCGGCAATGCCGGCATAACCGACGGCGGCCAGGATGCGGCCCAGGTTGGGGTCGCTGGCGTAGAAGGCGGTCTTGACCAAGGGCGAATGGGCAATGGCATAGGCCACCAGGCGACACTCTTCTGCAGTCTTGCCGCCCTCAACACGCACTGTGATGAACTTGGTCGCACCTTCGCCGTCGCGCACAATGGCCTGGGCCAACTGTTGCGCCACCTCGAGCAAGGCCGCCTTGAGCAAGGCGCCGTCACCCGAATCCAGCGACTGGATCAACGGGTTGCCGGCCTTGTGGGTGGCCATCAGTACGAATGAATCGTTGGTGGAGGTGTCGCCATCGATGGTGACACGGTTGAATGAGCCCTCAGCCAGGTCTCGCACCAAAGACTGCAGCAGAGCCGGGTCCAGCGCGGCATCTGTCGCCAGAAAGCCCAGCATGGTGGCCATGTTCGGACGGATCATCCCGGCCCCCTTGCTGATGCCGGAGATCGTCACCGGTACGCCAGACAAGGTGACGCGACGGCTGAAAGCCTTGGGGACGGTGTCCGTGGTCATGATGCCCTCGGCCGCACGCGCCCAGTGGTCTTCACGGGCATCCGCCAGGGCGGCCGGCAAGCCGGCCTCGATGCGATCGACCGGCAGGGGCTCCATGATCACGCCGGTCGAGAAGGGCAGGATCTGTTCGGGCGACAAAGTCAGCTGACGCGCCAGGGCAATGCAGGTGGCGCGGGCACGCACCAGGCCATCCTCGCCGGTACCGGCATTGGCATTGCCGGTGTTGATCACCATGGCACGAACACCAGCCCCGCGGCTCAGGTGCTCACGGCTGACTTGCACCGGGGCTGCACAGAAGCGGTTCTGGGTGAACACACTCGCAACGCTGGCGCCCTCATCCAGCAAGAACACGGTCAGGTCTTTGCGGTTGGCCTTGCGCACACCAGCCTCGGCCACGCCGATGCGCACGCCGGGAACCGGAAAAATCTCATGAGGAAGCGGAGCAGAAAGATGAACGGGCATGGTCGACTTTCAAAATACAGGCCCTGGCCGGCGTTGGATTGTCACGCGCCGACGGGCCCCGAATGAACAACACGGGCCGTGGCCCGTGTCAGGAGTGTGCAGGGCTCAGGCCAACTTGCCGTGACACTGCTTGAACTTCTTGCCACTTCCGCAGGGGCAAGGGTCGTTGCGTCCCACACGCAACAGGGCATCGGCGGACAAGGGGGTACCCGACTGATCGGCCACCGTCTCGGCCTCGCCCGTTTCGGTCGGCGCCGTGTAGGTCACATTGGAAATGTGTTCCGCCCGCGCTTCCAGCGCCTGGGCGGCTTCGCCAGCCTGATCGTCCGATTGCAGGCGGACGGTCATCAGCAGACGGGTGACCTCGTTCTTGACCGAGTCCAGCATCTGGCCGAACAGTTCGAAGGCCTCGCGCTTGTACTCTTGTTTGGGCTGCTTCTGGGCATAGCCACGCAGGTGAATGCCCTGGCGCAGATGATCCAGCGAGCTCAGATGCTCACGCCAATGGCTGTCGATGGTCTGCAAGAGAACCACGCGCTCAAACTGGGTGAAGCTCTCGCCCCCGACCAGATCGACCTTGGCCTGGAACACCTCGGTGGCCGCCTTTTGCACGGCTTCAAGAATGTCGTCGTCAGTGATGGCACTGGATTTCTCGACCAGGGATTGAAGATCGACATCGATCTGCCATTCATCCTTCAGCACCCGCTGCAGGCCCGGCAGGTTCCATTGCTCCTCCACCGACTCGGCCGGCACATAAGCCCGGACGAGGTCATCAAAGCAGCCTTCGCGCAGGCTGGCAATCTGAGCTTCAAGATTGCCCGCATCGAGGATGTCGTTGCGCTGCTGGTAGATCACCTTGCGCTGGTCATTGGACACATCGTCATACTCGAGCAACTGCTTGCGAATGTCGAAGTTGCGTGCCTCCACCTTGCGCTGGGCCGACTCGATGCTGCGTGTGACGATGCCAGCTTCGATGGCTTCGCCCTCAGGCATCTTGAGACGATCCATGATCGCCTTGACGCGGTCGCCCGCGAAGATGCGCATCAGTTGATCGTCGAGGCTCAGGTAGAAACGCGAAGAGCCCGGGTCCCCCTGGCGACCCGAACGGCCGCGAAGCTGGTTGTCGATGCGGCGCGACTCGTGGCGCTCGGTGGCGATGATGCGCAGGCCACCCTGCTGCTTGACGGCTTCGTGATCGCGCTGCCAGTCTTCACGCAACTTGGCGATCTTCTGTTCGCGCTGTGCCTCGTCCAGCGATTCATCCGCCTCGACTTCGGCCAGGGCCTTTTCGATGTTGCCACCGAGCACGATGTCCGTGCCACGGCCCGCCATGTTGGTGGCGATGGTGATCATCTTCGAGCGGCCGGCCTGGGCCACGATATCGGCCTCACGTGCGTGCTGCTTGGCATTGAGCACTTGGTGCGGCAACTTCTCGCGGTCGAGCAGCTGGGAGATCAGCTCGGAGTTCTCGATCGACGTGGTACCCACCAGCACAGGCTGACCGCGCTCGTAGCAATCGCGGATGTCCTTGACCGCAGCGTCGTATTTTTCCTTGGTGGTCTTGTAGACCCGGTCGAGTTGGTCGTCGCGGCGGCTGGGCTTGTTCGGCGGAATGACCATGGTCTCCAGACCATAGATCTCCTGGAACTCGTAAGCCTCGGTATCGGCCGTGCCGGTCATGCCGGACAACTTGTTGTACAGACGGAAATAGTTCTGGAACGTAATCGATGCCAGGGTCTGATTTTCAGCCTGGATGGCCACGCCTTCCTTGGCTTCGACCGCCTGATGCAAGCCGTCGCTCCAGCGGCGACCCGACATCAGGCGCCCGGTGAACTCGTCGACGATGACGATCTCGCCTTCTTGCACCACGTAGTGCTGGTCGCGGTGGTAGAGGTGATTGGCCCGCAGCGCCGCATACAGATGATGCATCAGCGAAATGTTGGCCGGGTCGTACAAGGACGCCCCTTCAGGCAAAAGCCCGGCGCTGTACAGAATGCGTTCGGCGTTTTCATGACCTTGCTCGGTCAGGACCACCTGGTGAGTCTTCTCGTCGACCGTGAAATCACCCGGTTTCGTCACACCCTCACCCGTGCGAGGATCCGCCTCACCCTCTTGGCGGACCAGCAATGGCACCACCCGGTTGATTGCGATGTACTGAGCCGTGTGGTCATCGGCCTGACCGCTGATGATCAGAGGGGTGCGCGCCTCGTCGATCAGGATGGAGTCGACCTCGTCCACGATGGCATAGTTGAGACCACGTTGCACACGATCCGTGGTCTCGTAGACCATGTTGTCGCGCAGGTAGTCAAAGCCGTATTCGTTGTTGGTGCCGTAGGTGATGTCTGAGGCGTAGGCGGCCTGCTTCTCGGGGCGCGGCATCTGCGGCAGGTTGACCCCCACGGTCATGCCCAGGAAGTTGTAGAGGCGCCCCATGTTGGCGGCGTCTCGGGATGCCAGGTAATCGTTGACCGTGACCACGTGCACGCCCCTGCCGGACAGCGCGTTCAGGTAGACCGCCAGTGTCGCCGTCAGCGTCTTGCCCTCGCCGGTCCGCATTTCGGCAATCTTGCCGTTGTGCAGCGCCATGCCACCCAGCAATTGCACATCAAAGTGGCGCATGCGCATGACCCGCTTGGAACCTTCCCGGACCACAGCAAAGGCCTCGGGCAGGATGGCGTCCAGACTCTCGCCCTTGCTCACACGCTCCCGGAACTCGTCAGTCTTGGCCCGCAGCGCCTCGTCCGACAACTTTTCGTACTCAGGCTCCATCGCATTGATGCGATCCACCGTCTTGCGGTACTGACGCAGAAGCCGGTCGTTGCGGCTGCCGAAAATTTTGGTGAGGAAGTTAGTGGCCATGAAAACAAGACCGCCCTGCCTGCTTGACGCCATGACAGAGCGACCAAAATCCCTAAAACAAAGCTGGATTCAGGTGGAGCCGACTTTCCGGATTGCAAGCGCTCGAGCAATAACGCAACAAGCCAGTTCAACGGCACAAGATACAGATTCTACCTTTTGGTCCCTACTGCGCCGTGACTGCACTGCGGCGTTCGGCCAAGGTGCTTGATGCATTGGATCCGGCGCGCAAAAAGCGATTCGGATCCTGTGGCACACCTTGTACCAGCAACTCGAAGTGCAGATGGGGCCCGGTGGATCGGCCCGTCGTGCCGACCTCGGCAATGCGCTGGCCACGCTTGATCAGATCGCCCTTGTGTACAAACACCTTGGAAGCGTGGGCATAGCGCGTGATCAGATCGTTCCCATGATCAATCTCGATCATCTGACCATATTCAGGGTGATAGGTCTGGGTGACGACAACGCCACCAGCCGCCGCCAGGATCGGAGTGCCGACATCGGCCTGGTAGTCCTGGCCGGTGTGCAAGGCCGAGCTGCCGGTGATCGGATCGATGCGCCACCCAAAGCCAGAGCCCAGCGGGCGCCCGGGAACCGGCGTCTGGGTGGGCACCATCATCTTGCGGATTTTCTGGTCGAACAGACGCGATTCGATCACCGTCATCAGATCGACCCGCTGGTCTGCGACACGCTCGAGATCATCCAAGGTGGCCTGGAGTTCTTCAAACGTCATGGGCCGGGCAGCCACAAGCGCCCCGCCCCGCCCTGGTGTCGCCTTCAGGTCGGCATTGACGCCCGCCAGACCCGACACCCGCTCGCCCAGGGATTCGAGTTGCATCATCCTGGCCTGCATCTCTCCCACCCGGCGCGCCATGACATCCAGGTTCTCGCGCAGGTAGCGGTCGCGCTGTTCGTTTTCGTCCTTCACGATCAACTTGACCACCGAACCGATGACCGGCCAACCTTCGCGCGCCCCCTTGAGGAAGACCCAGTGATAAAGGCCTGCAGCGAACAACATCAGCGTCAGTGATGCCAGCAGTGTGGCCACCAGCAGATGCCAACCGCTGAGGTGCAGGGCCCGGCTCTTGGCCAACCAGGCATCCGTGATAATCAGTTGCAATTCAGTACCTCTTCAGCAAACCAGGTCCCCACATGAACCGTCGACATCAAGCAGTGACCCTCGCCCAGGCGTCGATGGAGTCACCCACCCTGGCTCGATTGTCAGAACTGGTTCGGGATTCGTCGTTGCGCCTGAAGGCGGTCGAACCCCTGATCCCTCCTCTTCTCAGACCGGCCATCAAGGCCGGCCCCATCGATGGGCCGACCTGGTGTCTGCTGGTCGAGTCCAATGCGGCCGCAGCCAAGCTCAAACAACTGCTGCCTGCCCTGCAGGCGCATCTGAGAAGTCGGGGGTGGGAGGTTACCGCAATCCGCCTCAAGGTTCAAACAACGAACCGTTGAATGGGCGAGGCGATGGGAAGAAGATGGTGCCGGTTGTCGGATTCGAACTGACGACCTACCGCTTACAAGGCGGGTGCTCTACCAACTGAGCTAAACCGGCTGACCCCTGAGGGCACGGGCAGGATTCTAACTGCCCGAAACCCAGGGACAAACGAAAAAGCCTACTTAATTCGCTTCAATGCCGGCCGGGCGCCGCCGGCAGGCGATGCGGGCTTGGGAGGCTCAGGGGGTGTCTGAGTGGACGAAGGCGAGGCATCGTCCACAGACACCAACTGCATCACCCGCTCGTCCGCCGCGACTTCGGAAAGCGTGGGCTCGGACTTGGGCTCAGGGGCCGCATCCGAGATCGGGAACGCCATGCCCTGACCATTTTCTCGGGCATAGATGGCCATCACACGCTCGATCGGCACCAGGATCTCGCGCGGAACGCCACCGAAGCGCGCCTTGAATGCGATGAAATCGTTGCCGATGTTGAGACCACTCGTGGCGTCATAGCTGACATTGAGCACGATCTCGCCATCCTTGACGAACTCACGCGGCACCTGAACAGACTCATCCACGGCGACAGCCACATAGGGTGTGAACCCGTTGTCCGTGCACCATTCGTAAAGCGCTCGGATCAGGTAGGGACGGGTGGACGGGGACTCCTGGGCATTCATGGCGTTCTTTCGCAGACGTGACGCTTACTTGCGCATGACCTTTTCGGACGGCGTGAGTGCCTCGATGTAGGCAGGCCGAGAGAAGATGCGCTCGGCGTACTTGAGCAGCGGAGCCGCGTTCTTGCTCAGTTCGATGCCGTAGTAGTCCAGACGCCACAGCAGCGGTGCAATCGCCACATCCAGCATGGAGAAGTTTTCACCCAGCATGTACTTGTTCTTCAGGAACACGGGCGCGAGTTGGGTGAGGCGGTCACGGATGTGGGCGCGAGCCTTCTCCAGAGCCTTTTCATTGCCCTTGGTCAGTCGCGACTCCAGCGCGCTGACGTGCACGAACAGTTCCTTTTCGAAATTCAGCAGGAACAGACGGACACGCGCCCGATCCACCGGGTCGCCGGGCATCAGTTGCGGATGAGGGAAGCGCTCGTCGATGTACTCGTTGATGATGTTCGACTCGTACAGGATCAGATCCCGCTCGACCAGGATGGGCACCTGACCGTAGGGGTTCATCACATTGATGTCTTCCGGCTTGTTGTAGAGATCCACGTCGCGGATCTCAAAGTCCATGCCTTTTTCAAACAAGACAAAGCGGCAGCGGTGGGAAAAGGGACATGTGGTCCCCGAGTACAACACCATCATGGTAACGGCTCCTCAAAATCAAAAAGAGTGGGGCGCCCAAGGCGGACCCACTCTGCGGGCCTGATCGACGCAGTCGATCAGGCAGGTGACGGAATTACTTGACGTCTTTCCAGTAAGCGGCGTTCAGGCGCCAGGCAATCAAGGTGAAGAAAGCCAGGAAGATCAAAACACCCACGCCCACGCGGACACGCGTATTTTGCGCCGGCTCGCCCATCCACTGCAGATAGGCCACAAGATCCCCCACGGCCTGATCATATTGCAGGGGCGTCATGGTACCCGGAGTCAGCTGTTCCCAGCCCTTGAAGACCTCGACCTTGTGACCATGCTCTTCGGTCTCTTCGTAAACCGGGCGGCGCGCACCCTGCAATTCCCAGAGCACATGAGGCATGCCAACGCTCGGGAACACCAGGTTGTTCCAGCCCGTGGCCTTGGTCTCGTCACGGTAGAAAGTGCGCATGTAGGTGTAGAGGTAGTCAGCCCCCGTGCCACCATGACCTGCACGCGAACGGGCGATCACCGTCAGATCCGGCGGATTGGCACCGAACCATTCCTTGGCCTGCTTCGGATCGATCGCGGCCTTCATGGTGTCGCCGACCTTTTCGGTCGTGAACAGCAGGTTGTCCTTGATCTGCTGCTCGGTCAGGCCGATGTCCTTCAGGCGGTTGTAGCGCATGAAGGCTGCCGAGTGGCAGTTGAGGCAGTAGTTGACGAAGATCTTGGCACCGTTCTGCAAGGCAGCCAGGTCGTTGGTCTTGTTGGGCGCCTTGTCCCAAGCCACACCACCCTCATTGGCCTGAACGCCGGCAATCAGGCCGACAGCCATGGCCAGGCCCACGATCAGCTGGCGGGTGAAACCCAGGTTTGCAAGCTTTTTCATTGTTTTTCTCTCCAGCAAATCAATGGGCAGCAAAGGTCACGCGATCGGGAACCGGCTTGGTCTCACCGATCTGACTCCACCAGGGCATCAACAGGAAGAAGCCGAAGTAGAACAGAGTACCGACCTGGGACACACGCTCACCAATCGGCGAGGGCGGTTGCACACCCAGATAAGCCAACACCACGAACACCACCACGAAGACGGCGTACAGGTACTTGTGCCAGCTCGGGCGATAGCGGATGGACTTGACAGGGCTGTGATCCAGCCAAGGCAGGAAGAACAGGATGACCACAGCACCACCCATGACCACCACACCCCAGAACTTCGCATCGATGGACAGCATCAGGGCGATGACCACCACGGCCGCGCCCACGACGCCCGCCTTCAGGAAGGCCGGCAGCTTGGATTTGACCGCACCGAAGAAGGCACCCGCCGCCACGCAGGCGATCAGCGCATACATCATCTCGCTGGTGATGGCACGCAGCATCGAGTAGAAGGGCGTGAAGTACCAGACCGGAGCAATGTGATTCGGGGTCTTGAACGGATCGGCCGGGATGAAGTTGTTGTACTCGAGGAAGTACCCACCCGCTTCAGGAGCGAAGAAGATGACCGCCGTGAAGACCATCAGGAAGACGCTCACGCCCAGGATGTCATGGACGGTGTAGTAGGGATGGAAAGGAATGCCATCCAGCGGGTGCCCATTGGCATCACGCGGCGCCTTGGGGCCCTTGATTTCAACGCCATCGGGGTTGTTCGAACCCACTTCGTGCAGGGCGATGATGTGAGCCGCCACCAGGCCCAGCAGCACCAGAGGAACGGCGATCACGTGGAAGCTGAAGAAGCGGTTCAGCGTGGCATCAGACACCACGTAGTCACCACGGATCAGCAAAGCCAGATCAGGGCCGACGAAAGGAATGGCAGAGAACAGGTTCACGATCACCTGGGCGCCCCAATAGGACATCTGGCCCCAGGGCAACAGATAGCCCATGAAAGCCTCGGCCATCAGGCACAGGAAGATGGCACAACCAAAGATCCAGACCAGTTCGCGCGGTTTGCGGTAAGACCCGTACAGCAGCCCACGGAACATGTGGAGATAGACCACGATGAAGAAGGCCGAAGCGCCCGTGGAGTGCATGTAGCGGACCAGCCAACCCCAGGGCACGTCGCGCATGATGTATTCGACCGAGGCGAACGCCAGGGTGGCATCCGGCTTGTAGTGCATGACCAGGAAGATGCCGGTCACGATCTGGATCACCAGCACCAGCATGGCCAGCGAGCCGAAGAAGTACCAGAAGTTGAAGTTCTTGGGCGCGTAGTACTCGGAGAGGTGCTCCTTGTACAGCTTGGACGCCGGAAAGCGGTTGTCGACCCAGTTCAGCAGCTTCTCGCCTGCCGAGGCGTTGGGGGAGATTTCCTTGTATTCAGCCATGATGTGTTCCCTCAAGCCTTCTTGTCTTCGCCGATCAGCAGACGCGTATCGGACAGGTACATGTGGGGAGGCACTGGCAGGTTGTCCGGCGCCGGCTTGTTCTTGAACACGCGCCCGGCCAGGTCAAAGGTGGAGCCGTGGCAGGGGCAGAGGAAGCCGCCCTCCCAGTTGTCGGGCAGCGAGGGCTGCGGACCCGGGGTGAACTTGTCGGAAGGCGAACAACCCAGGTGGGTGCAGATGCCCACCACCACCAGAACCTCGGGCTTGATCGACCGGGTCGTGTTGCGCGCGTACTCAGGCGTGAACTCGTCAGGATGGCGCTCCGACTTGGGATCTGCCAGTTGGGAATCCAGCTTGGCGAGTTCAGCCACCATCTCGGGTGTGCGCTTCACGATCCACACGGGCTTGCCCCGCCACTCGGCGGTGATCTTCTCGCCGGGCTTGAGGTTGGAAATATCCACCTCCACAGCGGCACCCGCCGCCTTGGCCTTTTCGGAAGGAGACAAAGTACTCACGAAGGGAACGGCGGTTGCAACGCCGCCCACAGCACCAGCACAGGTTGAGGCGATCAGCCACGTCCTCTTGCTGGAGTCGATCCGCTGGGTGTCGACTGGGGTGTCACTCATGGGGTTGTTCCTCGATGAACATCGCTTATTTGGGTCAACCGCCGA
>RXJO01000460.1 GCA_003987795.1 Curvibacter sp.
TGGATAGATTGCAAGGACTCTATCAACTCCTTCAAAACAGCTCGGGCCATGAAGAGTGGATAGCGTTTGGAGTCTATGCAATCGTCCGGGATGCGACACGTAGAGATCGCGCGTTTCGGCCCATCCGCCCAAACTTTGCTCAGTCGTGAGCACTCGAAATGCAGCCTCTCGAAATGTCTTGGCGTCCGGCCCGCCCCAAGCCGCCCTTGGAACGATTGACGGGGAATCCAAGAAGCGCCACAAGTCCATCCATCGACGAAGAGCGCTATCCGCAGTTGTCTCTTGTGCCAAGGTCCTTTCCCAAAGCCTTGCGGCAACCCATTCAGGCGTTCGCG
Source organism: Curvibacter sp. (assembly GCA_003987795.1). Taxonomy (GTDB): domain Bacteria; phylum Pseudomonadota; class Gammaproteobacteria; order Burkholderiales; family Burkholderiaceae_C; genus Curvibacter. The sequence goes on from RXJO01000460.1 coordinate 336, forward strand.
CCAAGATCTCGTGTGAATTGTTGGCTGCAACCTCAATCGCCTCGACCAACTTGCGCAACTCAGGGACCTCGCGAACGCCACCGCCTGTATCGTAGCGCCACTCGTCAAGAGCCGACAGGAGTAGCTTGAGGGCATCCATTACACCTGCCGGAGCCTGCCGTATAGCCACGCGGAGATCAAGTTCAATTTCAACACGACCCCAAATACGACGTAACCAGCCAAGATCGGCTACCGCTTGGAGGTCTGCCGGTTCATTTGCGCTCGGTTGTGCATCGACATAAGCGGCCTCTGCCAGAGACCAATCTGCATTTGAAGAAATCCTCAAATCAGCCAGTAACCGGAGCACCAAATCGTCCGATGTCACTTCTCGGTCTGGATCGATAAACCGAGACCACGGGACAACACGCAGCTTACTCGCAAAGCGATCTCGCAAAATCCGCCGGGTCTCGGTTGGGACGTGCTCAAAACTAGAGAATCGATTCATTGATGATGAGTTCGCGAGTAATTTTTTCCAGGCTGTCAAATTCACCAGCTACCATCATATTGTTCTTGATGAGCGATACCCTGAGCTACTTCTTGCCAGGCACAAGATCGCCGACGCAACTTGGTGCCCACTGCATTCGATGCCCGCTTTTGATGGATTCGTGCAACTTATGCATCCGTACGTGGATGGTTCATATCAGTCAGAAGCAGCCATCAAAGCCGGACGGAGACTTGACTCCAAACATTTTCAGTCACATATGACGACTGTGAACCAAGACAAAAGGTCTTGATTCCGACGGCCTCCTGACCACCCACGTCCCTATGAAGCCCGGCTCACCCACAGGTGACCGGGCTTTATGCCGTCTAGGCATTGCTGCAACCCACCCAATTCATTCCTTCATTCAACCCGGGCCCCGCGTGCTTCCCGCACCGGGGCCTTTTCCTTTTGGAGATCCCACCTTGAACACTCTGTCAATTTCACCCAACCCCATCAACGCCCCGATCAACGCCTACGCCCGCCCTCCCCTGGTCTCCCAGGCATTGGCACTTCTCGCCGGAGAAATCCGCCAGTCCTGTTACCTCAGCAGCCCAGTCGCGGTCCGCGACTACCTGCAACTCCTCCTCGCCGACAAACCCCACGAGGTTTTCGTGGTGGTCTTTCTGGATTCCCAGCACCAGGTTCTCGACGTCCTGGAAATGTTCCGGGGCTCCCTGACACAGACCTCGGTTTACCCACGAGAAATCGTTATCGAGAGCCTGGCCAGAAATGCCGCCGCCGTCATCCTGGCTCACAACCACCCCAGTGGTTCGGCAGATGCATCGACTGCCGATCGGGCACTGACCTCCACCTTGCAAACGGCCCTGGCACTGGTTGATGTCCGCGTTCTCGATCACTTCATCGTGACCCGAACCCGGGCACTGAGCTTCGCAGAACAGGGGCTGCTTTGAAAGCCTGTGGCTTCGCGGCCTCCACGTCCATTTCCTTCCCCTCATTCCTCGACTCCTTCCTCAACCCATTTTTTGGAGATCTTCCCCATGACTACCTGTCCTCATTGCAATTCCACCCATATCGAAACTCGCGACATCGGCAAGACCACCGGTGGTGTCCTGGGTACTGCTGCCGGCGCCGCCAGTGGCGCAGCCGGTGCCTGGCGTGGCGCCAAGGCTGGTGCTGTCGTTGGCGCATTTGCCGGTCCTGCCGGATCTGCTGTTGGAACCATGGCCGGCGCTCTGCTGGGAGCGCTATTCGGTGGTGCCCTCGGCTGCGAAGTTGGCACCGCCGTCGGTTCCCACGTCGACCAGAACCTGCTCGACAACCTCAAGTGCCGCGACTGCGGTAACACCTTCTCGGCTTGAAGCGCTGCTTCTGCTGGGAGTGATTTCGCGCCGTTCCTTGGCTTTTTTCTGCTTCCTCTTTCTCATCCTCGTTTCATTCATTCGAAAGGATTTCCCCATGGCTCATCTGCTTCAATCCATGGCCTATGTTGGTGCCGCTCCCTGGCACGATTTGGGCAACGCTCTGCCTCCCAAGCAATCTATCGAGGTCTGGGCTCAACAGGCCGGTATGGACTGGTCGATCTGCTCCACACCGGTTCGCTACCTGGCTGACCAGGTCGGAGCTCTCGGTTCCATCATGTCGTTTGAGGACCAGAAGGTTCTCTACCGATCCGACACCAAGGCGGCCCTGGCCGTGGTCGGCAACCGCTACCAGGTCGTCCAACCCAAGGAGGTTCTGGAGTTCTACCGGGACCTGACCGAGGTGTCTGGCTTCGAGCTGGAAACCGCCGGCGTCTTGAAGGAAGGCCGCAAGTTCTGGGCTTTGGCCAAGACGGGCAAATCAACTGCCTTGAAGGGCTCTGATGTGGTCAACGGCTACCTGCTGTTGGCCACCTCCTGCGACGGCACCTTGGCCACGACAGCCACACCGACCACGATTCGGGTGGTCTGCAACAACACCTTGACCATTGCACTGAACGGCGCCACCAGCGCCATCAAGGTGCCCCACAGCACGAGCTTTGACGCGCAAGCCGTCAAGAAGCAGCTCGGCATTGCCGTGTCGCAGTGGGACAGCTTCATGTACCGCATGAAGACGCTCTCCGAGCGCAAGGTGAAGACCCACGAGTCCATGAACTACTTCCTGAAGGTACTTTGCAATACGGACGGGCACACCGATCCAAGCGGTGGCTTGATCAACGAACGGGCTCTGAAGAAGGTTCAAGCCCTGTACGACGGTCAAGGCCGCGGTGCGGAGTTGGCTGCAGCCCAGGGCACGGCCTGGGGCCTGCTCAACGCCGTGACCGAGTTTGTAGACCACGAGCGTCGAGCCCGGTCTCAGGAGTACCGCCTGGACAGTGCCTGGTTCGGCCAAGGGGCCAACCTCAAACAGCGTGCGCTGGATCAGGCATTGCAGCTGGTCTCATGAACTGGCGACAGCGTTCTCTTTCCCATTCCGCTTCCGATTCCTCAACCCTGCCTACGACGGCATAGCCCCGGCCCCTTTGACGGGACCGGGGCTTTTTGCGTTCTGGGGTGGGGTTGCTGGTCGGTCTTTGTTCTTTCTTCGTTCTTTGTCTTTTCTTTCAACCTACTTTGGAGATTTCCATGGCGACATCGCATGCACTGGTGAACAAGCCTGTTCGCCCTCGTCCCGCCTTGAAGCTCATCAAGACGGCCGATCTCAACCGAGATCAATGGCTGGCCGTTCGCCAGCGTGGCATCGGCAGCTCCGACGCTGGGGCGGCTGTCGGACTCAACCCCTACCAATCCCAGCTCGAACTCTGGATGGTCAAAACCGGGCGTGGAAGCGCCCTGCCCTTTGACGATCCGAACGATGAGAGCAGCCCCATGTACTGGGGCACCCTTCTGGAGCCCATCGTGGCGGCCCACTACACCAAGCGCACCGGCAACCGGGTTCGCAAGGTGAATGCCGTTCTGCAGCATCCGGAACACCCCTGGATGTTGGCCAACCTCGATCGCGAGGTCGTAGGCTCGCCTGGAGTTCAAATCCTGGAATGCAAGACAGCCGGCATCAATGGCGCCCGTTTGTGGAAACACGGGGTGCCCGAGTACATCCAGCTTCAAGTCATGCACCAGCTCGCAGTGACCGGCAAGCAGGCCGCTGACGTGGCGGTTCTGATCTGCGGCCAGGAGCTTCAAGTCCATCGTATCGAGCGCGATGAAACCATGATCACCCAACTCATTGAGTTGGAGCGGCAGTTTTGGACTTTGGTCGAGGAGGACAAACAACCTTCGGCTGATGGATCGGACTCCGCTGATCTGGCGCTTCGCTGCCTGTATCCCCGGGATTCGGGAGCCACCTTGGACCTCTCTGAAGACTTGGAGATGTCAGGGGTGTTCTCGGACCTGGTGGCGGTGCGTGAAGTACTGGCCACGAACACCGCCTTGGAGGCTCAGTTGAAACAACGCATTCAACAACGCATGGGAGATGCCTCCCGTGTGGTGTTTGAAAGCGGGGACATCAGCTGGAAGCGCAGCAAGGACGGCAAGGGCCTAGACACGGAAAGGCTGCTCAAAGACCAACCCGACCTGGCAGAGCGCTACGCCCTGACCAAGCCTGGATCTCGACGGTTCTTGGTCAACACCTGAATGGTGCCGACAACACAAAGGCCTGCCCAGTGGCAGGCCTTGTTCATTTCCACCTCCGAAATTCGGAACTCAAATTTGAAAGGAGCACACCATGCTCAAAGGACTGGCATTGACGCCGCCCATCATTGGCCGCATCTCCATCGGACGTGTGGTGGAGAAGCACGGCAAGCGTCTTCCTGCCAAGGATGACGAATTCACCATCACCAGCCAGGTGCAAATGCGCGGAAGCTGGGTCAACCATCCCTTGGACGAAGCGCTGCGCAAAAACAAGGGCCGAGCTGAACGTGAAGACGGTACCGAGGAGCACATAGAGGGCTCACCCACCGGAAGCAGCAAGCTCCGGAGCATTCCCGTGCGCTTGCTGTTTGACGACCCGGACTTGAACCTCCGGGCTCAGTACACCTTGTTTGACCGAGTCTCAGGTCGGCCCGTGTGCGTTGGCAACGGAGAAACCTGTCGGCGCGCCACAGGCAGCGGCGTCCAAACTCTCCCCTGCTCGTCGCCTGAATCGTGCGAGTGGAGTGGCGACCGGGGGTGCAAGCCCTTTGGGCGCCTGAATGTTCGCATTGACGTGGAAGATCAAGAAGGAGATGTCCACCATGACGAACTGGGTAGCTTCGTGTTCCGGACCACTGGGTTCAACAGCATTCGGACGCTGGCTGCGCGATTGAAGTACTTCCAGGCAATCTCAGGTGGGGTGTTGTCGACGATGCCTCTGGAGCTTCGGCTCCGGGGCAAGTCGACCACGCTGTCCCGGCGAGCTGCAATTTACTACGTCGATCTGACCGTGAGGTCGGGGATGACGGCCAGTGAGGCGGTACTGCAGGCCAAGAGCGCTTGGGAGCGCCGGCAGGCCACGGGGTTTGACCAGGTGGCGCTTGATGCTGCTGCGCGTGAAGGACTGAGTCTGGGGGCGTTCGAAGAGTCGGAAGAGGACGGGCCGGCCGTCGTGGAGGAGTTCTTCGCTCCGCCACAGGATGAGCCTCCGGATCAACCTCGGAATGAACCTCAGGTTGACCAGGCCGAACACCTGACACCCGGACAGGATCAACGCCCCGGTCGCCCTGCCCGCTCAGCCCTGGCGGCCAAGCTGGGACGACGGTTGGAGCGCAGCCAGTCCACGCAAACCGATCTGGGTCAACAGGCCTCGGTCTGATCACAACTGGGTCAGCGACGAATCGGCTCGCTGATCTGGAATTTTCTTAACACCTGCGAACGCGTCGGTTTCGACACGGGCAGTGCTTCGGTCTTTCTTCTTTCCCCAACTTCTCACTGGACTCTCTGAGGTCACCGGCCTTGGCTGTGCTTCGCTTACGCGATGCGCAGCCATGGGCGTTTGACGGATGAAGGGGGCGGTAACGGGTGGGAGCAGGAAGGCACGAAGTGCGGCAGCAGGCATTCACACGGAGTCATCACATCATGGATATGTCGATCAACAACAACCAGGACCATAACGCCACCGAACGGCGAGCGTCCTCTTTGCCTCTTTTTAACTTGGGGCGGATCTTTGCAACACCTGGCGCTTTGCAGGTGCTGACCGCCATGCGGCTATCACCGCTTCGCCTACTGGCAAGGCATGTGCGGGGGGAATGGGGAGATTTGGATGAGCATGACCGTGAGCAAAACAAGCTGGCGGTGCTCACTGGTCAGAGGGTGTTTTCTGCTTACGAGGTGGAAAGAACCATCAACGGCCAGGTCATGCAGCAGAAGTTCTGGGTCATCACGGAGGCGGACCGTTCCAGCACGACGGTCTTGTTGCCCGATGAGTACTGACCCCACGCCACACCAGGTCGAGCACGTCTACTGTGCTGGGCTGAGGTTTGATGGGGCTCCGTGCTTTGAGGTTCGGGGTCTTGGGCCGACCCAGGATTCGCCAGGGTTCTGCCTTGTGACGCATCCGAAGGACAGTAAGGATGGCGGTTTGGGGTGGTGTGAGCGCTTGGCCACTTCACTGCTGGCCCGACGGCCTGCTTCTCGCAGGGACTGGCAAGCATTGGGTGTAGAGATCCAGCGTGGCCGAACCGGGTTGGATGCGGAGGCCATGGAAACCGTGATTCACAACGGTGGTGTCGGAATCATTCAGCTTCGGACCGAAACCAAGAACTGTTGGTCGGTGATCTCAGGCATTGAGCTCAATCGGGCCACGGGGATGGCGACGCACTTGCTTATGCTCGACTCTAGCCTGCCACTGGTTTGGGGATCTGGGTTCAATGCGCGGTTGTCGTGTGTGGCAGATGCAGATTGCAAACATCGGTGGCTTAGCATCGACGCTGGCATGCGATCAGCGATCGTTCTGGCTTGGTCGTCGCTGACGATTTGCGCATCATGAATGGCCTCAATCACCCGACTCAGCTTTGGCTGGGTTGGGCACTGATCGGTAATTCTTTTTTTGCTTTGCGGACGCCTGTGCACCCAGGCTCATTCAATCCAGTATTGGTCCACGGTTGTTCAGTCAATGGACATCAGGGATCACAAAAATTGGTTCACCTGCCTGACTAGCGAGTATTTCAAAGGTCGCATTGGCTCTACTTGGCCAGTCAACCTTGGACTTCCAGAGCCCATTCTGGAGGAAAATTTAGCCTAAGGGGAGATGTTAAATATGAACGAATACACAAATCGTGAAGTCAGACTTGAGAACATCACATGCTTGGGCGGCATCGGTTTCCCGTGTGAAGCCGGCGAGTCAATCTCAATTCGCTTTGAAGCGGCAGGTGTCGCCATCCATGGTCAACGACGGTCTGCTCGATTCTCTTACCTTGAACTCCTCGATGTCTTAATCACTGGTCCGGGAACGGTGACCACTGGTGGAGGGTTTGTTGGGGGTGGCTTTGGTGTCTCTGGCGCCTTAGAGGGAATTGCTGTTGCGACCATCCTGAACGCGCTCACAACCAAAACGAAGATCCACACTTTCATCTCCATCGAAACGAACTTTGGTGAACTTCACCTGCACTACTCTGACATGGAGCCTGGTGCCCTACGTGTAGCTCTGTCTCACGTATTTCTGAGACTTCGCCAATCCAATCCCGATTGGCGTAATGCACGAATCGCAATCGCAAAGAATGCACATGAACATGGGCAAATCGATGCTGCGGAGTTGGCCGAAATCACGACTCGACTTACCAATGGTCCCCATTGGCCCGACCCCGAAGCAGAGGAAAGACTTCGGCGACTTGAGGCAGAAGCTCGCGCGAAGGTCGAATACGATAAAGCTCCGAAAGGCAAATGCCCGAACTGCGATCGGGTCATCAGCCTTCACACAGAGGAGTGCCCTCATTGCAAGGCCTCGTTCGGCATTGGGTCGTCTTGGAAGATCAAGCCTCTTCTGGCTTGAAAGAAGCACCATTGAGGTGCTCCTCATTCGCTCCTGTGTCACCCCGGTCCTTTCGTTGACAGCCAGGACCATCTGAGGCTTCCAGAACAACACCGTGGCGTACCAGCTTCCCAGACGGATATCAGTTTCAGTAGGTGCGGCGATCGGTCGCTTGAGGCGATCCAACAGCTTCTTGGTGCAATGAAGGTTGTACATCGTCTACCTGCTGAGCACGTTCACACCGCACTCAGGACGGCCTTTCTGACTTGACCACAACCTCAGCTTGTTCCGGAGGTTTGAGCAAGCTCCAGGGCGCCACATCTAGGGCCTGCGCCAGTCGCTCGATGTTGGACAACGAGACGTTCCAGCGCGATCGCTCAACTGCGGATACGTAGGTCCGATCCAACTCACACTCCATCGCCAGTCGCTCCTGCGACCAGCCCTTTTGCACCCGAAGCAGGCGCACCCAATACGCGAACACCTCACGGAGGTTGTCGGGATCGGGCAAACGGGTGGGACCTGATGGCTTTGCAGACACATCCCAAGCATCCGATTCTGATACATTTGCATCTACGGAGTTTGCTTCTCATATCTAGCCGCAATCTCCGCATGACATCCGGCCGGCGCCCAGCTTCGCCATGCCTCGGATTCGTTCATCGGCACGTTTAGGGAGATCTTTGACTCATGAAGTTGAAGCACAAGCTTTTGCTCGGCTATTTGGCAATCGGTTTGCTGTTTGCGATCTACAGCACCTTCTTCGGCGACACCTCCAACCGCGGCTTCGCATTCAATCTGGGCCAAGGGGTGGTGTGGCCTGCGGTGATGTTCCCGGGGCTTGGGAAGGTTATTGGCGCGCTGGTACTGGTGGCCTTCATTGCCCTGGTGGTCTACAGCTGATCGTCACGAGCGCCCTCCTCCATGGCCTGGCTTGCCAGACTCATCCTGACTGTTCTTTCGGTTGTGGCCTATTTCTGGGCCCTGGGCTTTGTCTGGGGTATTGGGCTCTTGGTGGTGTATTGGCTGGCGACGGTGGCCAAGAAGGAGTAAGTGGCGCGCCGCCCCTGATGACTCATCGCCTAGGCAATGACGCGCTGGGCTTCACTGGATATTTCTCATGAGCATGAACAACACGCTGTTGCGAGCGGCCGGCTCGCTGGTGGGCATTGCTGCCCTGACCTTGGCCCTGGGCTGCTCCGACCAGGCCTCACGCACTCGAAAGCACATGATCAAGGCCTGCATGTCCAACGACGTGTCGGAAGAGAACTGCAAGTGCGCCATCGACAAGATGCTGGAGAAGCATCCCATCGAAGAGATGATGGCCATCGAGGACAAACGCAAAGCGCCTCCGCCAGAGATCTTTGAGGATGTGGCGAATGCCACACTGGCTTGCGTGCGCAAGAACGGACTTTGATGGACTCAGGCGAACGCCTGGGCCACATCGGACATCACAGGGAAGAAGACATGATTCGTAAACAATGGCTCGCAGGACTCGTCGTTTCTGGACTGGCTGCGTTGGCACACGCGCAGACACAAGGCATTGAAGGGGTTCTGGAGGTCGGGCCCATGTACTCGGCGCTGTTCACGACCGGCGGCGAGTCGGGTGACTTGATCGGCTATGCCTTCAAGACGCAATCTCCTACAGGCCGCACCATTCTTCAAAAATGCGCTCCAGGCCTGTTCTGCAAGGTGCCTAAAGGCAGTGCCAGGTTGATGAATGACACCTCCGCCCTGAAGTTCAAGGACTCGCCCTCGGGTTGGTACGAAATCACTGCGGCCAGGGACGCGGGGATGGAGACTGTGACGTTTGGCTATGAGAAGGCAGTCAAGACCCGCTTCGGTGTGATCAGCGTTCGATCCGATGACAACCAGCTGTTGTTCAAAGGCAAGCCGATCGTTCCGGCCATCGAAGGCAACAACGGTCTGAGCATCGTGGCCAACTACGAGATGGGCAAGCAAGACGTGGTTTTGGTGCAGAACAATGGAGGAAGCGCATGCCCTGCGATGTTCCTGTTCCTGACGATTTCGGCATCAGGAATTCGAGTCAGTCCAGAGTTTGGGACTTGCACGGACATCATCTATCCGACGCTGGACGACAAAGGTGGCGTCAATGTGGCAATGCCTGATTTCTCCGGACCGTTCGAACCCGCCTCGAAGCAACCACCGGCCAGGTTGAGCACGAAGGTCTTTCGATACCTAGGCGGTCAGCTCTTCGAGAACGGCAAGGTCGTGAAGTAGGCCTGGGTACGGATCGCACCACGGCATAAAGAGCTGCCCCCCGGTTGGGAGCAGCTCTTTTTTTTGTTTGCAATGAGCATTCGCTTGGCCTAGGGCCTCGTTTACCCGCCATCAGGTCAGCGGGAAGCGAACGGCGCGCGTCAAGTTACCTGTCGCCTGAACTAAGCAGCTATTTGCTGTTTTCGTTGTCCTCCTGCATGCGCTTGAACAATAGCCTTTCGCTCCGGATTCAGGGTCACGGCGCCGATCGGCGACCAGTTGCGCGTATCACGTGCCCAGCGAGCGGGATTGCGTTCTCTTGCCTTGACGTAGAGTTCGTGAAGCGCTTTGAGGATCGTGGCGTCTTCGCCGGCATGGCGCTGTGCCGGACTCACGTACCGGATACCGCTGTGACGATGCTCGTGGTTGTACCAGTGCACGAAGCGATGCGCCCATTCACGCGCCGCCTTCAGATCCGCGAAGCCCTTTGTCGGGAACTCAGGTCGATATTTCGCTGTCCTGAACAGACTCTCCACGAAGGCGTTGTCGTCGCTCACACGAGGCCTAGAGTACGACGGCTTCACGCCCAGCCAGTGCAGCATTGCCAGCACCGTCGTCGCCTTGAGCGTGGCGCCGTTGTCCCCGTGCAGCACGGACCTGTCCTCGCGCGGCACCGCGTGGATGCCTTCCGCCAGCGCGGTTCTTTGGACCAGCCGCGCCGCATGGTCGGCATCGTCACTGTCGTGAACTTCGAAGCCCACAATCTTGCGGCTGAATACGTCCAGGATCAGGTACAGGTAGAACCAGCGACCCGCCACCTGGGCAGGCAGATATGTCATATCCCAACTCCACAACTGCCGCTCCGCTGTGGCCACGTGCGTGCTGGGTGGCCGGCTCTGGCGTGGCGCTTTGGCGCGCCCGCGGTGACGCGTTTGCCCCTGTGCACGCAGCACGCGCTGGAAGCTGGACTCGCTGGCGATGTACTGGCCTTCGTCGGCCAGCATGGGCACGATGCGCGCTGGCGGCAGGTCAGCGAAGCGCGGCTCGTTGGCCACGCTCATGATCTGCTCGCGCTCCTCGGGGGTGAGGGCGTGCGCAGGGACGGGCCGCACCGCATCCGGCCTGCCATCGCCCGATACGAGGCCGTCCTGCGCCTTCCAGCACTGCAGCGTTCGCGCAGCAATGCCGACGACCTTGCAAGCCTCCGTCAGCCGCGCGCCAGCCTGGCAGGCGGCTTCGATGTTGCAGGCATGTTCTTGGCGATCTTCCAGGCCGATCATTCGTCCTGATCCTGCGCGATTCTTTGAAAGATCGCCGCCGCATTTTTTAAAGTACCAGCAGTGCCGCTGCCTCCGCCAAAGCCGATTCCTTGCGCCGCAGCTCGCGCTCGAGCTCTTTGATGCGGCGGCGATCCGCCTGGGTTTGCGACGGGCTCGCCCGCGTCTCTTCGGGCGCCGCCAGCGATTGGGTGGCGCTGTCCTTCCACTGCTGCAGCTGATGCGCGTACAGACCGTTCTCTCGGCACCAGGCGTTGCAAGAGACCTCGTCCATCGCCGCTGTGACGATCACGGCCTACAGCCTCGCTGCGGCCGTCCATACCTTGTCTTGAGCGGGCTTGCCCAGGCACTGCGAGCGCCACTTCTCCAGCGTGCTCACGCTCACACCTATCTCACGCGACACCACTTCCGGTGGCGCGCTCTCCGGTGGCAGCATGCGCGCTACCGCTCGGTCTTTGAATTCTTGTCAGTATCGAGCCAAATTGTTCTCTCATCTGCGCCCCCATTCTGAATCTATGGAGACGACAGGTATTCTGACACGGGGGGCATCCACGTCGCTTGTAATCCGGGCGGTGTCCATATAAGCCACACTTAGGCAAGTCCTGGCGCTGCTGATACTTCCGATACCAACCTTTCAATGAGTTCTTGGTTGGGGTACCCCAACTGCTTGATGGCGGCCTGACTCGAATAGCCAGCTTGATGAAGAGTGCAACTGCTCGGATTCTGTCTTCATAGGAATACATGAACTACCTCTTGGTAGCCCAAGTTTTCGTCCGAACTCCCTCCTGGGATTAGTGGGTCACTGCTGCGTGGAAATCAACTGCTCAGCGCAATCTTTGCTCGCAACGCAGCCGCTTTTTGCAGATCTCCGCTTATTATCACGGCGGCGAGATATTTGCCCCATATTCTCGGGGCGTTTAAAAAACTCAACAGCGCGACCAATTTTACATTGGTCGACGTAGCTAGCCACCATACCTGACTGCTCAGATACCACACAAATTCCCATGAGATCTTACGGCGGAATTACTTATTTGTAATCCCCATACTCTGCGCAATAAACTAGAATTCATCTCTGCGTCAGAGGTCTAAAATAAAGACCTGTTTCGATGAAAACATCTAGACTGGTCTTTCGAGACATTCCTCGCGGCGCAGGGAGAGCGCTACCTCTTCAGGTCTTTGTTGGCCGATTTTTCATAGCGCTTATCTTGGCTCTCACCACGACATCAAAAGGCGAGCAATGGGTGATGAAATCAGATTTGAGGATGCAGCGCTGGCCTTGCGCTCTCAGAGGATGACCGTGTTGGCGAGCAATATCGCCAATGCAGATACGCCCGGCTATAAAGCGCGCGACTTCAGGTTTTCCGAAGCGCTTGCTAATGCTACCCGTTTCGTCATGCCTATGCAGCAGACGAATGCAGAGCACATCGCTACGCCCCTTCGATCCACAGTCGATTTGGATTATCGGACTCAATTGCAGCCCGCAATGGACGGGAGCAGCGTCGATATGGACCTCGAACGAGCTGCATATTCCGAAAATTCCGTGAGAACCCAGATCGCTCTCCAGTGGGCCATGGAAGAATATATTGAGACCGGCAATATGATCAATAGCCTAAAGGGCTGAGTGGTGCCGATTCAAATGGACAGGCAGTTCGAGCTGCCTATACAGGCCGTGTACTTCTCGCTGTATTGATCCAGCACCTTCTGCACATGTCCTCTTGGGCTGTGGGTCAAGACCAAGCGTGATCTGGTTAATGTGCAAAATCTTGCACAAAGTTCAAGCCCAAATTTGAATCGGGAGCCAGGGGTTTCGCAGAGTCGCCCTAGGGATGGTCTGCACAAATGTCGCGTCGCTGTGCTTGCAAGCTCAGTGAAGGACTGAGACGATCACACTCATGAAGCAACAAAGC
>RXJO01000234.1 GCA_003987795.1 Curvibacter sp.
CATCGCGCCTGCTCCTCAGGCCGATCGGTACACTGGGCGGGTACGAGGCCCAACTGGGAGCCGAAATGCGCGACACGGGCCGGGTTTTCAAGCACCAGACGCTCTTGCTCGTCTCGCACCCAGGCCTCGAAAGGCATGTTGTCGACCATGGTGCGCAACACGGCCTCATGGCTGCGCTGAGCCTGCTCATCGCGCTTCTCGCGGGTGATGTCCAGCACCAGTCCGTCCCACATGACCCGCCCATCCTCGAGCCGCCTGGGGGCCGAACAGATCCGCAGCCAGCGCATCTCGCCCTGCTTGCCAGGCATGCGCACCACCACATCCAACACGGACATCGAGCTCGCTGATGCTGTCTCTGCCGCCCGTAACAAAGCCAGATCCTCAGGCAAAAGGCGGCCATACAAAAGCATGGGATCGCGAAGGACATCCGCCATGTTCAGGCTACCCTCTCGGTGCACCGCATCGCTCACATAGACAAAACGGTGCTGACCTTGCTGATCGCGCTCCAACTGGAAAAGAAGTCCGTTCGGGATATTTCTGGCCAGCGCAGCCAATTGAACGTCGCGGTCGCGCAAGGAAGCTTCTGCACGCCTCACCAAATCATAGGGTTGGCGGATATTGATGGCAAAGACAGCACGGAAGATGAGCCAGTCAGCCAGCACCTTGAACACATGCCCCAGCACATTGAGAGAATCTTCGGGGGCGTGATAGCTGGCAAATGCAACTTCGCCCAGTGCCATCACGAAGCATGCACCCGCCAGCCAAAAACCACGCGAGCGCCCGGTGCGCTGGCCTGCGCCCCAGAAGGTCACCGCAATCGCCAGATTGGCCAGGCACAAGGCATATTCAACAAAGACCTTGAAGGTGGTCAGCCCGTATTCCGGCACATATACGGCAGGCAACTGACCGGGATGCCAGGTGAGCACCCAGAAAATACCAAGGGACACGCCGATGGCCCCCACGAACCAACGCCAGGCGGCACCTGGCAAGCGCAGATTCACCGCCAGCAAGGCCAGCGCAAGGGTCTCAAAAATCCGGGCCGCCAGCCAGAAATAAATGGCCTTCGAAGTGCTCGACTCCGACAGCAAGGCCGGCATCCCTGCATAGGACAGGGCATGCAGCAGATCGCAGATCGCCGTCACCGTGAAGCCGAAGATCAGGGCATTCGACTGCCGACGTTGCGCCCGCTCCAGCGAATACCAGGACACCGCCACCACCAGGGCCGCCACCACGACCGCTGAAACTTCCAGCATCAGATGCAGGCCCAGCCACAAGCCCTCACCACGCTCGAACAAGCGCACCGGAGGTGACAACAACAGCACCGACAAAAGCACCCCGGCTGCCAGCCCCAGGCGGATGGTGATCGATCGCGCCTGATAACTGGCGTCTTTGTCCTTCATGCTCAAAGCCTATCGATTTCGCAACAGTCTTTATCCGGCAAAAACGACCAATCGACAATAAGAATGTGCAGCATTGCGGCTGAAATACCTCAATACGAGGAACAGCCTAGCCCAAGACCGATCGGTGTCAGCCCAATGAAAGATCCGCACCGATCCAGATCCAGCTCGGAGCCCACTCGCTCGACTCCGAAGACCTTCAGCCACGATGGGCTCTGCCATCATGAAGGGCATCGTGCAACGCCGATGCAAAGATGGCTTCCCTGGATCGAATTCTGAGGCAGCAGGTCGAATGTCCACAAAATGAGTCTCTGAGCGCACGAATCCAACCATGCCCACAAGATTCGTGAACATGATGGCGCGATGAGTACACAGCGAGCCAGCTGTGACGCCAGACACGGGGGTCAGTGTTTCACCCGCCTCAAATTCGATCCAACCGAGAATGACGAGTCACATTTTGCAACACTGCCATGCTCAAACGTTGAAGCTCAAATAGCGTCACGCCCAAAATGAACACCCGGAACACATGATTTTCAGAATATCAATTCTCGAACCATGAACGCCAAGACAGCGCCACAAGACCAACAATCTAAATACATTTAGACACAATTTTGTCGGCAAGATATCAGGGCCATTGCCAACAACCGCAGACCCTCAGGACAAGAAAAAAGCCCGGACAGAAAGCGATCTGTGCGGGCTTTTTTGTGTTTCGCCTATCGGCGAGGAACGGGATTCAATCAATCAGTCTGTCGTCAAGCAGCAATCAAGAACTGGGCGCGGTCTTGATCCTGGATCCACTTGGGGGCCTTGCCGCGACCCGTCCAGGTTTCACCGGTGGCGGGATTACGGTATTTGGCGGCGACTTTGCCACCCTTGGCAGCAGAACTGCTGCGGGCGCGCGGAGCCTGGAAAATATCTTCAGCCGTCAGACCAAAATCGGCAACCAAGGCACGCACTTGCGCCACCGCATCGGCGGTTTCGCGCTTGCGAGCTTCTTGAATTTGCTGCTCCAGGGCTTCGCGTTGCTTCAGTAGATCCTTGTAAGTGGTGCTCATGATTTGACCAACCCATTCATGTTTAAAAGCCCCATTATAGAAATATTTTTAAGCCATACCAAGAATGTGACTTAGCCCCCCCGCAACGGAGATTATCTTCACACGACAGACATGTACAGACGATTATTCAGGTGTCTGCCACGCAAAGAAATGCGTCGCAACTCAAAGGCTGCTGCCGACGGGCCAGGCGAGAACCTTGTCAATCCGCCGGCCGTCCAGGTCAACGACTTCAAAAGTCCAGCCTGCACACTCAATGCGCTCCCCGGTGGAGGGTAAATGGCCAGATTCAAACATCAGCAAGCCAGCCAGGGTGTTATAGCGACCACGCTCTTCATCGGGCAACTCACGAATATCCAGACGAGCCCGCAACTCATCCACCGGCATCAATCCGTCCAGCAGCCATGATCCCCCATCGCGACGAACAGCCCACGCGTCCGCCTGGGCCAAAGGCTGCAATTCGCCAGTGATGGCTTCCAGCACATCGTGCGGCGTCATCAACCCCTGGACGACGCCATACTCATCCACCACCAGCACCATGCGCGCGGCACGGGCCCGGAATTGCTCCAGCAGTTCCATCCCGCTGAGGGTTTCGGGCAAAAAGGCGGCCGGCTGCACATGGGCCTCGATGGGGCCATCATGGTCTGGTCCCAACTCCAGAAGCGAGGCGACGCTGACCAGCCCCACCACATCATCGAGCGAGCCGCGGCAGACCGGGTACCAGGAATGACTGTTCAAAGCCCCTGCAGCACGAATCCGTTGCAGACATTGCGCCACCGAATCCTGAGCCTCCAACCAGTCGATCTCCGTCCTGGGAAGCATCATCGAGGTCAGAGGCCGATCGTCCAGACGGAACACGTTCTGCACCATCTGATGTTCATGCTCTTCGATCACACCGGCATCCAGGCCCTCTTCAAGGCTGGCGGCGATTTCCTCTTCGGTGACCGAGCGGTTGCCCGAATCATCAATCCTCAGCAAGCGCAAGACGGCATGGGTGCTCAGGGACAGCAGACGGACAAAAGGCTTGGCGCCCACCGCCACCCAGGACATGGGGCGCGAAATCCAGCGGGCCACAGTCTCAGGGTACAACTGCCCGATGCGCTTGGGCACCAACTCGCCAAACACGATGGTGATGAACGTGATCACGGTCACCACCACGGCCGTTGCCGTGACACCGGCCACGCCTTCGGGCATGTTCCAGCTGACCAGCCAATGGGCCAGGCGCTCACTGAACGCCGCCTCGCCCAAAATGCCGTTGAGCATGCCGATGGACGTGATGCCAACCTGAACCGACGACAGGAACTGGGTGGGGTTGTCGAGCAGAGCCAAAGCGGTGGCGGCCCCCTTGTCACCCGCTTCCGCCATGGCGGTCAAACGGGCCTTGCGGCTCGATGCGAGTGACATCTCGGACATGGCAAACACCGCATTGAGCAGGGTCAGCAGGGCAATCAGCAGGAAATCCATGCAAGGAAGTGGAAAATCGACACCATGGCAATGTACTTGATTGGTGATGTCCAAGGCTGCAACGAGGCTCTGGGCCGGCTGCTGGACACGCTGGGCTTCTCCCCCAGCCGCGACACGATTTACCTGCTCGGTGACTTGGTCAACCGAGGCCCCGACTCGGCCGGCGTGATCCGTCGGCTGATGAAACTAGACGACGCCGCCCGCTGCTTGCTGGGCAACCATGACCTGCACCTGCTCGCAGCCGCCGAGGGCCTTCGTCCACCGGGGCGAAAAGACACGCTCCAAGGCCTGCTTCAGGCCAAGGACCGAGACATCCTGATCGACTGGATCCGACATCAGCCCCTGGCACGGCATGAAAATGGTGTGCTGATGTTTCATGCTGGCGTGCTGCCCAGTTGGACACCTCAGCAGGTCATCTCGCTGGCCCAGGAAGTGCAGCGGGTGCTGAGCGGCCCGGACTGGCTCGGATTTCTGCGCAACATGTACGGCAACCTGCCCCTGGGATGGCGCGATGGCCTGCAGGGTCACGATCGCCTGCGCGTCATCGTCAACGCGCTCACGCGACTGCGCTTTTGTACGCCGCAGGGCGAGATGGAGTTCGCCAGCACAGAGGGCGCCGGTGATGGCCCACCCGGCTACCTGCCCTGGTTCGATGTGCCAGGCCGCGCCACGGCAGACACCGTGGTCGCCTTCGGACACTGGTCGACATTGGGGTGGCAAAGTCGCCCCAACCTGATGTCATTGGACACCGGTTGCGTCTGGGGCGGCTGCCTGAGCGCGGTGCGCCTCGGAAAAAGCCCTGCTGAACGAGAGCTGATCCAGGTGAAATGCCCGCCGGCCCAGAAACCTGGGCGCTGAAAGGCCTGGGATCAGGAAGTCACCGGATCCGCCGCCTTGAACAGCGCAGCCACCTTGCGCTTGGGCTTGATGTTCGATGAGATGGCACGGGCAGGCGCCTTGGCAGCGGCCTCCCAGGCGGGGGCTGCATCAACGGCAGGGGCCTGATAGGGCTGGTCAAAGAACGGATCCCTGGGGGCTGCCGAATGGTTGCGGTAGGCACGCCGATCTCGGCCATAGCCCTCAGCGCTGGCCTCGGTGCGCTCACGTTCACGTTCGCGCGGGGCGGGACGGCCTTCACCCTGCTGGTACATGCGGCGCCCTTCGTTGAGGCGCTCACGCGGGCGGTCCTCGTCGTACTCCAGGGCTTCGACTTCGATCTTCTTCTTGATCAGCTTCTCGATTTCGCCCACCAGACGTGCGTCATTGTTGCCGCCCACAAAACTCACGGCCAGACCAGAAGCTCCTGCCCGGCCTGTGCGACCGATGCGGTGGACGTAGTCTTCCGCATTGAACGGGATGTCCATGTTGAACACGGCGGGCACATCCTTGATGTCCAGACCGCGCGCCGCCACGTCCGTGCACACCAGCAGATCGACTTCGCCTTTCTTGAAGGCATCGAGAGCCTTCAAGCGTTCGTCCTGGCTCTTGTCGCCGTGCAAGGCCGCCGTCTTGAGACCATCACGGTCCAGCGAACGGGCCAGTCGCGCGCAACCCAGCTTGCTGTTGACGAACACGAAAGCCTGCTTGATGCCTTGCCGACGCAACACCTGGTGCAGGGCACGACGCTTGTCGTCCTCGTTCACACCATAGAAATGCTGCTCCACCGTCGATGCCGTGGCGTTCGAGCGGGCCACTTCGATGGTGATCGGGTCTTGCAGGTAGCTGCCCGCCAGTCGCTTGATTTCCGGCGAGAAGGTGGCCGAGAACAACAAGGTGGTGCGTTGCTTGGGGAGATAGCTCAGGATGCGCTGCAAGTCGGGCAGGAAGCCGATGTCGAGCATCCGGTCAGCCTCGTCCAGCACCACGTATTCGACCTGGTTCAGCACCGCGTTCTTGGCCTCGATGTGATCGAGCAGACGCCCCGGCGTGGCCACCAGCACCTCGACGCCGCGCTTGAGCTCGGCCGTCTGGGGCTTCATGTCCATGCCGCCAAAGACCACCGCACTGCGCAGCTGGGTGTACTTGGCATAAAGCTTGATCTGCTGGGCCACCTGATCCGCCAGTTCACGGGTGGGCAGCAGCACCAGGGCGCGCACCGGATGGCGGGCCGGGGATGTTGAGCTGTTCTCGTGCTTGAGCAGGCGCTGCAACAGGGGCAGCGAGAACGCAGCCGTCTTGCCGGTGCCGGTCTGTGCGGCCCCCATCACGTCTTTGCCCGTGAGCACCACCGGAATGGCCTGGGCCTGGATGGGGGTCATGGACTCGTAGCCCATCTCGGCCACGGCGCGAGCCAGGGGCTCAGCAAGCGATAAATGTGAGAATGATGTCGTCATGAAGACTTGTATTGTCGCACCGGCGGGGAAAACCCGGTAATGCGCCCTATTTTGGCGCCGCAGAAAGCGATGACTGAAGCGCCCACGCCATCAATTTGATAGCTGTCAGCCCAATCAGGAAAAGGCTTGAGGGGCTGTGGTTCAAAGAGCACGGGCGCTGAAGGTGTCGCAGGCACGCACGGTCCCCTCACGCAAACCGGTGGCAAACCAGCGCTGGCGTTGAGCGCTGGTCCCGTGCGTGAAGCTCTCGGGCACCACAGCGCGGGCGGCCGCCTTCTGCAGCGCATCGTCGCCGATGTGAGCGGCCGCATTCATGGCCGACTCGATGTCGCCAGCCTCCAGGATGTGGCGGCTCCGGTCGGCATGCTGGGCCCAGACGCCCGCCAGACAATCTGCCTGCAACTCCAGTCGCACGCTCAGCGCGTTGTAGCGCTCCTGACTGACGCGACCACGGGCCTCGTCCAGCTTCTGACTGATCCCCAAGAGGTGCTGCACATGATGCCCGACCTCATGGGCGATCACATAGGCCTGGGCGAAGTCGCCGGGTGAACCCAATCGGGTGCGCAAGACCTCATAGAAATCAAGATCGATGTAAACCTTCTGATCGGCCGGGCAATAGAAGGGCCCCATGGCCGACTGCCCCTGCCCACAGGGCGTAGGTGTGCTGCCCCTGAAGAGCACCAGATGCGGATCACGGTACTGCCCCCCCGACTGACGGAAGATGTCCTTCCAGACATCCTCGGTGTCGGCCAGGACCACCGAGACAAAACGGGCCAGACGATCTTCTGCAGGAGGGGCATGACTGGCCACCTGGGAGGCCGGGGCGGGACCGCCGCCTTCGAGCAGGCCCAGCAGGGTGAGCGGGTTGATGCCCATGAACCAGCCCAGGGCCAGCACCACCAGCACGGTGCCCAGCCCAAGGCGGCCTCCTCCCAAAGAAAAGCCCCCACCTGAGGCGGGCTCGTCACGGCGGTCTTCGACGTTGCTGGAACTTCTCTGGTCTTCCCATTTCATGTGCTGCTCCCGGGCCGACAAACGGCTGCCAGCGCGGATGCTACCTGGGAGCAGGGTTCAGATGGGGGCAGCCAGCGTGAAAAATGACACGGCGAAGGCCCGACAGCGGCCATGGATGCGCAGCCGACGGCGACTGGACACCCGGATGTGATCGTCAGGGAGCGCGACGCGGATGGCCATGGCGTTCGCAGGCCGGGTGCTGAGCTTGCCCCGACACGGTGCCACACATGGCCAGCAACTCCCGCTGCTGAACCCAGGCGGCAGGTGCGGAGGCCAAGGTGTCGTCATCTTGAGGGATGGCGCTGTACAGCCAGCCGCCGCGGCTGAGGACCTCGATCATGATGAGGACCGCCAGCACGCCCCCCAAAGCGATCAACATGGGAAAGTCCAGCCATTGAGTCCAGCGGATCGATCGACTGGAAGAGATTTTCATGACACTGCGCTCCTGTTCTGTGTCAGGAAATCGTAGGTAAGCAGATATTTCAGCGCTGTAGGACGAAAGCCCATCCACCCGTGCGAAATGTCCAGCAGATGACACAAACACCGCTGACACCCAAAGGGGTGCCTTACACCCCTGCCAGCCCCCGCGCGAGTCGCCAATCAGTCGAGGATCACCCAGGATTTGGTGACCGTCTCAAGCACTTCGAACGCACCCAAAAAGCCGGCCGGGATGTGCAGACTGTCACCCGGGCCCGCCTCGCGCCATCCGCCTTGCCGGTCATGCACACGGCAGCGCCCCGACAGCACCGTGAAGACCTCTTGCTGGGCGGGGCCGAACTCGATGCGCCAGCGACCGGGCTCGCAGCGCCAGATACCGCTGCTCAAGGTGCTGGCCTGGCCCACTGGGGTGGTCACGGCGGTCCAGGTCTCGCGCAGGGGATTGCCCGCCTCCAGCCGCTCAGGGCGAGGCCGGGAGAGTTCTGGCGCCCCACCGGACTCCAGGCGGTAACCGGTGGTCTGTGCGCCTGCGCCGGGCGGGTACGAGGCCATCACGCTCAGGCGCGGGGCAGGGTCACGCCATGCTGCCCCTGATACTTGCCACCCCGGTCCTTGTAGCTGACCTCACAGACCTCGTCGCTCTCGAAGAACAGCACCTGGGCACAGCCTTCGCCGGCATAGATGCGGGCGGGCAGCGGGGTGGTGTTGGAGAACTCCAGCGTGACATAGCCTTCCCATTCGGGCTCGAAGGGCGTCACATTGACGATGATGCCGCAGCGGGCATAAGTGCTCTTGCCCAGGCAGATGGTCAGCACATTGCGCGGAATGCGGAAGTACTCGACCGTGCGGGCCAGGGCAAAACTGTTCGGGGGGATGATGCAGGAGTCGCCTTCGAAATCGACAAAGCTCTTTTCATCGAAATTCTTCGGGTCGACCACGGTGCTGTGGATGTTGGTGAACACCTTGAATTCAGGGGCACAGCGGATGTCGTAGCCATAGCTGCTGGTGCCGTAACTGATGATCTTGCGGCCTTCCTGCTCGCGGATCTGCCCTGGCTCGAAGGGCTCGATCATGCCGTGCTGCTCGGCCATGCGCCGAATCCATTTGTCGCTCTTGATGCTCATGGGAATGCTCCGTTGCCCGCACCGGCGCAGGCCGGGCGTTGGGCGAGCCATTGTAGGGCAGCGCGCGCAGGCTCAAGCCCGGGTCAGTGCGCCCTGCCCCGCCACAAAGGTCTGTTCGATGAGCCGGTCGTCCCCCAGCACGATCAGAGCGAACAGCAGCTCGTCCAAATTGCGTGCCTGGGCCGTCTTGCGCGCCAGCAAGGGTGTGGCCTTCGGGTTCAGCAGCACGAAGTCGGCTTCACTGCCGGGCTGGAGGTTGCCGATGGCGGGCGCTCCGGCCACGCCCCCCAGGCCCAGCGCCAAGGCGGCACCGGCCGTGTGCTGCCACCACAGCTGCTGCGGGCTGAGCGACAACCCGGGCTTGGTCTGCCCCTCCCGGCCCACGTAATAGGCGGCCAGCATGGTGTGAAAGGGGCTGAATGAGGTCCCACCGCCCACATCACTGGCCAGGCCGTAGCGGTAGCCCACCCGGTCGGCGCCTTCGTAGTCGAAGAAGCCGCTGCCCAGGAACAGATTGCTGGTCGGGCTGACGGCCGCCGCCGCACCGGTTTCACGCATCAAGGCCCGGTCATCGTCGTCAAAGTGGATGCAATGGGCGTAGATGGCACGCTCGCGCATCAGCCCGAAATCAGCGTAGGTTCCCAGGTAGCTGCGCGACTCGGGGAACAGCTCACGCGCCCAGGCGATCTCGGCCTTGTTCTCGGCCACATGGGACTGCACCCATACCTCGGGGTAGCGGGCGGCCAGCTCGCCGGCACCGCGCAACTGGGCGGGGGTGCTGGTCGGCGCAAAACGCGGGGTGATGGCGTAGCCCAGCCGGTCCACCCCGTGCCAGCGCCGGATCAGGTCTTCGGTGTCGATCAGACTCTGCTCGGTCTGATCGCGCACCCCGTCGGGCGAGAAGCGGTCTTGCAGCACTTTGCCGGTGATGAAGCGCATCTGCCGTTGGCGCGCCTGCGCAAACAAGGCATCGACCGAGGCGGGATGTGAGGTGGCGAAGGCCAGGGCGGTGGTCACACCGTGGCGCAGCAACTCGTCCAGGAAGAAGCCCGCCACCTCCGCGGCATAGTCACCGTCGTGAAAGCGCGATTCATGCGGGAAGGTGTAGTTTTCCAGCCAGGGCAGCAGGCCCTCGGCGGGCGAGCCGATCACGTCGGTCTGCGGGCAGTGGATGTGCAGGTCGACAAACCCCGGCGCCAGGATGCGCCCCGGATGGTGGGTCACCACCACGCCCGGATAACGGTCGATCAGCTCGCGGTAGGGGCCCACGGCCCGCACCACGGGGTGGCCCTGGGCATCGGGCCCGACCACCAGCAGACCGTCCTCTTCATAGACGGCGGAACGGTCATCGGCAAATCGGAGGATGGCGGCGCGGTGTGCTTTCATGGGGCCGCAGCATACCCGCCCTCACCTGCCCACCCATATGGCAGGCGCCATAACCGCTATCGCGACACCGGCATGCCGGCAGCGCCCGGACGCGCCAGGGGGGCGACGTCCGCCAAAGCCAGCAGCCCACCCGCCAATTGGCCGACCTCGGGGTGGCCCTGGGCCAGTGCCAGTGCCGCCGCACGCTGGCTGCGCGCCCCGCTGCGACAGAAGAACAGCAAAGGTGTGGGCTCACCCAGCCAGCGGGGCAGCACCTGCGCCAGATCGGCCAGAGGAACCGATTGCACCGGACGCCCGGCGATGCGCGTCAGGCCACTGGCCAAGTGTTCGTGGGGGTCCCGCACGTCCACCAGGCGGGCCTGGGGGTGGCGGGCCAGCCATTCCGGCAGCGCTTGCGGCGCGACGACCGGAGCTTCTGGCAGGCCAGTCACAGCAGGCTCCACCGTGGCAGTCACCGAAGCACCTGCGTTTTGCAGGGCTGCGCCACAGACGAGCAGGCGCTGACAAACCTGATCCACAAAGCCCTCATCCACCAACAAACCGAGGGACAAGCGCACCGAAGCGGTGCTACGCGAAGCCGGCAGGCCCATGGCCGCCAGCACGGCACTCGGTTTGGCCTGGGCCGCGGAACACGCACTGCCTGCACTCACCATGAGACCGGCCGCCTCCAGGGCGCTCATCAGGCCTTGCACCGGCACGCCGGGCCAGGAGAAGTTGAGCGTGGTGGGCAGGCTGTCTTCCAGCGCGGCGTTGAGCACCACGCCGGGGAAAGCCAACTCCAGGGTCTGCCGCAGGCGCTCACGGAAGGCCTGCAGCCGCGCAGGCGGGCAGAAGGTATCGCCACGCTGCAGGGCCGCCAACACCACGCCCAGCGCAGCAATGCCGGGCATGTTCTCGGTGCCCGACCGGGCGCCGCCCTCCTGCCCGCCCCCGGCGATCAGGGGGGTGAAGGGGCTGCCCTCACGCACGAACAACAGCCCGATGCCCTTGGGTGCATGCAGCTTGTGACCTGAGAACGGTGCGTAATCAATGCGGCTGGCCGCCAGATTCAGGCTCAGCTTGCCCAAGGCCTGCACCCCGTCCACCAGCCAGAGCGCCGGGCTGTCGACCCCGCGCAAAGTGGCCTCGATGCCTGCCAGGTCACTCACCACCCCGGTCTCGTTGTTGGCGGCCATGGTGCACAGCAAGCCCACCTCGGGCAGGCTGTCGCGCAGGGCGGCCAGGTCGTGCCGCCCCCTCGAATCGACGGGCAGAGCCCGCACTTCAAAGCCCAGGCCCAGCACCTGATTCCAGTGGTTCAGGGCCTCGGGCACGGCCTTGTGCTCGGTGGCGCCGTACAGCAGTACCCGCCCTGCTGGCTGGCCCTGACGCCGGCGCTCGCGCAGACCACACAGCGCCGACAACACGGCGGTCTGGATGCCCTCGGTCGCCCCGCTGGTGAACAGCAGACGCCCAGTGGACGCGCCCAGCACCTCGCGAGCCCGTTGCCGGGTCTGGTTGAGCAGGGCCTGGGCCCGCCAACCCAGGGCGTGGGTGCTGCTGGGATTGCCATAGGCGCTCAGCATGGCCGCCTGGGCCGCGGCGGCGGCCTCGGGCAAGACGGCACTGGTGGCATTGAAGTCGAGGTAGAGCTCGGTGGGCAGGTCCGGTGTCATGGGATTCAGCGGGAGTTTCAAGCGGTGGTCGACGACCACCCAAGCGAGGAAGTCTAGGGAGTCAAGCTCTGAAAAACATTCCAAAAATCCCCCGAAAATCGCGTCTTAGGAGAAAATTTTCCCACGTCAAAACCAAAACCAAAGATGAACTCACTTGACCGGATCGACCTGCAGTTGCTCGATGCCCTGCAACACGATGGCAGCCTGTACATCGCCCAGCTCGGCGAACGGGTGGGACTGTCGTCCACGCCCTGCTGGAAACGGCTCAAACGGCTGGAAGACGAGGGCTACCTGGAGCGCCGCGTGGCCATCGTCGACCGCAAGAAGGTCGGCCTGCCGGTCACGGTCTTCGTCAGCCTGCGCATCGCGCGGCACGATGAGCGCTGGCTGGCAAAGTTTGCCGCGGCCATCACGGCCCTGCCCGAGGTGCAGGAATTCCATCGCATGAGTGGCGACGTCGACTACCTGCTGAAGGTGGTCACCACCAGCATTGAGGGCTACGATGCGTTCTACAAGAAGTTGATCCGGGTGGGCGAGTTGAGTGGTGTGTCATCGGCGTTTTCGATGGAGCAGATCAAGAGCAGCACAGCCCTGCCGCTCGACCTGCCGGGGCGCCAGGAGCCTGCATGAGGGTCCCTTCCGGTCACTGCATCGTCCAAAGCCCATCCGCATTGCCATCATGCCGACAAGACCTTTGCCCTCCAGGCTGCTGCACCTCCTGAGCCTTGTTCTGATGCTGGCAGCCCTGTCTGCCTGCTCGAGCCTGCCCAAACCGCCGCCGGTGGCGCCCACCCACGCGATCACGGGGTTCGAGGACACGCCCCTGGCCCGCATCACCCAGAGACAACTGCCTGACGACGGGCGCTCAGGCTTTCTCCTGCAGCCCTACGGCCCTAACTCTTTCGCCACCCGGCTGGCGCTGTGCCGGCTCGCCACGCGCAGCCTCGATGTGCAGTACTACCTGCTGCAATCCGACCACACCGGCCGCACCTTGATGCGCGCCCTGCGCGATGCGGCGGCCCGGGGTGTGCGCGTGCGCGTGCTGGTGGACGACTTGCACACCGCAGGATCCGACGAGCTGCTGCTGGGCCTGGCCGCCCACCCCAACGTGACGCTGAGGTTGTTCAACCCCTTTCCTGGCGGACGCGGGCACCTGCTGACGCGCTTCATCAGCTCCGGACTGGACATCGGCCGGGTCGACCGGCGCATGCACAACAAGCTGTTCGTGGCCG
>RXJO01000345.1:0-1248 GCA_003987795.1 Curvibacter sp.
GGCGTCTCATCGACTACCAGGATGCGGCCTACGGTGCGCTTTACCTCGACCGCCTGGACGCGTTGGCCCAGGCCCCAGGGGTGGATGAGTTGCTGCTGGCCGAGACGGCCAAGCACCTGGCGCTGTGGATGTCTTATGAGGACGTGATCCGGGTCGCCGACCTCAAGACCCGCGGCAGTCGCTTCGAACGCGTCAGTGGCGAAGTGCATGCCCAGGCCGATCAGGTGCTTGAAATCCAGGAGTTCATGCACCCCCGTCTGGAGGAGATCTGCGAAACCCTGCCTGCCGCGCTGGGCCGCTGGCTGGCCCGACCCCATGCGCTGAACCGCCTGGTGGCGCGCTTCACGCGGGAGGGGCGCATCGTCCGCACCAGCTCGCTGGGCGGCTTTCTGACCCTGTACCTGTTGGCGCGCTGGCGCCGAGGTCGGCGCACGACCTTGCGCTTCCAGCTGGAGAACCAGCGCATCGAGGCCTGGCTGCAGCGCCTGCGCAGGCTGGTTGCCATCGACCCCGCGCTGGCGCTGGAGGCCGCGCGCTGCCAGCGCCTGGTCAAAGGCTACAGCGACACCCATGCGCGGGGCCTGCGCAACTACGAAACCCTCATGGCGGTGGTCGACCGCCACGGACCGTCGCTGGCGCCCTCGGTGCTGCGCGAATTGCGCGATGCGGCGCTGGCCGATGAACACGGCCGACAGTTGCGCGAGCGACTGATGCGGCACTCGCTCGCCCCCGAAGTCAGCCCCGAAGGAGCCCTGGCATGAACCCCCGTCATTTCAGTCGTCCGCACCGCATCCGCTTTTCGGAGTGCGACCCGGCCGGCATCGTCTTCTACCCCCAGTACTTCGTGATGTTCAACGACCTGCTCGAAGCCTGGGTGGATCAGCTGCTGCCCGAGGTCGGCTTTGCCGGCTACATCGGCACCCTGCGCCAGGGGCTGCCGACCGTGCGCCTGGAGGCCGATTTCCGGGCCATCAGCCGCATGGGCGACGCGGTGACGCTGAGCCTGGATCTGGAGCGCCTTGGCGACAAGTCGCTCACCCTGACGCTGGCCTGCACCGGTGCCGAGGGCGATTTACGCATGCAGGTGCGTCAGGTGCTGGTCACGACCTCGCTGGTCACGCACCAGGCCATTCCTGTCCCGGACCTGCTGCGCCGGGCACTGACTTCTGACAACACCCTCTGAGCAAGGAAGACACCATGAAAATCGTCTGTATCGGCGGCGGGCCGGCCGGCCTCTATTTCGGCCTG
>RXJO01000345.1:1298-11866 GCA_003987795.1 Curvibacter sp.
GTCGTGGTCGAACGCAATCGACCCTATGACACCTTCGGCTGGGGCGTCGTGTTCTCTGACGCCACCTTGCAGAACCTGAGGCGTGCCGACCCCGTGTCGGCCGAGCAGATCGCGGTCGAGTTCAGCCACTGGGACGACGTGGATGTCCACTTCAGGGAGCGCTGCGTCCGCAGCGGCGGCCATGGCTTCATCGGCATCGGCCGCAAGAAGCTGCTCAACATCCTGCAGGCCCGCTGCGAGGCCGTGGGCGTGCAACTGGTCTTCGAAACCCAGGTGCTCGACGACCAGGCGCTGGCCCGGCAATACGGTGCCGATCTGCTGATTGCCTCCGACGGGATCAACAGCGCGGTCCGCACACGCTACGCCGACACCTTCCAACCCGATATCGACGAGCGCAACTGCCGTTTCGTCTGGCTCGGAACGCGCAAGGTGTTCGACGCCTTCACCTTCATTTTCGTGCCCACCGAGCATGGCTGGTTCCAGGCCCACGCCTACCGTTTCGAGAACGGCCTGTCCACCTTCATCGTGGAGACCCCCCAGGCCACCTGGCAGGCCGCCGGGATCGACCAGATGTCGCAGGAAGACGGCATCGCCTACTGCGAGAAGCTGTTTGCACCCTGGCTGGACGGCGAGCCCCTGATGGCCAATGCGGCCCATCTGCGGGGCTCGGCCATCTGGATCCGCTTCCCTCGCGTGATCTGCAAGCATTGGGTGAAGTGGACCGAGCCCGAAGGCCAGGGGGGCCGGCAGGTGCCTGTGGTCCTGATGGGGGACGCGGCCCACACCGCCCACTTCTCGATCGGCTCGGGCACCAAGCTGGCGCTGGAAGATGCCATCGAACTGGCCGACACCCTGCGCCAGGGCGGAGAGCTGCGCGAACGCCTGAACCATTACGAGGCGGTGCGCGGTGTCGAGGTGCTGAAGATCCAGAACGCGGCCCGCAACTCGACGGAGTGGTTCGAGAATGTGGCGCGCTATGCCGACCTGGCGCCCGAGCAGTTCACCTACTCGCTGCTGACCCGCTCGCAGCGCATCTCGCACGAGAACCTGCGTCTGCGTGACCCGCAGTGGTTGGAGGCCTATGAGCGCTGGCTAGCCGAGCGCTCGGGCGTGCCTGCTGTCGGCACGCAGCCGCCCCGGCCCCCGCTGCTCACACCTTATCAGGTGCGGGGCATCACCCTGCCCAACCGGGTGGTCGTCTCGCCGACCCTGCTGTATTCGGCCCAGGACGGCCTGCCCGGCCCTTTCCACCTGGTGCACCTGGGCAGCCGCGCTCTGGGCGGGGCCGGCCTGGTCCTGGCCGAAGCCACGGCCGTGCTGCCCGAGGGGCGCATGACCCCGGGCGATACCGGGCTCTGGAACGACGCGCAGACCGCCGCCTGGAAGCAGATCACCGACTTCGTGCACGCGCAAAGCACGGCCCGCATCGGCCTCCAGCTCAATCATGCGGGTCGTCGGGGTTCGACACAGCTGGGCTGGGAGCAGCCGGATCGCCCCTTGCCCGAGGGCAATTGGCCTCTGGTGTCGGCCAGTGCCGTGCCGTATCTGGAGGGTGTTTCGCAAGTGCCGCAAGCGCTCTCCGAGGCCGAGCTTCAGGCGATCTGCCAGGCCTTCGTGGCGGCCACGCGGCGCGCTGCTGAGGCAGGCTTCGACTGGTTGGAGCTTCAGGCGGGCCATGGCTTTCTCCTGTCGTCCTTCATTTCGCCGCTGACCAATCGGCGCACCGATGCCTATGGCGGCTCGCTCGAAGGGCGGCTCAGGTTCCCGCTGCAGGTGCTGGCGGCGGTGCGTGAGGTCTGGCCCCAGCACCTGCCCCTGTCGGTGCGTATTTCGGCCACCGACTGGGTCGAGGGCGGCACCACGGTGGACGAGGCGGTCGAGATCTCGCGCCGCCTGCGGGAGGCCGGGGCCGACCTGGTGGATGTGTCTTCGGGCGAAGTGTCGGCTGACCAGAAGCCGGTCTACGGCCGCATGTTCCAGACCCCGTTCGCCGATCGGGTGCGCAACGAGGCCCGCGTGCCCACCATGGCGGTGGGTGCGATCACCGAAGCCGACCAGATCAACAGCATCGTGGCCTCGGGGCGCGCCGATCTCTGCGCCTTGTCACGCCCGCATCTGGCCGATGCGGCCTGGCTGCAGCACGAGTGCGCACGCCAGGGCTGGCGCGATGTCGATTGGCCGCGGGCCTACCAGTGGGGCCGCGACCAGCTCGAGCGTGCCGCCGCCACCCGCCACCGTGTTTGAACCCGCAGGAGAAGCCCATGACCCAAGCCACCTATGACCAATTCCGCGAAAGCATCGCGGGCCGCGCCGATGTGGAAGACACCCCCGAACTCGTGCGCTATTACCAGGACCTGGAGCGCCTCCAGACCGGTGCCCTGTGGACCGTGGCCAACAAGATCGAGCCCTGGCAACCCCAGTCGGCATCGGTGCCGGTGCTCTGGCGCTACCGGGATCTGCGTGAGCATGTGCTGCGCTCGGTCGATCTGGTCACCCCCGAGAAGGCCGGTCGGCGCGTGATCTACCTCAACAACCCGGGGCGAACGGACGTCTCGGCCGCAGTCGGCTGGCTGTACTCCGGCCTGCAGGTCATGCATGCGGGTGAGGCGGCTTCGGCCCATGCCCACTCTTCGTCGGCGCTGCGCTTCATCATGGAAGGGCGGGGCGCCTACACCATCGTCGACGGCCACAAGATGACCCTGGGCGCGAACGATTTCGTGCTCACCCCCAATGGCACCTGGCACGAGCATGGCGTCGAGGAGGGCGGGCTGACCTGCATCTGGCAGGACGGTCTGGACATCCCCCTGGTCAATGCCCTGGAGGCGGGCTTCTATGCCGTGCACCCGGACCTGCGCCAGGCGGTCGGCCATCCGGTCGATGATTCGGTGGGCATCTGGGGGGCCCCTGCGCTGCGCCCTCAGAACACCGGTTGGAACAAGCCCTACTCACCGCTGTTCAAGTACCAGTGGGAGCCCACCTACGAGGCCCTGTGCCGCTATGCCCAAGCGGCGGCCGGCAGTCCGTTCGATGGCCACCTGATGCACTACACCAACCCGGTCTCGGGCGGGCACGTGATGGCCACCATCGGGGCCAGCATGCAGCGTCTCGAACCCGGCTTTGTGGGCCAGGCGCACCGCCACACCGGCAGCTTTCTCTACCAGGTGGCCAAGGGCCAGGGCCATTCGATCATCAACGGCCAGCGCTTCGACTGGCAGGAGCGCGACATCTTCTGCGTGCCGTCCTGGGCCTGGCATGAGCACGTCAACGCCAGCGCCAGCGAAGACGCCTGCCTGTTCTGCTTCAGCGATCTGCCCGTGATGGAGAAGCTCGGTCTGTACCGCGAAGAAGCCTTCGGCGAGCGTGATGGCCGCCAGCCCGTCGTCCAGCCGGCCTGATCCCGATCAGGCCACCTTTCTCATCTGATCCCCCACTTTCCGGAGAACCTCTGTCATGAAACTTGTCACCTACCGCGCCGATGTCCTGGCCGCCGCCCGCCTGGGCGCCCTTGTCGACGACCTGGTCATCGACCTGCAGAAGCTGGGCAGCCATGCCGGTCATGCCTTGCCCTCGGACATGCTGGCATTCATCGATCTCGGCCCCTGCGCTGTGCGCACCGCCACCGCCTTGCTGCAAGACTTCAAGGGCCGCTGGCCGCTGGGTGTGGCCCAGCCGCTGGCCAACGTGAAGCTGCTGGCGCCCATCCCCCGTCCGCGCAAGAACATCTTCGGCATCGGCCTGAACTACGTCGAACACGTGGCCGAGTCCAGCCGCACCCTGGACACGGCCAAGGAGTTGCCCAAGCAGCCCGTGATCTTCTCCAAGCCACCGACCACCGTGATCGGGCCCGGCGATGCGATCGAGCACAACGCCGCCATCACCCGCCAGCTCGACTGGGAGGTGGAATTGGCCGTGGTCATCGGCACGCGTGCCAAGGGGGTCCGCCAGGAGGAGGCCTTGCGCCACGTGTTCGGCTACAGCCTGATGATCGACATGAGCGCCCGGGACAACCGGCGTGCGGGCCAATGGATCTACTCCAAGGGACAGGACACCTATGCCCCTTTCGGGCCCGTCATCGTCACCGCTGACGAGATCCCGGATCCGCAGGTGCTGGACCTCAGCCTGCAAGTCAATGGCGTCACCAAGCAGAGCTCGAACACCCGGCACATGCTGTTCGCGGTGGACACCTTGATCGCTGACATCAGCGCCGGCATCACGCTGGAGCCCGGCGACATCATCGCGACCGGCACGCCCGAAGGGGTGGGCGCCGGCCGCAGCCCTCAGGAATGGGTGTGGCCTGGTGACGTGATCGAGGCCCAGGTCGAGAAGATCGGTGCGCTGCGCCATCCCGTGGTGGCGGTCGGCAACGATCCCCGCGCCGGGCGCGACTGAACCCCCCACCCCGCAAGGAGCTCCCATGCTTGAACTACCCCGATTCAAGGCGGCGACGGTGCAGGCCGCGCCCGTCTTCCTGGACACCGAGGCCACCGTGGACAAGGTCTGCGGCCTGATCGCCGAGGCCGCCGGCCACGGTGCGCGTCTGGTGGCGTTTCCCGAGGTCTTCGTGGCCGGCTATCCCTACTGGAGCTGGATTGCCAACCCCATCGATGGCAGCCCCTGGTTCGAGAAGCTGGCCCGATCGGCCATCGAGATCCCGGGCCCCGAGATCCGTAAGATCGCCAACGCCGCCGCCCGCCATCGCATCCATGTGGTGATCGGTGTGAATGAACGCGCCAGCCACAGTGTGGGCACGATCTACAACACCCTGGTCACCCTGGGCGAAGATGGCCGCATCCTCGGGCGTCATCGCAAATTGGTGCCGACCTGGGCCGAGAAGCTGACCTGGGCCCCGGGCGATGCCTCGGCGCTGCGGGTGCACGACACCTCGATCGGGCCACTCGGCTCTCTGGCCTGTGGCGAGAACACCAACACCCTGGCCCGCTTCGCCCTGCTGGCCCAGGGGGAGCTGGTGCATGTGGCCAGCTACATCTCACTGCCGGTGGCCCCGCGCGACTATGACATGGCCGAGGCCATCAAGGTGCGCGCTGCGGCCCACTGCTTTGAAGGCAAGCTGTTCACGGTGGTCTCGTGCTCGACCGTGTCCGAGGAGATCATCCAGGCCATGGCGCCCCTCAACCCCCAGGCCCGCGAGCTGCTCACCCGCCGCAACAGCGCCTTCTCGGGCTTCCTGGGCCCGGACGGGCGGGTGATCGGCGAGCCCGTGATCGACACCGAGGGCATTGCCTATGCCGAGATCGATCTGGGCCGCTGCATCCAGCCGCGCCAGATGCACGACATCACCGGTCACTACAACCGGTTCGACGTGTTCGATCTGCGTGTGAACCGCCGCCCGCTGCAGGCGGCCCGCTTCGACGATGGGGCTGTGCCATCAGCCCCCGCCGACGACGACCTCTCCCATGACGCCCCCACGGAAGCCTGCCCATGAGTACCCCCCGCCAATTCCGCATCGGGCAGATCGTGCCCAGCTCGAACACCACCATGGAGACCGAGATCCCGGCCATCCTGCGGGCTCGTGAGGCCCTGCACCCGGAGCGCTTCAGCTTCCATTCCAGCCGCATGCGCATGAAGCATGTCACCAAGGAGGAGCTGGCCGCCATGGACGGCGACAGCGACCGCTGCGCCCTGGAGCTCTCCGATGCCCGGGTGGATGTGCTCGGCTATGCCTGCCTGGTGGCCATCATGAGCATGGGGCTGGGCTATCACCGGGTGTCCGAGGCGCGCCTGCACCAGCGCACGGTCGACAACGGCGGCCCGGCCCCCGTGGTCACCAGCGCCGGGGCCTTGGTGGACGGGCTCAAAGCCCTGGGCGCCCGCAAGGTGTCCATTCTCACGCCCTACATGAAGCCGCTGACCCGGCTGGTGGTCGACTACATCGAGCACGAAGGCATCGAGGTGGTGGACAGCCTGTCGCTGGAGATCTCCGACAACCTGGAGGTCGGGCGGCAAGACCCGCGCGCGCCGATCGAGATCACCCGCCGGTTCAACACCCAAGGCGTTGATGCGGTGGTGGCCTCGGCCTGCGTG
This sequence comes from Curvibacter sp., assembly GCA_003987795.1. Lineage (GTDB taxonomy): Bacteria > Pseudomonadota > Gammaproteobacteria > Burkholderiales > Burkholderiaceae_C > Curvibacter. The sequence continues at coordinate 7,341 of RXJO01000345.1, forward strand.
CAGATGCCCTCGCTGGCCTCGATCCAGCCCATCGAGGACCGGCTCGGCCTGCCGGTGCTGTCGTCCTCGGTGGCGACGACCTACCTGATGCTCAAGCGCCTGGGCTTGAGCACCGAAGTGCCTGGCCATGGATCGCTGCTCAGCGGGCGTTATTGAGCGCTCCGAAACGGGGCGGGACGCCTTGAAGGGGGGAGGCTTGGCCCTAGAATCAGGCGCTTGTTCTCCTCACGGTGTGGCGGTCATTCCGATGGCCACCGTGTTGGACCCGCCGTCCATGCCCGAGTCGGAAGCCTTTGTCGATCACTATCTGCCTGCCCTCCTGGGCCAGGCCTGGCACATGGTCTCGTCCGAGTTCCACGCCGTGGTGCAAGCCCAGGGGCTTTCGGTGCTCGAGTGGCGCGTGCTTTCGACCCTGGTCGGCAGTGGGCCGATCGGCATCGGGCGCCTGGCCCAGAAGACCCTCAGCAAGCAGCCCACCGTGACCCGGCTGCTGGACCGCATGGAAGCCCAGGGGCATGTCGAGCGGATTGCCGATCCCTCGGACGGTCGCGTCACGCTGGTGCGGGTCACGGCCAGTGGGCGGCAAGTGGTGTCCGGTCTGCTGACCCAGGCCGAAATCCACGAGAAGATGGTGCTCGCCTCGCTGGGGCCGCGCAAGTCGGAAGCCCTCAAGGCGGCCCTGCGCGAGCTGATCGACCGTTACGGCCCCGCCGAATAGGCCAGCATCGCTCAGTGGCGGCCGCGCCTGGCCAAAACCAGCGTCGTGCTGTCCGCATCGCGCAGGAATCCCGCCACCGCCGGCCACGGCGGGCGGGCTGGGTGCCAGACTTCGGGGCTTGTGCTTTTCAAGTGGTGCCCTCCAAGCCCTGTTCCCCTCATGTCTCCCACCCAAGACCGTCCCCGACACAGCTACCGACCCGGCGAAGGCCATGGCCTGGCCCACGATCCGCTGCCTGCCATCCTGGGCCCCCGGCCCATTGCCTGGTTGTCGACACGCAGCCTGCAGGGGCGTGTCAACCTGGCGCCCTACAGCTTCTTCAATGTTTTCAACTACCGCCCGCCCATCGTGGCCTTTTCGAGCGTGGGCTACAAAGACACGGTCCGGAATGTGGTCGACACCGGTGAGTTCGTCTGCAATCTGGCGACCCGCGATCTGGCCGTTCAATTGAACGCCAGCAGCACCGAGCAGGCGCTTGATCAGGACGAGTTCGAGTTGACCGGCCTCACGCCCGCGCCGGGCTGCCTGGTTCAAGCCCCCAGGGTGGCCGAAAGCCCGGTCGCGCTCGAGTGTCGCGCGCTCGAGGTGCGGCAGCTGAAAGACCTGCAGGGCACCCTGTTGAACACCTGGATGGTGATGGGCGAAGTGGTGCAGGTGCACATCGACACCGAGCTGTTGGACAACGGCTTGTATGACACCACGGCGGCCCGTCCCATCCTGCGGGGGGGCGGGCCTGCGGACTATTTCGAGATCACGCCAGCCGCCCGCTTCCAGATGTCGAGGCCCCGTTGAGGGGCCGGGTCCGGTGCCGCCCGGAGTGCACTCAACGCCCGCCGGGCTCGATGCCTGAAACCACCCACTGCTTGGCGGCGGTCTGCCATTGTGAGAGGGCACTGGTGTCGATGTAGCGCTCCCAGGCATCGATGCCGCTGGCGCGTGCCAGGCGGCGGAACTGCATCGTCGTGACGGCGTCTTTCAACGCCACCGCCGAGCGGGTCATGCCCTGTTGCTTGAAAAGCTTCTGGCCTTCGATCAGCTTGGCCTGCGCGTCCTGCCGCAGCGGCAGCAACTCACGCATGTCCACGACCACGCCCCAGCCTGGGGGCAAGTGGGTCGACAGCTCACGTCGGGCCGCGGCGACCCACTGAGCCATTTCAGCGGCCTCGATGCTGCCCTCGAAGGTCAGCACGAAACCAAAACTGGGCCTGGCGATGTTCCACATGTTGTGTCCTTTGAAGAGTCATCAGACTTGATCTGACGCAAGAATTGTTCGTCAAAGGAGGGCGCCGGAACGCCCGCGACCCGAAGTTCTGCAGTGGATGGACAGCCGGCGCATCCAGCCTTCAGCCCTTCGTGTCCTGGCGCTCCCGCAACCACTGCGCCAGATCCGCCATCAGTTGCCAGCCCGTGGGCGACAGCCGCGTGAAGTGCAGGCAGGCGTGGATGGCGCCGGGGTAGTGCTGGTGGCGCACCGGCACGCCGGCCTGGCGCAGTCGGCCGGCCAGGGCCACGCCCTCGTCGCACAGCGGGTCGTGGCCCAGGGTGGCCAGCCAGGTCGGGGGCAGGCCCTCGAAGCCGGTGGCGCCGAGCAGGTCGACTTCGGGGTGGCCGCGGTGGGCCGGGTCGCTGCCGAGGTAGGCCTGGTTGAACCAGTCCATGGCCGCCCGGGTGAGGAATTTGCCGTGCCCATGTTCGTGCTGTGAGGCACTCAGGGTGTCGGGATGGGCCGCCACCGGGTAGAACAGGCCCAGGGCGCCGATCCCCTGGCCCTGCAGGCGGCGGGCCGCCACCAGGGCCAGCTGGGCGCCAGCGCTGTCACCGGCCAGGGACAGCGGGCCGGGCCGGCCGCCCAGCGATCCGGCATGGGTCAGCAGCCAGCGTGCGGCGGCCACCACATCGTCCGGTGCGGCCGGAAAGGGGTGCTCCGGTGCCAGACGGTAGTCCACCGCCACCACCAGGGTGTCGGCCATCTGGCACAGGGTGCGGCACACCGCATCGTGGGTCTCCAGATCACCCATCAGAAAGCCGCCCCCGTGCACATAAAGCAAGGTGGGCCAGGGCCCGGGGCTGGGGGGGCTGTAGGCGCGCAGCGTCAGCGTGTCGGCCGGCCCGGGAATGCCAAGATCGCGCACAGAGGCCACGGCCGGCGGGTCCTGGCTCAGCTCGGCGCTGAGCTGGCGGTACATCTGGCGTGCCTGGTCGGGCGACAAGGTCTGGATCGGCGGCATGCCGCTGTTGGCCGCCTGCAGCAGGAAGGCGGCGAAGCCGGGCTCCAGGGGGGCTTGGGCGAGTGAGGCGTGGGGGGCGGGGGTCATGGGATGTCTCCGGTGAGGTCAGTCGGTCAAGGCGAGTGAAGGGGGCACTGCGTCCTGCCGGCTCGGCAGCGGGGCGGCGGGCCGCAGCAGAAAATGGCTCAGCGCTGGCAGCAGGGTCAGCGCGCCCACCATGTTCCACAGGAACATGAAGGCCAGCAGCAGCCCCATGTCGGCCTGGAACTTGATGGGCGAGAACACCCAGGTGCCCACGGCCAGGGCCAGGGTGATGCCGGTCAGCATCACCACCCGGCCGGTGAACTGCAAGGCGTGGCGGTAGGCCATGGCCAGGCTGTCGCCCAGGCGTTGCCGCGCCAGGATGATGCTGAGCACATACAGCGCGTAGTCCACGCCGATGCCCACGCCCAGGGCGATCACGGGCAGGGTGGCCACCTTCACGCCGATGCCCAGCCCCACCATCAGGGCCTCGCACAGCACCGAGGTCAGCACCAGGGGCAGCACCGCCACCCCCACCGCCCGCCACGAGCGGAAGGTGATCCAGCACAGGGCGATCACAGCGGCATACACCCACAGCAGCATCTCCCGGTTGGCCTGTTCGACCACGATGTTGGTGGCGGCTGCGATGCCGGCGCTGCCGGCGGCCAGCTTGAAGCGCACCGCATCGCTGTCGTGGGCCTCGGCATAGGCCTGGACCGCCTGCACCACCCGGTTCAGGGTGTCGGCCTTGTGGTCCTTGAGGTACACGTACAGCGCCAGGAAAGAGCAGCTCTGGTTGAACAGCTCGCGTGGGGCACGTGTCTGCACGCCGCCCAGCGCGCCGTCGTTGGCCAGCAGGTCCAGCCATTTGAAGTGGCCCTCGTTGTAGCCCACCATGGCCATGCGCGACAGGCCCGCCATCGACTGCGTGGCCTCCACGCCGGGCAACTGCTCCAGTTGCCAGGCCAGCGCGTCCACCGGGGCCAGGGCGGCGTAGGCGGTGCAGCGGTCGGGCGGGGTGACGGCCATCACGGTCAGGATGTCGGTGCTGGCGCCGTAGTGGCTGATCAGGTAGGCGTTGTCCTGGTTGTAGCGCGACGAGGGGCGCAGCTCCGAGGCGCCGGGGTCCAGGTCGCCGATCTTCAGATCGCGGCTCACCCAGGCGCCCGCGCCGGCCATCACGGCCGCCACCAGCAGCGTGCCCAGGGCCCAGCGGGGTTCGGTGAAGCGGGCCAGCAGGGCCCACAGACCCTGCCCCTCGCCGGTTCCGCTGTCCTGGCGCAGGCTGCGGGCTGCGGCGGCAGGGGCCACGCCGGTGTACGACAGCAGCACCGGCAGCAGAACCAGGTTGGTGAAGATCAGCACCGCCACACCCAGGCTGGCGATCACTGCCAGGTCCTGGATCACCTGGATGCGGATGAGCATCAGCACGGCGAAGCCCACGGCATCGCAGAGCAAGGCGGTCATGCCGGCCATGAACAGGCGCCGGAAGGTGTAGCGCGCCGCCACCTCGCGGTGGGTGCCGCGCCCGATGTCCTGCATGATGCCGTTCATCTTCT
>RXJO01000345.1:11939-13100 GCA_003987795.1 Curvibacter sp.
GATGGTCGGCAGCACGCCCAGTAACCAGATCACCGCCACCAGCGAGCAGGACACCACCAGCAAGGTGCTGCGCCAGCAACGTGTGTACCAGAGCAGCACTGCGGTGCAGAAGGCAATCGCCACGGCAAAGAACAATAGAACCTGCCGCAGGCCGCTGATCAGGTCACCGACGATCTTGGCGAAGCCGGTGACATGGATTCTGATGCTGTCGCTCTCGTATCGGGCGCGGATCTGTTCGATCCTGTCGCTCAACTGGCGGTAGTCCAACCGCTGCCCAGCACCGTCTGCGCCCTCCATCAGCGGTACCAGCACAATGCTGGAGCGGAAATTGGGTGACACCAGGCTGCCGATCTCACCGGAGCGCTCTACGTTTGCGCGCAGTTTGCGCATGGCTTGCGGTGATCCATCGTAGCTGTCGTCGATCACGGGGCCGCCGTCCAGGCCGTCTTCCGTCACACCGAGCCAGCGCACGGCGGGCGCCCACAATGACTTCATGAAGGGGCGGTCCACGCCGGGCAGCAGGAACACCTCATCGTTGATCTTGCGCAACGTCTCCAGGTAGTTGGCGTCGTAGATGGTGCCCCGCGTGTTCTCCACCGCGATACGCAACACGTTGCCCTGGCCCAGATCTGCCTTGTGGGCCAGATAGTTGGCGATGTACGGATGCTTGGCCGGAATCATCTTTTCGAAGCTCGCCCCAAGCGTCAGTCGAGTGGCCTGGAAACCCAGAACGGCAGTGACAAGCAAGCAGAACACGATCACTGCCGCGCGGTGGTTGAACAGCAGGCGCTCAATCAAGGAGCCGGATTGCCGATCAAAGCCCGTGAGGTCCCGAATAACGGGCGGCGTATCTCTTGTCGGAACGTGGCTCATAGCTTGCGCACCTCCTTATCGCCGCCGGCCGTGAAGCGCACTGGACCACGCACACTGCTGCCGACAAGCGCGCCATCCACGGTGAGTGTGATATCCGTCATCGGCGCCCTGCGCTGCACTACGTGGAACTGGCGGCCTTCGTTGTCGCCAAGGTAGATCTGGCCGGATTCGTCCACCAGCAGAAAGCCGCCCGTATCAAGGCGTGCGCCAGCCATGATGGAAACCGGCGGCAGCTCCACCCGCTCCCAGTTCGCGCCGGCATCTGCGCTGCGAAAGACGTTGCCTTTC
>RXJO01000555.1 GCA_003987795.1 Curvibacter sp.
GTGGAGCGCAACGAGAACCTGGATGGAAAGTTCGTCATGGAGCGCTTCTCGATCTCGATGATGGTCCTGAAGCGTGTGGGGGCCCGAATCGCTCTGGACGACTGGACAGGAACAGAGATTGAATGCCGAATGCTGAAGGATCTGACGCCTGAGATAGTCAAGGTGAATGAGCCACAGGCCTTGCGCTTGCTGGCATCCCAAGGTATCCATCCAAGAACAGCGCTGGTCGTGGAGCAGATCGAAACACGCGAAGCCGCATCTATGGCCCAAACGTTTGGGGCGACAGAGCTGCAAGGCTATTGGTGCGACCTGCTGGTCGAGCACGACTTGCCTGCTGCCTTTACTCCTCCTGGCGTCATGGCTCGCGATGCGATGGCATTCATGCCGTATGCGATGGTCGCGTAGCTGACCAGCACCAGAAGGCCGCTTCCTGAGAACTGCCAGCGCCGAGGGCGAGCCTGGGTTTTGGTTGCTCCGATGGCCCCCAGGGGGTTCAGATTGCATGGAAATCAACAGACATGCCCTCGATCGCGTGCGTTGCAAGCACAAAGCGCTCCTCGCCGGCAGCTGCCCGACCATGGCTAACCGCGCAACCTTAGCGCGCGCAACCAAGCATCAACCTGACCGAAGGCATCCATCTGCCACTGGTCTGGCGACCGACCGTCGAGCACGTGGCTCTCTTCGACAAACTTGCGTACACACGTAGGTCCGAACCCATCCTGCGAGTCGAATTTGCCTGCAATGTACTGGTATCCTGCAAGGCCAGCCTTGTGGTCGAGCAGCGGCCGGCAGGCCTCTGCGAGGGCTTCTATGCCGTTAGGGTAGTTGCGGACGCAGTAGTAGATGTCATAAGCATCTTTATGCTTGAGGCGGCCTTCTATGGCATGCCCCTTCATCGCCAGAAGTGCGGGGATGGAGCAGACGGCGATCTCGATCGTATTGGTTCCGCCGGAGGGCATTACCCCCGAGATTGCGACCAACTCATTGAACTGCAGGGCCAACTCGGCGCCGCTGGCTCGTTGAACCGCGAAATCCTCAATCAGTGGCGGCTTGTTTTTGACGATCAAAGCATCTTTGGGCATCAAAAAGTCGACTATGACGTCGATGGGAGGCCCGCCATCGAGACCCTCGGTCTTGCGCACAAGCTGGAAGCGCCTGAGCGACTCCCGCTGGTGATATCCGTGGCACAGTAATGATTCGATGAGATCCGCGTACTCGCCATCGCCCAAGGCTTCCGCGTCGAGCCCAAGGTCGATATCCAATGTTCCCACATGGGGCATATCTTCGTTCTCGAGCAGTAGCCAAGGAACGGCACCGCCCACAATGGCAAACTTACCCTTGTAGCTGCCAAGGATTTGGCCAATTTCGATCAGCACAGCTTTGACTGCAGCTGTGGTGCGACCGTCATAGTCGTTGGCGCTTTGCGGGTCACTGAGAGTCATTTTCGCCACTGCAATCTCTCTTGTCGAAGGTATTCGGCCGCCTCACGACCTCGTTCTCCGGAGACGTACAGGTCTAAGTACGTTTGCACCGGGCTCGTGCAATGGATGCCGTCCGTCGGCTCCACTGCATCGTGGAAGATGCCAAAATCGTCAAGCACAGTCACAACTACGTTCTCGCCGCGAGCCGTCGTTGAGAGTTTCAGAAGCTTGCGCATCCGATCGACGCCTTCGTTGTCTGCGTAGAAGTAGTAGGTACCGGTACGCGCATAGGGTGCTAGCCAATTCGCTGCCGAGAAAGAGGAAAGGACTGCCAGCCCATCCAGTGCTAGGGCTGTTCCATACTCACGAAGCGCCGCCTCAAAGGCGCTGCCATGCAGCGTGGTGTAGAACGTACGGCGATCACCCTTTGGTGGCACGTACTCTTCTCGCCAGGTGTCCAAGAGGCTATCCGGATCGGATAGGAACAAGCCCTCGTCGGAAACCTCGGCCCACCCCCTGTCTAACAGGCTGTTGCGTACATTGCTCACATGCCCGACGCTTACGAACGACTCCTTAGCCAAATCGGCGACGCGCCATTGCCTCACCGGATCTCTCAGCATCGTTCGCATCACCTGGATCGACTTCGGTTTAAAGAGAGAGCGAAGCTCACGTTTTTCGGCTGGCGGCTTTCCTGCCACCTCGCGCAACAAGAAGAATCCAGGGAACTTGATACGCGCGTTCCCTTCAAAGTCTAGGAACCCAACGTTGCTCTCGGTGCACAGGGCACGAGAGTCCTCAGACAGGTACGGTGCGACGACGATGGGAACGACAGACTCTTGCTGTATCTCGACATACCGTTGCAACTGGAACAAAGCCGCCTGGACATGTCGGGGTTGACCGCTTGTCTTGACCTCTGCCACTATGGTCCTTCGCTGACCATTGAAGCTCAGGTGAGCGATCAGGTCGATGGAGAGCCCCTTCTGTTCAGGCTCCGCTAGGATGTCAATAAGCTCGACCTCTGGCAGTTCTGCGAGGATATTCCGCAGCATCTCTAGGGCCTGCTGTTCGACTTTCACCCAATCGGTCGATTTCAACATCCGTTGAATATACTATATCCAGTGAAAATTGCACTGGATTTCACCAGAAGTATGTATTCAACGGTTGTTGAAAGCGGCTGTTCTAGTGAACGATCGGTCACCAACGCCTGGTGGAGAGCTCCTATGGGCGGTACTCCTCAGGATGATCGTCGTTGAATGTCCGAGCTGTGTGAAGCTCATCCACATTTTGATCAGCCAGCCCCGATGACTGATCACGATTGCACTGGCGCCAACATCGATGGCCGCCCATAGGATTAACTTCTTCACCGCTAACGGCATCACCGTTATTAGGTGTCGACGTTAATTAGCCACTTGCACCGAGGCCGGGAAGAGCAAGCTGCCCCGGCAACATCCACTCGGCCAACGACAAGGCCAAGCGTGCGCCGACTGTATTGCCGAGCAATTGCACCCGCAGCCAGGCCACGATGGCGGGCAGGATCCGGACCAGACCTTCTGCCGCGCAATGAGTCATACCTCGCATGAGCCAAATCTTGTTGCGGGCATAACGTGCCAGCACCATGCTGTCTTGCTGGGGAATGTATTGATCGTGCTCACCGTTAATGACCAGCATTGGCGCACAGATTTGGCGCTCCAGCAAGCCCTGGGCCTGCAGTGAGAACGGCCGCATGAAGTTGGCCATTGCAGCGTCCTCCGGCATGCCAGGCAATCCTAGGGTATTGGCGATGATGCCTGGCATGCCATTGGGCAGGCTGCGCATGAAGGCGCTGCCCGATTCGAACACCACCGTCGGCCCGCCAAGGTTGACGGCAGCGTCCACCGACTCCAGCAGGGCCAGCTTGGCAGCCCAGTGCCCGCCGAAGCTCACCCCCACTACTGCCTTACGCCCGTTGGGCGCCAGCGCGTTCAGCAGCCCCTGGTAGGTAAGGTGAGCATCGGCCGTCAGCGGAAGCCCGCTCTCTGCGGTGCCCGGCATGTCGATGGCCGCCACGCGAAAACGTCCCATCTGTGCCAGCAGGCAGGCCAGGCGATGCAACTCCACCTTGCCTGTGTCGACACCGCCCGAGAGCAGTACCAGGGGTGGCTCACCTCCGGTCCGGGGCGAATAGAGATGGACCGGCATGGTGAGCGCGCAGGGACCGGTCAGCGCGACCTGCCTGCGCTCTACCTGCAGCGAAAGACCGTGCATGCCCCGCTCAAAGCAAGTCATCTGGGCTTGCAGCGCCTGGATTCGCAATGGGCTGGTGATGCATGGAAAACGTGCCGCTCCATACAAAAGGGCTGCCAGTATGAATCGCTTTTGGCGCTCTGCCTCCCGCGCCTCGCTGATCCATTCGTAAGCCCAGCCACCGGGGGCTTCGTCCCAGCAATCGCGGATCCTCGCTTGCATGCGGCGGATTACGGGCCAGGGGATGCCCCAGCCGGCAAACTGCCGGCTTCGTTCGTGAAACAGGGCCTGGGGATCGAGAGGGAAGGTGAACACGAAGGAACGAGCCCCTTCACATGCTGTTGAAGTCCAAAAGGTAGAGGTTTCCCCCTGACGGGGCTGCTCGGCCAAGCCATGGCGCCGCACGGTGACAACCATACCGGTATGGGCGGTTGATTTGCGCTCGATGAGCATCGATGTGGCATTCCTGGACAGCTGCCGGGTTGTGCCATACCCCATTTGGTACCACGAAGAGATCGACCTCTTCCAATGCAACGGTGCGCTCCTCCATCTGGAGGCGCGTGACCGGATCTGACATGAAAACACTCATTCTTTGTTCGAGGAGAGGGGGAACCCAGCGCTGCGCCATGGCCAGTTTGGCGCCTAAGGCGACGAAAGCGGCTGCAAAGCTGCGGCGCAGCCAGCGCACGGCCACCTTGCTGGCCAGTACCTTGTCGCGTACGGCGGCGGCGAAACAGCCGTAGAGCCCGAACACCGCTAAGGTCATCGTCATGAACACCAGTGAGAGATAAACCATCGACAGCATGGGGGTGGCGTCCTCCTGTGCAATGAACTGCGGAAGAAACGCAAAGAAGAAAATCGTTAGCTTAGGATTCAGAAGGTTGACCAGCACCGCGTGACGGATCACCTCCAGATGGCTGCGCCGAGTTTCCTCCTGTGTCATAGAAAGCAGGCTGTGGTCTCTCAACACCTGCCAGCCCATGCGCAACAGGTACAAAACACCCACGTACTTGATCAACTCGAACACGTAGGGACTGGAGTACAGGATCGTGGCCAAGCCGGTGACGGCGAGCAGCATGTGAGGAATGATACCTAGGGTGCAGCCGAGCGCAGCGACCAGGGCGGTCCGGACGCCATGTGACAGGCCGGCGCTTAGTGTCACCAAGGCCCCGGTTCCTGGGGATGCAACGACGATCAGCGATGTGATCATGAATTCAGTGTTCACAGATGTCCTCTTTCGATGGGTGAAGCGTCCCTGCGATCGGAGTCATCGGCTGGGTTCGCAGAAGTAGGCCATCATGTGAGCGTCATCGCTCCGGGTCTTGAACGAAATTGCGGCTCCGTGTTGTGCTTGACACAGCCCGGAGATATGCGCCTGGAGACAGGCCGAAGCTGCGCACAAAGTGGCGTGTCATATGGCTTTGGTCGGCAAATCCGCTGGCTGCGGCGACATCACCCAGACGTTCGCCCTGTCGGATCATGCGTCGGGCCATCTGGATGCGCCTTTGCAGAATGTAGGCATGGGGGGTTAAGCCGGTAGCCCGGCTGAAATGACGGATGAATTGAAACTGACTGAGGTCAGCCTGCCTGGCCAGCTCGGCCAAGCTCCAGGGGTTGGCGGGCTGCCCATCGACCCAGGACTTGACCCGAGCGATGCCAGTCTGGTGCAGGCGCAAGGGAGGGCAGACCGCTGGCCTGAGCAAGTCCTTGAGCAGCAGCAGTAGGCTCTCGTCGAACGGAAGCGTCCAGCCAGGTGATGAGTCCATAGCCGCTTTGACATGGCGCTCGAAGCACTGGGCTAATGCAGGATCGCGCACCTGGGGATGCAGGAATTCCATGCGGGCCTGGATACCGGCCTCGTTGAGTTGCGAGACGCGGCCTTGCATGACCTCAGCATTCAAATAGACCATGCGCCAAGCGCGACCGCCCTCGCCCAGTGGGGAGCCATCGTGCACCTCTTCAGGATTGACGGTGATGATGTCCCCAGCCATGGCCTCCACCAGCCCGTTCTGGCTGGACGACTTCTGGGCCCCGCGCACGATGAGACCAATGCCGAACTGGTCGTGGGTGTGCTTGCCAAAGCAGTGATCGGTGTCTGCAAACACCATCTCCACCCCGCTTTGCGGGCAAGCCAGAAGTCTGAATTGGGGTTCCTTCACGGTGCATTTTTCGCAGGTGCGATGGGGCAGGCTTAAGTCTTCCCAGCATTTTCTGCTGGGGGCAGGTCGCTAGTGCATAGGCCTCAGCAGGGGCCTTCATTTTCAGCGTTTAGTGAAGACACCGGTAGTGGTAGATAAATGATATCTATCAGGAGATGCACGGGCGCAAAATGACCTGCGCAGGGGCCGTTTTGAGTCAGTACCTGTAGGCAGTCGGCTGCTACGATGTCTGAGATCGGTGATTAGCAGACACCGTGATCACTTCCGATAGCCGTCGCTCACCGCTGAAGGAGACTTCACCACCCTAAGCCGTCCCAAGTTCATCAACAGCATGCCCAGGATGGCCATGACACCGCCGACCAGCAGCGATGTCGTCAGAGCCTCACCCAGCCACAAGCAGGAAAACACCGCTGCCAAACAGCGGCACCAATGACATGTAGGCCGCAGCGGTGCCAGCCCCCAACACCTTCACCCCATTCAAGTACCAGGCATAAGCCAGGGCCGTGGCACCTAAGGCCAATGTGTTGAGTGCCACATGCAATCTGAACCCACCGGGGGGGTCTCCGGTGGGTACCAAATCTCTCCCTCTGGTGCAGTGCTCGCAAGCGACAGCGAAATGAGGGATTGGTCTCTGCGTGCTCAGAATTCCTTGAACCGTTCTCTTTACGCGTGTCTTTCGGACCATTCTGAAGCGCTTGCATCCGTAGGATCGATGACCATGTGGAAGGTTCTCGTATCCCTGATTTTCATCATCGCCAGCAGTGCGTACGCATCCTGTTTTGAAGACGCGGCGCAGCGGTACAGCGTGCCCGTCGATGTGTTGAAAGCAATCTCGCAAGTCGAATCCGGTGGAGATGCAAAAGCGATCAACAAAGCGAACAGCGACGGAAGCTACGACATCGGCCACATGCAGATCAACAGCTCGTGGCTACCGCGATTGGCCAAGTACGGAATTGATGAACGCAAGCTCATGGACCCTTGCGTCAATACGCATATAGGGGCGTGGCTTCTTGCAGAAAACGTGTACCGCATGGGCATGACTTGGAACGCTGTAGGGGCCTACAACGCGCGATCTGAGTCCAAGCGGCTGCTCTATGCACGCAAGGTCGCGAGCGTGCTTGGCAAGATTCAAAACTGATATTTCACCCTGGAGAGGTAATGAGTTCAACACACAATTTGAGCAAGATCGCGACGGCGATCGCACTCATGACGGGATTGGCTCCTCTGTCGTACGCTACTCTCGTCTCCGGGGTTTGCGACGTGAATGGCATCACTGTTTGCGGTGGGGGCGGAGCCCCGACGATCACTCCCAAGGGTGTGCTGACGATCCGAGGCTTCGCCTTTGACTTGGCTACAAACGATCGACCGGTTGATCCTGCCAGTGGCTACATAACCGTGCGCAACGAAGACACCTTGGTGTCATACAAGCTTGCGATCCAACGCATTGAAGCCAGACCTGATGTATTGGCCGACAAGCTTGGGGCCAACTTCACTGCCGACCAGTACCCTGTACTCAATGCGGGCTTCATCGCTCAGGTCTTTGCCGCATCGTTGCCTCCTGGGCAGTATTCGATTCAAGAAGCGAAGGTGAGCATGAAGGTGGGGGGTATGACATCCCTGCCGATGACCACTGCTGACAGTCGAGGCAGCTTCATGCTGTCGGATGCGAGTAGCCCGTTCACCCTTGTCAAAGGCGATGGCTCCTCCGTGGCTCTGAAGATGACACGCGCCAGCGGGGGCAACATCACTGCCACGGGCTACCCTGCGCTGCGCAACGGAGGCTACACGATTCAAGCCTCACTGCCAGGCGTCGGTGGTGATGTGGTGAAGTCGGTCGCCTTCAACTACAAGCGGCCTGAACTGGCATTGCCGGTATCGCTTCCGATGGTCGATGGGTTTCCCGGGATGACGGTCAAGCTGGCGCCGTCCAATCCACTGACAAACCGCTCGCTGGATTTGGCCTCGTTGCCTGTGGTCGTTGACTCCGCAGACGTAGCGGGCATGAAGCTCAACGGTTCCGACATCACGACTGGTGCCTCCATCACGCTCACCCGGCAGGCAAACCTGGCGGGGGTCTATCCTGCGTTGATCAACGATACGGGCACGGATGACCAAGCCCAGCCAGTGAAGCTCTGGGTGAATTTGCCTGATGCGCCGAACCTGACGCTCAATGCACAGCGCTGGGATCCGGGCGCAAAAATCCAGGTGGCGCCATCGAAAAGTACCGCTGCGATCAAGGTCGAAGATCTTGACATCAACGCAAAGCTCGACACGACTGCCAAGGATCTGTGCGGGGTTCTGACCATGATCCGAGAGGGCTTCATGCTCTCGCAAACTGCGGGCATCAATTGCGCGATCCGTTACGGGACCCTGCCAGATGGCATGAAGTACAACCCGTACGCGACAAACGCTCTGCGTGGCTCCATTCCTGTCGTCGGCGATAACGTTTTGACTTACACACCGGGGGTGGTCTATACCGACCCCGCGACCCGGCAGACCTCGTTCTATCCGTCGCGCAAAGGGGACTCGTCACTCACTCTCGCAGGAACAGAGCCAACTCCCATCGCACTGACCTTCAAGAACGACAAGCTCCTCGACACGTTCTATCAGAAGAACCAAAGCCAATACCCCGGCAAGATGTTCGCAACGGTGGATCTGACCCAGGCCAGGTCCTTGGGGGTCATGAACGTGAAGGGCGGCTACAGGGAGATCATGACTCGCGTGACCTACCCTGGCGACAACACCAAAGACACCTTCGGCTCGACGGCCGAAAACAACGTTCCCCTGATCATGCAGGCCGATGTGCCTTGGAAGTCGTACTCCGTCAAGGTTGAAGCGTGGTACCAGCGCGCTCCAGAGTTCAAAACCGAACAGACCATGGAGTTTGTTGGCGTCCCGTCTGGTCCGCTGGTCGATTTAGAAAAGTCATTTTCTTCACACGACAAGGCGGAGACGCTGATCCATGGCGTTGTGGGCGTGTCGAAAGGTCAGACCATTGTGTTTGACCCTGCCTCCATGGGCAAATGGCAGGTACGCATCATCGAAGACAAGACTGGCAACGTCTTGTCTGACTATGTGCCTGTGGCGGACGACGGCACATTCACGGCTAACATGGGGACGCTCACTGCCGGTACTCGCTACATCGTCGCCGAGGCCCGAATGGTTGATTCATCTGGGCTGATTTCCAATAGCTCGGTTGCTTCCAAATCACGGGCATTGGTCACCGCAGCTGGCACGATGATCGAGGCCTCGTTGAGCAGCAGAGCTGCCAGCGGCAAGGCCCCCTTCGTTCAAACGATCAACGTGAACCTGAAAAACTCGAAGTTGCTTTCGAGCGTGAAGGCCGTGAACTGGGAGTACCTGAAGGACGACGGCACGTGGGCGCGTGTGATGCACGATGACACCGCAGAACAAACAGGCATCAACTACACAGCCAAAATTGACCAGGCTGGCAGTGTGACCTACCGGGCTGTGCTGACCAATAAGTATTCGGGCGCCGTCTTCACGACCGATCCATTGATGCTGACGGCGTTTGACGTTCCATCATTCCGGGTGAATGCACCCGGTGTCGTTCAGGTTGGTCATCCGGTGTCGCTGAGTGTCGAGGCGGATCCGGGTTTCAATGCGGTCTACACGTGGCGACTGATCACCTCTGGTGGCTACCAGGATGTGAGCGGAGCCGATACCGCGACATTCACCTTCACACCGACAGAGATCAAGAACTACGCCATTGAGGTGAGCGGTAGATCTGCAACGGCGCCAGACAATCCGGCCGCCAATGTGACGAAGACCCTCGGCGTGAAGGCGGTCAATCCTCTTGCTGCCCGTGCATCCCTGAAGGGGCCCACCTACCTGGAATCAGGCAAGGCCTACACGTTCACAGCGCAGATCAACGATGTGGTGCCGACGACGGCAGGCAAGGCGTACAAGGTGCTTGGGTACTGGAGCCTGCCTGATGGCACTCGGGTAGATGGCACGGACTTGATTTACACGCCCCGGCCTGAAGACAAGCTGTTGAGCTTCTATACCTACGTGGAAGGGTACCCTGACGAAACTACGGTGGCGACGCTGCCTTTCAAGACCTGGACCTACACCTGGCCAAGCAACTGGAAGATCTCTCTGTCTGCCCAACAGACGGATGTGCCTGCCACGATCAAGTACCTGGTGGAGACGCCCGGGTTCGATATCAAGACCCTCAATGGTGAGCCCCTCACCTACACCTGGTCCCTCCCATCGGGTGTCCAGCGCGGAAGTGGCAATGATGTGGCCGGTACCTTCCTGGTTTCCGCCCAAGGCAGCTATCAGCTGGCGCTGCAGGTGTCCGATCAGCGTGGCAACGTGGTGAACGTGAATTCAGACGAGTTCACGATTCTGCCCCCCGCAACGGTGGTGACCGACGCGACGATGATCTCTAAGTATGGGACCAGCTATTACGCCCCGGGCACCTACTATGTCAGTCTGAAAATCTCGCAAATGCCTCGCGGCGACTCGTTCTTGAGAAATGATGTGCTGATTAACGGGACGAAGGTGGGTGAATTCACAGGGTCCGGTAACTACGTGTCATTTGCAGACCCTGGGAGTTACGATGTCTTGTTGCGCACAATCACCAAGGCGGGGAATTACGGTGAAAAACTGCTCAATGTGACTGTTCAGGATGCCCCTATGCCGCAGTGCGAAATGAAGACATCTTCCACGACAAGCGGCCTGCTGTTATCGCCGTCGTGCACGGTTGCGGCTGGGTACATCAAGTCCCTGACCTGGAGCTACACGCTTGACGGAACCGACCAGAAGGTCACGGCAAAGACATTCCTCGTCAGCAAGGCGTGGATAACTGGTAATCGGATTTCCAATCTGAGGCTTGCGATTGAGACGGACCTGGGTGCCAAAACAGAGGAGTTGGTTCCAATTCAGTAAGAGACAGATGCCCCATCGAGCGGGGCACGTCGGTATAACTTTTGGCGAAAGACTTCGAAATACGAGGTTTTTCGCCTGATTTTTTTGAGGCTCGCTCGTTACCATTTCATACATCAATTCAAAGACTTGTGTATGGAGATCCTCCTGTGAAATGGAACGCCTTGTCATCTGTTGTCGTGTGCTGCCTCATTGCGGGGTGCGCTCCTCAATATATTGATGTTCCATCTCCGGTAATTAAAAAATCCTGGGTTCAGCGTGATGCACTAGAAGCGCATTCGACTATCGGTAGCATCGAGTGTCGTGAAGTTGTGCTTGCAGTTGAATCGAAAAATCATTTTTTGAGTCCTGATGAGCGTGTCATCTGGACTTCTGGAATCGATATTACGAACAGTCGTCTGCAGCGCGGTCAGCAGCGTGGAGCCGCTGATTCCAAGTCCATTGACGGTGCTGAATCGAGAAAGAGCAATGGCGTCGTGGATATCTATGAGTTCGCTGTGGATGGCGCCGAAGTGAGCATCGACTCACTGTTGAAAGTAGAAAAATTCAAGGCCTTGCCCAAGGCGCGGTACTACGTTGAGTTCCTGAACAAGGAAGAAATGTCGGAATCCGGCGTCGAAGAAATGATGAGCGCTTGGAGAGGACTGTCCAAGAAGCTGAAGGATCGTGGAATGGATATGTCCAACGTCGTCATGGGCGGTTCCAAGTACGGTCAAGGTGTGAATGAAATTGTCCTGATTCGCGTGGGTAAGTAAATGACCGAGAAGCCGATTCCAAATTACGTGGACGATCAACTCCAGATCTTCTTTTGGGAGGTGGACGAGTTCTTTCCTGCGCTTGTCATCTTCATTGTGATGTTTATGTGGGATCAACTCCTGCTCGGCATGGTTCTCACATTTGTGTTCGTGAAACTCTTTGGTCGTTTTAAGAACAACCGCATGCCCGGGGTTTTGTTTCACATGGTCTGGTGGGTAGGTTCGATGTCAATGAACAAGCGATTTGATAACGGTTCTATCCGGGAGGCAGTCAAATGAAGATGATCACGGCAATGCGCAATATGGGCCAACTTCAGGCCATGACGAAGGCATTGGTCATCTCGAATGTGATCATGTCCTTTGGGCTTATCTATTCAGTCGTCGCATTGAATGGACAGCGCGACAGAGTGATTCTGGTTCCCCCATCCATGGACAAGAAGGCCGAGATCAGCTGGCGCAGTGCAGACAAGGAATACCTCAAGAGCTTTGGCCTGTACATCGCAACACTGGTCGGAAATATTCAGCCCAAATCATCCAGCGTGATCTTGGAGTCTGTTTCGGCATTCATGGATCCTGCAATCTTCAATGAATTTCGGCGCCAGCTCATGACGCTGATTGAAGATCCGGGTTTTAAAGCCTCAAACTCGACCATTAGCTTTTTGCCAGGGTCGATTCAATACGAGCCGGAAACG
Organism: Curvibacter sp.; assembly: GCA_003987795.1. Taxonomy (GTDB): domain Bacteria; phylum Pseudomonadota; class Gammaproteobacteria; order Burkholderiales; family Burkholderiaceae_C; genus Curvibacter. The sequence continues at coordinate 12,162 of RXJO01000555.1, forward strand.
GGCCGCGTCTTTGTCACAGGCTCATTGATCACCTCGAATTCTGGAAACCAGAAATACCAAAAGCAGGTTGTCTATGAAATCGGGGCAGATATCCGGGAAGGGCGCCCGTGGGTGACTCACTTCTTGTCTTACGAGGGCAGCGTCCCTCACACCGTGGGCTGGCATGTGAACAACAGCCAGCACACAGGCAAGCCCATCCCTGACTACGCCATGCCGTTCAACCAGCGCAAGTCCAAGGCGGCCACCGACACCGATACCCAGCCAGCGGACCTCTCCGTCATGCGTGACGCTGCCAAGCAAGGGCAGGCCTGGGAGGCCGTGCCTGCAGATCCAGGCAGTGCAGCGATGCCAGCCAATCGCGCTGAGGGCAAAGAAGAAGTCATTGAATCGAAGGAGTCCCGCTGATGTTTCGACGCAACCTGGTGCTCGCCGCTCTGGCAAGCACATTCACTTTCGGCACTGCCTTCGCCCAGGACAGCGCAGCTCAGGCACTGAAGGCAAAAGCCGAGGTCCTGAAGACCGAGGCTGCAATCAAAGCAGAGCTTTCCAAGCCGATTTCGGCTCCTCTGACGGCCAGCGCCCCCGCAAAGGCACCAGTTCAGGCGCCAGCACCTCAAGGTGCCACGGGCGCTGAAGGTGGGCAAGGCGCCGGCACAAACCGCTTCATCACGAGACCGGGTACAGGTGGCAGCAAACAGGTCCGCACGGCCCCCTTGGTGAACCTTCCAGAGGGGCCTCTTGGGAAAGCCCCCGCCGATGTGAATAAGCTGATTGGTGAGGCGCAGAAGGCTGGTGGACAGCCCCTTGATGCTTTCCAGCGTGAGATTGTTGATTTCCATCTGGAAGTGACCCACTAACCCCCAGGATTTCCATCTAAATCTGATCCACGTATTAACCCTAGCCTGCTGCTTTCTTAGG
>RXJO01000025.1:0-9035 GCA_003987795.1 Curvibacter sp.
CTCAGCGCCGAACGCCTGGAGCTGCGCGACCACGGCAAGGCCCCGCCCAGCCCGCCGCTCACCGAGCTGACACTGCCCCTCACCATCGACACCCCGCTGCAACTGGGCCAGATCCAGCTGCCCGACCAGGGTGGCCTGGTGCTGAGCCACATCGACGGCCACTACCACTACGACGGCGAACAGCACCACCTGCAGTGGTCCGAACTGGCCGTGGCCGCCGGCCATTACAGCGGCCAGATCAGCCTGCAAGGTGCCGCCCCCATGGCCCTGCAGGCCCAGCTGGAGGGCGAGATCCCCACCGGCCTGGGCGCCCCGGCCCCGGCGCAATTGCTGGCCCGCGCCGGCCTGCAGGGCACGCTGTCGGGCCCCGCCGCAGAAATCGCCCTGGAAGCCGTTCTGGACCCCGATGAGGCCACCCTGCCCAGCGCCAGAACGGCGCCCACGGGCAAGGGCCGCTCGACACCGCCGGGCCAGGTTCCGAGCCAAGTGCAGGCGCAGAGGCAAGCCCAGATGCAAGCCCAGGTTCAGGCCCGCCTGCGCCCCTGGGCCGAGCAGGTGCTGCCCGAAGCCCAGGCCCACCTGCAGGGCATCGACCTCAGCCTGCTGTGGCCCCAAGCCCCCGCCACCGCCTTGTCAGGCACCATCGACATCCACCCGGGCGACGGCCAGGCCCCGGCCTGGCAGGCCCGGCTGGACTTGCGCAACCCCCAGGCCGGCCCCTGGGACCAGCAGCGCCTGCCGATCGAGCAACTCAGCGCCCGCCTGCAGCAGCAAGGCCGTGCCTGGGTCATTGACCCCGTCGAGGCCCGCCTGGGCGGCGGCACCCTGCGCCTGAAAGGCCGCTGGGACGCTGGCAGCCCCAGCCCCTGGCTGGCCGAGGCCACGCTGCAAGGCGTCTCGCCCCAAAGCCTGCACGGCGCCGCCCCGCCCGCGCCCCTCAACGGCCATCTGGCGCTGCGCGCCCTCGGCGGCCAGACCGACGCGCTAGGCTTCGAGCTCGACCTCAGCCCCCAGGCCGGCAAGCCGCCGGGCACGCGCGCCCAACGCCCCCAGGCACCCGCCCAGGCCCTTTGGAGCGCCTTGCAACTGCGCCTGGCGCGCGCCCAGGGACGATGGCAGGGCGGCCAGTTGCAGCTCGATCAACTGCGCCTCGAACTGGCCGAAGCCCGGCTGGAAGGCTCACTGCAATGGCAGCCCACCCAGCACCAGGGCCGAGCCGACCTGAAGCTTCAGACCCCGGGCCTGAACGCCACCCTGCAAGGCCACCTGAGCGCCGACCAGGGCCAAGGCCAATGGCAGGCCCAGCTCGGCGACGCCGGGGCCCTGGGCCGCTGGCTGGCCCGCTTGCCCGGCCTGAGCACCCAGACCGCCCTGCTGCCCCAGCAAGGCCAGGGCCAGTTCGATGGCCAATGGCAAGGCGGCTGGGGCGCCATGGTGGCCGCCTGGCAAGGCCAGACCGCCCCACGCCAAGGCCAGCCCCTCAGTCTGAACACCCGGCTCGACCTGCCCCGCCTCGACTGGAGCGCCACCGCCCAACGCCCCGCCCTGAGCCTGCGCCAACTTCAGCTGAAGCTCAGCGGCACCCTGCCCGGCCAGGCCGGCGCCGTCAGGCCCCTCGCGGCCGACCCGCCCATCGAACTGAGCCTGAGCGGCGAAGCCCGCCAAGGCGCACGCCAGGCCCGACTGCAAGCCAGCGCCCATGCTGGCCCCAGCGCCAACAACAGCCCGGGCAGCTTCAACTGGGGCGCACGCCTGGACGAGCTGAGCCTCGACCTGCAAGACAGCGCCACCGCTGCCCCCTGGGGCCTGCGCCTGGGCACCCCCGCTGCGCTGAACCTGAGCCGCCAACCCAAGACCGACCTGACAGAACTCACACTCGCCCCCGGTGAAGCCCGGCTGACCCACGCCGGCGTGCCTGAGCTCGCCCTGCGCTGGCAGAGCAGCCGCTGGGCCCAGCAAAAAGGCCAGACCCGCTGGCAGACCGGTGGCCAGGTGCAGGACCTGTCCTTGCCTTGGGTCGAACAACTCATGGCCCTGGCCCAGGGGGCCAGCAGCGCCAGCCTGGGCATCTCGGGCGATCTGCTGCTGAACGCCGACTGGAGCGCCAGCGCCGACCCCGGCCTGAAAGCCCGGTTGCGCCTGAGCCGCCAGCGCGGCGACCTGCGCCTGCAGGCCGACGACCTGCCCCAGGGCGTGCAGGCCACCGAAGCCCAGCGCAGCGCCGGCGCCCGCGTCGCCGAAGCCACGATCAGCCTCGACGAAGGCGCCCTCCAAGCGGCCGTGACATGGAACAGCGAACGCGCCGGCCAACTGCAAGCCCGCTTCAGCACCCGTCTCGACAACGGCGCGCAAGGCCTCGGCTGGACACCCGACACGCCCCTGAGCGGCTCGCTGGACGCTCAGTTGCCCAAACTCGGCGTGTGGTCGGTGCTGGCACCGCCGGGCTGGCGCATGCGCGGTACCCTCGATGCCCGGGCCACGCTGCAGGGCACGCTGCGCCAACCCGAATGGCAGGGCGAAGTGCGCGCCAGCGATCTGGCGCTGCGCTCGGTGGTCGAGGGCGTGGAGTTGCGCGATGGCAAGCTGCGCGCCGTGCTCAGCGGCCACCAGATCGACATCACCGAGTTCACCCTGCGGGGTGCCCCAGGCGCCGGCGGCGATGGCGGCAGCCTGAGCGCCCAGGGCAGCGCCCACTGGAGCGGCCAGCAACTGCAATTGCAACTTCAGACCCGCGCCAACCGGCTGCGCGTCTCCAGCCGCGCCGACCGCCGCCTGGCCCTGTCGGGCGAACTCAACACCCGCCTCGAACAAGGCCAGCTCAAGGTGAGCGGCGACCTCAAGGCCGACCAGGCCTTGTTCATCCTGCCCGACGAAACCGCCCCCAGCCTGGGTGCCGACGTGCTGGTACAGCCCGGCAGCCACGGGGCCGGTCGCGCCGCCGCCGACCCGACCCGCCCGGCGGCCTCCGCCCCTCCCAGCGCGCTTCCCGCGGCCGATGTGCAAGTCAAGCTCGATCTCGGCAGCGACTTCCGCGTGCGGGGCCGCGGCCTCGACACCCGGCTGCGCGGCGTCCTGCAACTGCGCCTGACCCCAGGCAGCACCGAGCCCCAGATCACCGGCGAACTGCGCACCGACCAGGGCACCTACAAGGCCTACGGCCAGCAACTCAACATCGAGACCGGCGTGCTGCGCTTCAGTGGCGCCTACGACAACCCCGCGCTCGACATCCTGGCCATCCGCCCCAACCTCTCGACCCGGGTGGGCGTGCAGATCAGCGGCACCGTGCTGTCACCCCGCGTGCGCCTCTACTCCGAACCCGAGATGGCCGACGCCGACAAACTGGCCTGGCTGGTGCTGGGCCGCGCCGCTGCCAACGGCGCCGCCGAATCGGCGCTGCTGCAACAGGCCGCGCTCGCCCTGCTGGGCGGCGGCCGGGGCCTCTCAGACAGCCTGGCCCAATCGCTGGGCCTGGACGAAGTCTCGTTCAGCGGCGTCAAGAACACCGACACCGGCGTCACCAGCGCCGCCCTCACCCTGGGCAAACGCCTGTCCAAAGACTTCTACGTCTCGTATGAACGCAGCCTGGCCGGCACCATGGGCACCTTCTACATCTTCTACGACCTCAGCCGCCGCTTCACCCTGCGCGCCCAGACCGGCGAAAAAAGCGCCGTCGATCTGATCTTCACGCTGAGCTACGACTGAGGTCCGAGACCCCTTGCCAGAATCCGCCCCTCGCAGGCCCTACAATCCCGGGCGGTCCACTCCTCGTAGTTCAATGGATAGAACGAGTGCCTCCTAAGCGCTAGATACAGGTTCGATTCCTGTCGAGGGGACCACCGGATGATCATCTCAAGGTGTCTCAAAGACCCTCAACGACCCGCTCTGCACCAGGCACAGCGGGTTTTTTGTTGCCTCTGCCTGCCTGCATGGATACGCTCGACTGACCGATTCAAAGCGGGGCCAAGCACCACGCGGCCGCCCCAGGGCCATCGACAACCAAGGAGACCCCATGACCTCACAACGCCTGGCCGGGCTTCGGGTGCTGATCACCCAGTCCACCGAATTCATGGGCCCTACGCTGTGCGAGGTGTTTGCCGAGCAGGGTGCCGAGGTGGTGGCTGATGCCCGGGCTTTGACCGACCCCACCGCACCGGCCCGGCTGGTGGCCGAGGCGGGCGAGATCGATGTGCTGGTGGCCAACCTGGCAGTGCCGGCGCCCAGCACCCCGGCGCACCAGGTCAGCGAGCAGGAGTGGCGTGACACCTTTGCCGCCCTGGTCGATCCCCTGCCCCGACTTTGCCAGGCTGTGCTGCCCGCGATGATGGCCCGACGCAGCGGCCGCATCCTGGTGATGGGCAGTGCGGCCGCCCTGCGGGGCATGAAGCGCACATCGACCTACAGCGCCGCACGCGGTGCCCAACTGGCCTATGTGCAGGCCCTGGGGGTGGAGGTGGCGCCGCACAATATCCAGGTCAATGCGATTGCCCAGAACCAGGTCGAGAACCCGACCTACTTCCCACCCGAGGTGCAAGCCGACCCGCGCTTTCAGGAGCGGCTCAAGCGCGAAGTGCCGCTGGGCCGCCTGGTCAGTGCGCGGGAGGACGCCGAGTTTGCCGCCTACCTGTGCAGCGCGCCCGCAGCCTGCTTCGTGGGGCAGGTGTTCCCGGTGTGCGGGGGCTGGGTGGGGCGTTGAGAAGACTGCATCCGCATGTCGATGCAAGCGCACCAAATTGCTTGGTCGCCAACAGATCGCGAAGCCGATGAACGGAAAGTTTGACCAACCCGTTGGGACGGAGCAGGCTCTAGCGTTATCTAACAATGTATAGCGATATCTCGATATACATCGATAGAAATTGATAGCTTTCACGCCAGAGGAGGCCTGATGGATGCGGTCAGAAACCCATTTGCCCCGGGCGCCGGCAGCAGGCCCCCAGAGCTGGCCGGACGGGAGGTCATCATCGAGGATGCGCTGACAGCGATTCAGCGAGCGATGCTGGGTAAAGCCAGTCGTTCGCAGATGTTGCTTGGCCTGCGTGGCGTGGGCAAGACGGTGTTGCTGAACAACATCGAAGAAATGGCCGAAGCTGCAGGGCACCTGAGTTCTTCGATCGAAGCCCCAGAGGGCAAGGCACTCTGTGAGTTGCTGGTGCCCAAGATCAATCAGGCCTTGCGTAAGCTCTCGACTTCGGAGCGCGCGAAGGCCAAGACCCATCAAGCACTGCGAGCACTTCGCTCTTTTGCGTCCGCATTCAAGCTGACTTACGGAGACACCTCGATTTCGGTGGATCCAGAGGTCGGCGTTGCTGACAGCGGCGATATGGTGGCAGACCTGCCCGAGTTGTTCGTCCGCGTGGGCGAGGCCGCCAAATCTGCCGACAGGGCCTGGACGCTGCTCATCGATGAAGTCCAGTACCTGCGTACCGAAGAGTTGGCGGCCCTGATCGTTGCGCTGCACAAGGTCAACCAGAAGGGGCTGCCTGTCTTGTTCTTTGGAGCGGGGCTTCCACAGGTGGCGGCGCTTTCGGGCGACGCGAAATCCTATGCTGAGCGGCTCTTTCACTACCCTGCTGTGGGTCCGCTGGACGAGTCGGACGCAGCCACTGCGATCAGACAACCTATCCAGGATGAAGGCGAAGAGATCGATGAAAACGCGATCCGAGAGATCCTGACCAGGACCAAAGGCTACCCATACTTTCTGCAAGAGTGGGGCTACCAGTGCTGGAACCTCGCCAAGGGGCTTCGCATCACGCTGGACGATGCACTGACGGCGGCAAAAGCGGCGACAAAACGACTGGACGAGGGCTTTTTCAAAGTGCGATTTGATCGATTGACCCCCAAGGAAAGGGAGTACGTGATCGCGATGGCCACACTGGGGGCCGGCCCATACAGGTCATCCGACATTGCCGACGCCCTGAGGGAAACCCATCAGAGCCTGGGGCCACGCCGAGCCCAGATCATCAGCAAAGGCATGATCTACAGCCCATCTCACGGCGACATTGCGTTCACCGTTCCCATGTTCAACGAGTACTTGATTCGCAACTACGTGAGCAAATCAAATCAGTCGTCGCCACGATGAAGGCCGCCAGTTCGACCAGGCGAATCACACAAAGCCATAACCGAGCTCCCCAGCCAACAGACCTGAGCTGCAGCAAAATGCCGCGGGGCCGCCTGCTGAGTGCGCGAGCAGACGCCAAACTCGCCGCCGAACTGTGCTGCGCCCCGGCGGCCGACTTCGTGGGCCAGCCTCACCCGGTGGGGCCGGCCACGCGCTCGATGCGCTGGTCGGGTATCAACCACATCAGCGCCACCAGCACATAGAGGGCCTGTCCCAGCCAGGGGTTGGCCATGGTCAGGGCCACACCGAGCAGGTAGAGCAGTGGCGAGGCCTTGCCCTTCCAGTCTCGCCCCACTGCCCGGCGCAGCACCGAGTGCTCGCCCTGCGAAGAGATGATCGTCTGCTGCAGGATGTAGTAGGCCACGGCCGCCGCCAGCAACACCAGGCCGTACAACGCTGTGGGCAAGGAGGCAAAGTGGTTCTCGCCCATCCAGCCCGTGGCAAAGGGCAGCAAGGAGAGCCAGAAGAGCAGGTGCAGGTTTGACCACAGGATAGCCCCGGTCACGTGCTTGCAGGTGTGCAGCATGTGATGGTGGTTGTTCCAGTAGATGCCGACATAGACAAAGCTCAGCACGTAGCTGAGGAACACTGGCAACAGCTCGAGCAAGGCCGCCGGCGTGGTGTCGTGAGGCACCTTCAGCTCGAGCACCATGATCGTGATGATGATGGCAAACACGCCATCGCTGAAGGCTTCGAGTCGCGTCTTTCCCATGGCTGCATTCCTCATGACATGTTGGGGTTGGCGGCGGCAGGGGTCACAGCCAGGGCGGTGGTCGCACATGCCTGCAGCCCATGCCAGCAAGGCCCCTTGATACCCTGCCAGCCCCTCCCGTCGGGCAGGCTGCCAATGATATCCATCCCGTCCGTAGCCCGGACGAATGCAAACCGCCCCACCGCCCTGGCCGATATACTGCGCCCGTCACGTCAAAAAAAGACGTGATGGGATTGGCGTCCCAAACAAGATCTGCGACGAAAGCCGCAGAAACACCGCACAGTGCTGCGGCTTTTTCGTTCGTGCCCCTTTTTGGCGGCCCGAGCGGGAGGGCTCGCGCCCTGCCGGTTTTCGCAAGATCTTTCCGGTACGCCAACCTGTTCGGGCTGCCGCCCCTTGTGCCTTCAGAACGGCAGCCCAGACCGTGACGACCCACTGCCGACGGAGGCCCCATGGCGAAACCCACTGCTTCACACAGCACCCGCACGCCGGATGCCCTCGAGGAGGCCCGCCGCTGGGCCGAATCGCTTGACGAATCGGTGTCGCGCCTGCAAGACATCCAGCTCGCCTGCGGCGGCCTGAAGAACCTGCTGGGCTCGGTGCAGCGCCTCGAATCCCAGGATCTGTTGGCGGATCGCGACGAATTGTGGGCCTTGACGCACCTGATCCACCAGGCCTTGTCGACCGCGGTGCAGGCCAGCCACGAATCGCTTCAGGGCCTGCATCAGGCACTGGCCCCGCCCCCACCACAAGCCACCAACGCAGCTGGCTGAGCTCGGGATCGTCCGAGTGGCCGAACTCAGTGATTGACCCGGCCCGAAGGCCTGCCCGATACTGGTCGAAGTCCACCCGGGTTTTCCATGAGCTTGACGCTGCCCATCAGACGAATGCTGCTCGTCGGCGCCCTGCTGGGTGCCAGCAGCGCATGGGCCGATCCCAGCTACTACCTGGTCACGGTGTATGACAACGAGGGCGAGACCAACCTCGATTTCCGCTACTGGACGGTCGAATCCAAGCACCGGCGGCAGATTGTCTGGCCCGAGGTGGGCATCGGCTACGGCGTGACCAGCCGCTGGTACACCGAGGTGTTTGTCAGTGCGATCGGACCGGACGTCTTTCAGACCCAGCTCGAGGCCTTTCAGTGGCAGAACGACTACCTGCTGACCCAGGGGCAATACCCGTTTGACCTGGCCCTGCACAGCAACCTGCGCTTCAACCACGACGCGGCCGACGGCACCGTACTGCAACTGGGGCCGGCGCTGCAGACCGAGCTGGGGCGCTTGCAGCTCAATGGCAACCTGTTTTTCGACCGCACACTGCGCGCCGCCACCCCGGTGCCCACCGAGCTGAAATACCAGTGGCAGGCCAAGTACCACTGGCGGGCCGAGATGCATGTCGGGCTGCAGGGCTTTGGCGAGCTGGGGCCTTGGGACCAATGGCTGCCCGCCACCCGCCGCTCGCACCGCGTGGGCCCGGTGCTGAGCGGTAGCCTGAACCTGGGCCCCAAAGAGTCGCTGCGCTACAGCGTGGCCTACCTGGTCGGCAAATCGTATGGCCAGCAAGGGCAGATGTTGTCGGTGCGCTTGCAGTACGCGTTCTGACAACAGCTCGGAGCCTCCGCAGAAATCTGTCCAACAGACCCGGTCAATCCCCAAAAAATGATCGTGATCAGATAATCGGTCTCGAATTTCCATTTTGAGAAGTTGCATCGAATACGATACAACTTGTTTCAAATAGGGAGAGAACTGACATGAAAAGCCGATTCGCCATCCTGGCGTCCGTGGCGTTGTTGAGTACCGGGTGTTCATCCATCACGGGCACCACGGGCCAGAGTGTGTCCTTGCAGACCCGTGACAAAGCAGGCGCTGAGGTGCCTGGTGCGGCCTGCGAGCTGACCAACAACAAGGGCAAGTGGTTTGTGACCACACCGGGCTCCGTCCAGATCCGCCGATCCAACGATGACATGCTGGTGCAATGCACCAAGGCTGGCCACGAAACCGGTCAGGCCTCGGTGGTGTCCGACACCAAGGGCTCGATGTTCGGCAACATCATCTTTGGCGGGGGCATTGGCGCGGTCATTGATCACAACACGGGCTCGGCCTATGAATACCCCACCTTGATCCAGGTGGTCATGGGCCTGGTCACCAAGGTTGAAACGCCCAGAACCGGCACGCCGAGCTCGGGCAGCATTCCTGCGGATGCCTCGCC
>RXJO01000025.1:9085-13060 GCA_003987795.1 Curvibacter sp.
CAGCCTCAGGCCTCGGTTCAGCCTCAAGCTCAGGTCGCTGCCCCCGCACCGGCTCAGACCCCGGTCACCACTGCGGCCCCGACCCCGACAGCGCCAGCCCAACAAGCTTCTGCGATCGAACTGGCAGCCAAAGCCCCGACGCCTGCTGCCTACGCCCAGGTCACCGCCAACAACACCCGTGGCATCGAGGCCCGCCTGCAGGAACTCAAGCGCATGCGCGATGCGAATCTGATCAGCCCCGAGATCTACCTGGAGCGCCAGCGCAGCATTCTGGACGGCCATTGAGCGCGGCAGACACCGCCCAACCGCCAGCGGGACGCTGACAGCGCAAGGGGCTGCCACCGGCCCCGGCCTTCAGTCCAGCTTCACGTTCGCCTTGGTCACGATCCTGGCAAAGCGCTCCTGCTCAGCCTTCAGAAACTGGCGCGCCGCCTCGGGGGTGCTGGGGTTGATCACGTTGTCCTGCTTGGCCATGGCGGCCTTGACCTCGGGGTCGGCGAAGGCGGCCACCACGGCCTCGTGGATGCGCTTGACCTGGGCGGCCGGCAGCTTGGCTGGCGCCACCACGGCGAACCAGCCCATCACGTCCACTTCCGGAAAGCCTTGCTCGGCAAAGGTGGGCAGCTCGGGCAGCGAGGCCACGCGGCTCTTGCCCAGCACGCCGATGGCGCGCAGGCTGCCGCTCTTGAGCTGGCCCTGCACCGAGGGCACCGAGGCCACCCCCATCTCCAGTTGACCGGCCATGATGTCGGTGATCATCGGCCCCATGCCTTTGTAGGGCACGTGGCGCACCTCCACGCCCAGGGCATCGATGACCATCTCGCCGGCCAGGTGGATGACGGTGCCATTGCCCGACGAGGCGTAGTTGTGCTCTTCGGGCTTGACCTTCAGGAAGGCCTGCAGCTCTTTGGCGTTGCGGGCGCTGACCAGCTTGGGGTTGACCACCAGCAGGAAGGGCGAGCCCCCCACCACACTGATCGGGGTGATGTCGTTCAGGCTGTCGTAGGGCAGCTTCTTGAACACGCTGGGGTTGACCGCGTGGTTGTTCGAGATGAAGGCGATGGTGTTGCCATCCGGTGCGGCCTTGACCAGGGCCGAGGTGCCGGTGATGCCACCGGCACCAGGCAGGTTCTCGATCACCACCGGCTGGTTCAAGGCCTTGGCCAAAGCCACCTGGGCGGAACGCACGATGGTGTCCACGCCAGAGCCTGGGCCCACGGGCAGGATCACGCGCATCGGGGGCGTGTCGGCCCAGACGGGCGCGACCAGCATCAGGGTGGCTCCCAGGGCCAGGGCGGCTCGGCGTATGCAATTGAAATTCATGGCGTTTGTCTCTGTCTTGGTATTTTGAAAAAGAAGGCCAGGGTTCAATGTGTCAGGGTGGCGAGCACTTCCTCGGTGTGCTCACCCACACGGGCCAAAGGCCGGCGCACGCCGGGGCGGCGCCCACCCATCAACAAGGGCAGCAGCACCACCTGGGTGCTGTCGCCCTCTTCGGTCTGCATGGGCACCAGACCACCGCTGGCCAGCAGGTGTTCATCGTGAACCAACTGATCGGGGCGCACCACCTTGGCATACGGCAGACCCACGGCCTTGAGGCGGACGCAGAGTTCGTCGATCTCCCAGCCGACAAGGCTCTCGGCCAAGCGGGCCAGCAAGCTGGGGCGCACCGCCACGCGCTGGGCATTGGTGGCCAGGGCCGGGTCCTGGGCCAGGTCGGGGCGGCTCAGCACCTCGCACAGGGTGAGGAACTGCTTGTCGCTGACGGCGCCAATGAACAGCTGCTCACCGTGGGCCACCTCGAAAGTGTCGTACACGCTCCAGGCCGACACACGCGAAGGGAAAGGCGGCGGCACCTCGCCGGTCATCTGGAACTGCTGCATGTGCTGCGAGGCCAGCAGGCAACAGTTCTCGAACAACGCGCTCTGGATCTCCTGGCCCTGGCCGGTGCGGTCGCGTTCGCGCAGCGCCGCCAGCACACCAATGGCGCCGAACATGCCGCCCATGATGTCGTTGACCGAGGTGCCGGCGCGCAGCGGCCGGCCTGGGGGGCCGGTCATGTAGGTCAGGCCGGCCATGTTCTGCACCACCTCGTCCAGGGCCAGGCGGTCTTCGTAGGGACCGGGCAGGAAGCCCTTGTGCGACACGTAGATCAGTCGCGGAAACAAGGCTTTGAGGGCCTCGGCCCCCAGGCCCAGCTTGTCCATCAGACCGGGACGGAAGTTCTCCAGCAGCACATCGCTCTGGCCGATCAGCGCTTTGACGGTGGCCAGGCCTTCGGGGGTCTGGATGTCGAGCACCACGCTTTTCTTGTTGCGGTTGAAGCTGCGGAAAAAGCCGATGCCCAGGCCGGGCAGCTGGCGAGTCTTGTCGCCGCCCGGGGGCTCGATCTTGATGACCTCGGCGCCCAGGTCGGCCAGGATCATGCCGCAGGTGGGGCCCATGACCATGTGGGTGAATTCGATGACGCGGATGCCCTCCAGGGGCAGGCCGGTACCTTGTGCTGTGTTCATGCCAGTGTCGTTCAGGTGGATGGGAAGGGGGTTCAGCAGGTCAAGGCGCTGACGGGCCGGAAGGTCTTGGGCAGCCCGGCGCGGTGCAGACTGCCGTGCGTGGGCTCACCTGCCAGCCAGCCCGAGACCTGGGTGCGCAGGGCCAGCAGTTGGGGCAGGTCGATGCCGGTGGCCACGCCGCCGGCTTCGAGCAGAAAGGCCAGGTCTTCGCTGGCCGCATTGCCACTGGCGCCGGGTGCATGAGGGCAGCCACCGATGCCGGCCAGCGAGGCGTCGAAGCGGTTCACGCCCAGCTGCAGCGAGGCGAAGGCATTCGCCAACGCCAGCCCGCGGGTGTCATGGAAGTGGCCGCACCAAAAGCGCTCACCGGCCACGCGCAGGGCCTGCTCGAACAGGCGGCCGACCGAGGCCGGGTCGGCATAGCCCACGGTGTCGGCCAGGCTCACGCGGTCGGCGCCCGCATCGAGCAGGGCCTGCATCAGGCGCAGCACTTCGGTGGGCTTGACCTCGCCTTGCAGGGTGCAGCCGAAAGCGGTGCCCACCCCACCTTCGATCAAGGTCTTGCGACCCGAGGCATCGCGAGCTGCCCGGATGCGGCCCAGCTCGGCCACCACCTCATCAGGGGTCTTGCGCAGATTGGCCAGGCTGTGCGCATGGCTGGCAGACAAGGGCAGCAGCATCAGGTCGGCATCGCCGGCGAGGGCGGCTTCTGCGCCTCGCAGGTTGGGCACCAGCACCGAGGCGAACAGCCCGGGCAGGGTCTTGGCGTGGGCCAGCAGCTCGGCGGTGTCGGCCAGTTGGGGCAGCAGGCGGGCCGGGACGAAGGAGCCGACCTCGATCTCACGCAGACCGGCGGCATGGGCCTGTTCGATCCAGGCCATCTTCTGCGTTGTGGGCAGCACGGTCTGGATGCTTTGCAGGCCGTCGCGCAGGCCGACCTCGCGGATCACCGCGCGGGGGGGAAGTGGGGTCATCAGGGTTGTCTCCGCAACAAGGTGTTCTCAAGTGAGCCGCAGTTTCTAAAATTCCAGTTAAAACATCAAATGAAACGTCGGAAGCCTTCAGATTCCGAATCGGAAACCATATGAGAGATCTGGACCTCAAGACCCTGCGCCTGCTGGTGGCCGTTTGCGACCTGGGCAACATCAAGGATGCGGCGGCGCAAGAGCTGATCGAGCCCTCGGCCATCAGCAAGCGCATCACCCAGCTCGAAGACGCCCTGGGCCTGCAGGTGCTGGTGCGCGGGCGGCGCGGCACCGAGCCCACGCCGGCCGGGCAGGTGCTGCTGGAGCACGCCCGCACGGTGTTGTTCACCATGGAGAAGATCGAAGCCGACATGGCCGCCTTCAAAGGCGGCATCCAGGGTCATGTGCGGGTGGTGGCCAGCGCCTCGGCGATCGCCGAATCGCTGCTGGACGACCTGGCCGGCTTCATGCGCGAACCCCGGCACCAGAACATCCAG
>RXJO01000256.1 GCA_003987795.1 Curvibacter sp.
CCAATCGGAGGTGCAATCATGCAAGAGCCCGTTCTTTGTATCGGAGTGGACGTCTCTAAGGCCGAACTGGTGATCGCCACGGACCCTGAACGACGACCATCGAGTATTGCCAACACGGAAGCAAGTATCTTGAGGTGGCTGCGAGAGATCCCCTCGCATGCCCTCATCGCCATGGAGTCCACGGGTCGTTACCACGGCCTGCTGGCACAACTGGCCTGCGAGGCTGGCTTCAAAGTGTTTGTGCTTAATGCGCGTGATGTTTTCTTTTATGCCCGCGCCCTGGGCACGAGAGCAAAAACCGATGGGGTTGATGCGGGCGTGATAGCCCGCTATTTGCAGGAGCATCACGCTCACTTGCACCCCTGGAAGCCGAGCACACCCTTGCAGCAGCGGCTGCACGAGCTGCTCACGCGTCGCGCGCAGGTGGTCACGCACCAATGCGCCTTGCGCCAAGTCTTTGTTGGCATCAACACCCAGGGAGTGGAGACAAAGAAGCTGCAAGAGGCATTCGAGATCTTGCTGGTATCGATTGATGAGCAGGTGCAGCAGTTGATTGCAAGCGATGAGCAGATGGCTCAGGGCTGCAAGCGTTTGCAGACGATCACCGGCATAGGCGCCCAAAGCTCTGCGCTGCTGGCCACGCTGTTGAGCCGCTTCGACTTTGCCAATGCCGACGCCTTGGTTGCCTACAGCGGGCTGGATCCACGCCCCAATGACTCGGGCACCAAGCGCGGGCGTCGGCGCTTGAGCAAGAAGGGGCCCCCACTGCTGCGCCGTCAAATCTACCTGGCCGGCTTTGCCGCCAGTCACAGCAAAGCGCTTGGGCCGTTGTACCGTGCAATTCGAGACAAGGGCTTCTCGAGCACAGAGGCCATGGTGATTCTCGGACGCAAGCTGTTGCGTGTGGCGTTTGCGATCTGGAAAGGAACCGAGGTGTTTGATCCGACCAAGTTGATGCCTAAATCGGCTTGACTGAAAACATAGAACCTCAAACCTCTAGTTTGACCGTTCACCTTGCTGGCATCATGACGGGATGACGAACAGTTACGAATCCGGGGACTGGAACGACACGGTCGCCATCGATGATGAGGACACGGCCCCGTTGGCGCTGGCCGACGCGGCCGGTCCGATCTGGGCCGTGGGTGAGGCGCGACCCTATCCCCCGGAGCGGGTGTCCGTCGGGCGCTGGATGCTGGGCGGGCTGAGGGCGGGCTTTTTCGTCTCGCCAGGGGTGGGCCATGCCCAGCCTTCGCCCTTTCAGGTCCTGCTGCTCACGGTGCTGGCCTCTGGCCTGCTGCTGGGGCTGGCGCGGCTCGAAGTGCCAGGTCCCGCCATTTTTGACTGGCGCGCCTGGCTGGTGCCCTGGTGGATGACCTTGCTGTCGCTCTGGGGGGCCTGGTTCGCCCTGCCGCCCGAGCGCGTGGCCGAGATCGATGACGATCCCTGGCATTTGCGGGGTCTGGGCACCTGGTTTGCACTCAGCTCGGGCGTGGCCTTGCCGGCGCAGCTGGTGTTGCAGGCCTTGTCGATCGCGGTGGTGCGCGAATGGCTGCCGGCGCAGACCGTGGCCCTGCAATGGGTCTACTGGGGCCTTTATCTGGGCTTGACGCTTTGGCTGTGGGCCGCGGTGGTGCGCCTGACGGCGCGTTTTGCCGGACCGCGCTGGCGTCTGGGCCTGTTTGCCGCCTTGCTGGCCGGGCTGTTCGCCCTGGCCATCTGGCAGTTCCCGGATCGTCCTTGGGCGCCTGATGAAAGCGCTGAATTGGCGGCGGTCGACACCCCTGAACCGCCGCGCCTGCATCTGAGCCAGGCGGTGTTCGAGGCCCAGCAAGCCCTGTGGCCGGCGGCCGAGCAGGGCCTGGCAGCCCAGCGCGACGGCGTGGTCGATGTCTACGGGCTGGTGTTCGCCCCCGATGGCAGCGAGGCGGTGTTCCGCCGCGAAAGCCAATTGGTGGCCGATGTGCTGCGCCAGCGCTTTGATGCCGAAGGCCGGGTGCTGCACCTGCTGAACAACCCTGAGACCGCCACCACCTTGCCGTGGGCCACACCTGAGAACCTGGGTCGTGCCATCGGCCTGTTGGCCACCCACATGGACCGTGAACGCGACCTGCTGGTGGTCTACCTGACCTCGCATGGCGCTCAGAACTTCCAATTGGCCGCCAGCAACGATCCGCTCGAGGTGGCTCCGGTCGACCCGGGCCTGCTGCGCCGCCTGCTTGACGAAGCCGGCATCCGCCACCGCGTGATCCTGGTCTCGGCCTGCTTTGCCGGCGGCTGGATCGAGCCCCTGGCGACCGACACCAGCCTGATCATCACCGCCTCCGACGCCGAGCACACATCCTACGGCTGTGGCCGCCTGTCGGAGCTGACCTTCTTCGGCCGGGCGATGTTCGATGAACAGCTGCGCCAGACCCATTCCTTCACCCAGGCCTTCGACCGGGCCCGCCCCGTGATCGCCAAGCGCGAGGTCGAAGCCGGCAAGCCCGATGGCCCTTCCAACCCGCAGATCCGCCTGGGCGCCGGCCTGGTGCCGGTGCTGGGGGCGCTGGAGGCGCGGCTGGGGCCTTGAACAGAGGCCGCAGAGCCCTGCACGATCCATGGCCGGGTCGTGCCGTGGGCGGATCTGAGCGCCACCTCTGGTCTTGCCTGCCCCCTGCAACGGCTGACACAGCTTTGCGCTAAGGTGGCGCGCATGAAGCCTTCATTTTTCAGTCTGGGTTGGCGCACCCTGTGGCGTGATCTGCGCGCCGGCGAGTTGCGCCTGTTGATCGTGGCCGTGACCCTGGCGGTGGCCGCCTTGAGCGCGGTGGGGTTCTTTTCAGACCGGCTCAAGGGCGGGCTGCAACGTGATGCGCGCCAGTTGCTGGGGGGTGACGCGGTGCTGGCCAGCGACAACCCGGCCCCGGCGGTTTTCGCCGAGAAAGCCCAGGCCCTGGGGCTGCAGGTGGGGGCGACGCAGACCTTTCCGACCATGGGCCGGGCGGCCGACGAGCAGGGGGGCGCCAGCCGTCTGGTCGCCTTGAAGGCGGTCAGCCCTGGCTACCCGCTGCGCGGTCAGTTGCTGGTGTCGAGCACAGCCGATGGCGTGGGCCAGCCCACCCGTGAGGTGCCGGCACCAGGTGAGGTGTGGGTCGATGCCGCGGTGCTCGAATCGCTTGACCTGCACCTGGGTGACCCCTTGCTGCTGGGCGACAGCCGCCTGCGCATCACACGCGTGCTGGTGCTGGAGCCCGACCGCGGTGCCGGCTTCATGAACTTCGCTCCGCGCGTGATGGTGCGCGAGTCCGATCTGGCCGCCACCCGCCTGGTCCAGCCCGCCAGCCGCATCAACCACCGCCTGGCAGTGGCAGGCGAGGGCCCTGCCGTCAAGGCCTTCTCCGATTGGGCCGAGGCCGAGATGAAACGCAGCGGCCTGCGTGGCGCTCGGATCGAGTCGCTGGACAGCGGCCGCCCTGAGATGCGCCAGACTCTGGACCGCGCCGAGAAATTCCTCAACCTGGTGGCCTTGCTGGCCGCCTTGCTCAGTGCCGTCGCGGTGGCTCTGGCCGCGCGCGGCTTTGCCGCCAGCCATCTCGACGATTGCGCCATGCTGCGCGTGCTGGGGCAGAGCCAACGCACCATTGCGCTGGCCTATGCCTTCGAGTTCGTGCTGGCCGGCGTGGCTGCCAGCGTGCTGGGCGTGGTGCTGGGTTATGCGGTGCACCATGCCTTTGTGGCGCTGCTGGCCGGCCTGGTGGACGCAGCCCTGCCCGCTGCCACGGCCTGGCCCGCGCTGCTGGGCCTGGGCATGGGCCTGACCCTGCTGGTGGCCTTCGGTCTGCCGCCGGTGCTGCAACTGGCTCAGGTGCCGCCGCTGCGCGTGATCCGGCGTGATCTGGGCGGGCTCAAGCCGGCCTCGTTGCTGGTGCTGGGCCTGGGCGTGGCCGGCTTTGCCGCCTTGCTGATGGCGGTCAGCAGCGACCGCCTGCTGGGCCTGATCGCGGTGGGCGGCTTTGCCGGTGCCGTGCTGCTGTTCGCAGGCCTGAGCTGGCTGGCGGTGCAAGCCCTGCGCCGCAGTGTCAACGAGAGCACCGCGCCGCGCTGGCTGGTGCTGGCCACACGTCAGGTCTCGGCCCGGCCGGCCTATGCGGTGGTGCAGGTCAGTGCCCTGGCCGTGGGCCTGCTGGCCCTGGTGTTGCTGGTGCTGCTGCGCACCGACCTGATCAGCAGCTGGCGCCAGGCCACGCCGCCCGATGCGCCCAACCGCTTCGTGATCAATGTGCTGCCCGAGCAGGCCGATGAATTTCAGGCCGCGCTTCGTCAGGCCGGGGTGGGCCAGTTCGACTGGTACCCCATGATCCGGGGCCGTCTGGTGAGCATCAACGGCCGCCCCGTCAAACCCGAAGACTACCCCGGTGAACGCGCCAAACGCCTGGTCGACCGCGAGTTCAACCTCTCCAACACGGCCGAGCGCCCGCCGCACAACCCGGTGGTGGCAGGCCGCTGGACGCCCGACGAGGCTGGCGCGGTCAGCGTGGAAGAGGGCATCGCCCAGACCTTGGGCCTGAAGCTGGGCGACAGCCTGCGTTTCGACATCGCGGGGGTGCAGACCGAGTCGCGCATCACCTCGCTGCGCAAGGTGGATTGGGGCTCGCTGCATGCCAACTTCTTTGTGATCTACCCGGTGGCCACCCTGCCCGAGGTGCCGGTCACCTACCTCGCGGCCTTCCGGGCCCCGGCCCAGCGCGGCTTTGACAATGCCTTGGTGCGGCAGTTTCCGAACATCACCAATGTGGACATGAGCAGCACGCTCAACCAGATCCAGCGCGTGCTCGAGCAGGTGGTGCAGGCGGTCGAGTTCCTGTTCGCCTTCACTTTGGCTGCCGGTCTGGTGGTGCTGTTTGCTGCCGTCACCGCCACCCGCGAAGAGCGCGCCCGCGAGTTCGCCATCATGCGCGCCGTGGGCGCCAGTGGCCGCCTGCTGCGCCAGGTGCAGGGCGCCGAGCTGCTGGGCGTGGGCCTGCTGGCCGGCTTTCTGGCGAGTGCGGTGGCGGCCGGCGTGGGTTGGGGCCTGGCCTACTTCGTCTTCGAGTTCCCCTGGACGGCTTCGCCCTGGGTGCTGCTGGGCGGTGCCGCAGCCGGTGCCGTGCTGGCCCTGGCCGCCGGATGGTGGGGTCTGCGCGAGGTGTTGCGCCGGCCGGTGGTTGAGACGCTGCGGCGGGCTGCGGGGTGATGTGGACCTGAGGCTGGAGGCGCCTCAGCGCTTCAGGGCGGTGTAGAAGTTTTCATGTGGGCCGACGGCCAACAAAATCAGGTCTGTCGCTTGGGCCTTGTTGGGTTCAAGTCTGTAGGCCAACAAGGTTTCCTGTTGGTTCAACTTGAATTTGTGAACGAACACTTCGGCCAAGTCGCCTTTTTTTTCCTCGCCGATCAGCGGTTTGATGGCGATCTGCTGAATGACCTGGTCCAGAATCAGCTTGTCTTTGGCGTGCAATTTCTTGACGACACGGGTGAATGAGGGCACGGCGAGGATGCGCAGGCTCATGCCGTCAGCCCATTTCGTAAGGCTCAACCTTGCCAGCCTTGGCTTCTTCCTGTGCCAGCATCGTGTCTTGAATCAGGCGCAGCGGCATGTCTGGGTTTTCAAGCACCGTCTTGCCGATGCGGGCCCAGTACTCGATCTGTTTGGGCACTGAGCGGTGCTCGGCCGCCGCCGTGGTTTTGGCGTCCTCGACCAGTTCATCTGACAATTTGAGCGCGACGGCCATGGTGTTCTCCGATCTCACGTTGGTTTTGTATTGCGACTATATACAACCTTTTGCAACCTGGCGCCATGGTCTGTCCGTCGGATTGACCCAGGTCTGCTCCTTCCGGACCCAGTGGCGAGTGACCGCCAGCGCATCTCGAAGGCCCAGGCGACAATCGTCATCCTATGAGCACCGATCACAATCTGGATACCCCCTCCGCTCCCGCCACCCCCTTCGAATGGATCGGCGGCGAAGAGCGCGTGCTGGCGCTGACCGAGCGTTTTTACGATTTGATGGACCTGGAGCCCGGCTACCACGACCTGCGCGCCGCGCACGGCCCTGACCTGACGAATGCGCGCCAGCGCCTGTTCTGGTTTCTGTGCGGCTGGCTGGGCGGCCCGTCCTACTACACCGACCGCTTCGGCCACCCCATGCTGCGGGCGCGGCACCTGCCTTTTCCGATCGGCATCAAGGAGCGTGACCAGTGGGTGGCCTGCATGGACCAGGCCATGGGCGAGACCGGCGTGCCCGAAGACCTGCGGGCCCGCCTCAAGGAGAGCTTTTTCGGCACGGCCGACTGGATGCGCAACAAGGGGATCTGAGTGCCTGGGTGCGTAACATACGCGGCCATGACTGAAACCTCTTCTTCCTCCGTGCGCCTTCGGTCTGCCACCCAGGCGGATTGCGACACCATCCTGGGCCTGATCCGGGGCCTGGCCGAGTACGAAAACCTGCTGGACCGGGTGGTGGCCACGCCCGAGAAACTGACCGACACCCTGTTTGGCGCCCATCCGGCCGCCGAGGTGCTGCTGGCCGAAGTCGATGGGCAGGTGCAGGGCTTTGCGCTGTTTTTCCACAACTACTCGACCTTTCTGGCCCAGCGCGGCCTGTACCTCGAAGACCTGTTCGTGCGCCCCGAAGCGCGCGGGCGTGGCGTGGGCAAGGCCTTGCTCAAGGCCCTGGCCGAACTGGCCGTGCAGCGGGGCTGTGGGCGCTTCGAGTGGTCGGTGCTGGACTGGAACCAGAGTGCGATCGACTTCTACGAAGCCATGGGTGCCACGGTGATGCCCGACTGGCGCATCTGCCGCGTCACCGGCGAGGCTTTGACCCGCCTGGGCGGGACGCCTGATTCAACCAGGGCCTGTTAACAGGCCCCAGCCCGCAAGGCCTCCAGCCGCCGCACGAGGGCCAGCGGTGTGAGGTCTTCGAACATCGGGCCGATCACCTGCAGGCCGATGGGCAGGCCGTCGCGATCGCGGCCCACCGGGGCGCTGGTGGCGGGCAGGCCGGCCACGGTGGCGATGCCGGGCCAGAACACCTGAGGCCCCAGGGGCTGAGCCTGGCCGTCGATCTGCACGGTGGCCGTGGCCCAGTCCATCGGGGCGATGTGCGGGTAGGCGGTGCAGCCCAGCACAGGCGTCAGCACCACATCGATCTGCTCGAACAGGGCTTGCCATTGCAGCTGCAGACCCGCGCGGCGGTCCAGCAGGGTCAGCCATTCATGGGCGCTGATGGCGGTGGCACCCGGCTGGCCTCGAGTCATGTAGGTGTTGAGCAGCCCGGCGTAGATCTGGTGGGCGGTCTTGAGGTCGGGCAGCAGCTCGCTGCTGCGCAGCACCGTGCAGCCGCCGGCCTGCAGCGTCTCTGCCACCGCCTGCAGGGCCAAGCGGGTGTCGTGCGACACGGGCAGTTCAGGGTGCTGATCCAGCAACAGGCAGCGCGCCTGCGCCAGGTTGCGGGCCGGCGGCAGTTGCAGGCCATAGGCTTTGGATTGCGGGGCCTCGGGGCCGGCCAGCACGCTCAGGGCCAGTTCCAGGTCGTCCACGCTGCGTGCCAGCGGGCCGATCACGGCCAGTTCGTTCGGGGCCCCGCTGCCCAGGCCCGGAAAATCATGGCCGCGCGCCGGCAGCAGGCCCAGGCTGGGTTTGTGCCCGTAGACGCCGCAGAAGTGCGCCGGCACCCGGATCGAGCCGCCGATGTCCGAGCCCAGCTCCAGGGCCACGAAGCGTGCCGCCAGCGCCGCCGCCCCGCCGCCCGACGAGCCGCCGGGCGTGCGGTTCAGGTCCAGCGGGTTGGCGGTGCGTCCGTAGATGGGGTTGAAAGATTGCCAGTCGCCCAGCGCCACCGGCACATTGGTCTTGCCGAGGATCACCGCGCCGGCAGCCTTGAGCCGGCTCACCGCCAGGGCATCGCGCTCGGCCCGGAAGCGGCGGGCAAACTCGAAGCCCCAGGTGGTGGGCAGGCCGGCCAGGTTGAAGGATTCTTTCACCGTCATGGGCAGCCCCAGCAGGGGCCGCCGCTCGCCCCGGGCCAAGGCCTCGTCGGCGGTGCGGGCCTGGGCCCGGGCGTGCTCGAAGTCGCGCACCACCACCGCGTTGATGGGGCCGTCCTGGGCCTCGATGCGGGCGATGGCCGCCTCGCACAGGGCCAGGGCGCTGCAGTCGCCCCGCGCCAGTGCGGCCACCTGGGCGCGGGCATCGAGGGCGAGTAGTTCAGTGGGGTTCAGGGGCGCTGAGGGCAGGCTCATGGTCAGGTCTCACTCCAGGGGGATGTAGATGTCAGTGCGCAGGTCGGCTTCGGCGGTCCGACGTGGGTCGTTCAGGAAGCACTCGAAGGGAGGGGCATCGCGCAGCAGGTAGCCGGTGCGGGGCAGCCATTCGCGGTAGATGGCGCCCCAGCTCTGGTGCAGCTGGCGGTGTGAACCCCGGTGGGTGAAGACGGAGTGGCGGCCCGCGGGCAGTGTCTGCCAGCGCAGACTGCCGCTGAGCGGTACTTCGGGGCGGGTGATCTGGCCCTCCCGGCGACGCAGGTGGAAGTCGAAAATCGCGCCGACCTGCATCCTGGCCTGTTGGTCCTCCAAGCCCTGAGGCTCGTCGGCCATCAAGGCCACGCAGGTTTTCATGCGCGGCATCAGGCCGGCCTGGGTGAGTGTTGGAATCAGTTCGCCCAGGGCCTGTCGTGCGGCGCGGTGCATGCTGCCCTGGTCCATGCCGCGGCCGACGGCAGTCAGGACATGGAGTTCGGGGGTGTGCGTCATCCGGGGTCGCAGGCCCTGTTTGCCCCCGGTCTCGACACCGCAGGTACGCCGCTCGAAAAGTTGTCGCCACTGGGGGCTCAAACCCTTTCTCACGGCAGTGGGCGTGGTTTCGAGCTCTCGCCGCATCGCCTTGGCCAGGGCTTGTGCGCTGGTGTAGCCCACGTCAAGCGCAATCTCCAGGACTGTCGCGTCTGAGTGGCTCAGCAACTCGCAAGCCTTTTGCAGTCGGCGCCAGGTCAGGTAG
Source organism: Curvibacter sp. (assembly GCA_003987795.1). Classification (GTDB taxonomy): domain Bacteria; phylum Pseudomonadota; class Gammaproteobacteria; order Burkholderiales; family Burkholderiaceae_C; genus Curvibacter. The sequence continues at coordinate 9,008 of RXJO01000256.1, forward strand.
CCGCTGACCGTGGTGCCGAAATAGGCCTGGAACAAGCGATGGAAGTGAAAGGGCGACAGCGCTGCCTGCAGGGCGAGGCTTCGCGTGTCCAGGGGTGTGTCCAGGTGCCCCTCCAGGTAGGCCACTGCACGTGCCAGGCGCTCCAGGTGGCGCTGGTGTCTGGAGAGGGGCTCGCGGCCGGGGTCAAGAGCAGGCATGACGCTCATTGTTCCGCAATCAGGTGATCTTGGCGTGTCCGCTCTTGCGCATTTGGGTCGTGATCAGGGGCCGCCCGGCGACGGCCGCAGCAGCACCACCAGCGCGCCGGCCCCGCCCTCGGCGGGCCGGGCCTGCACAAAGGCCAGTACCTCGTTTTTCTGCACCAGCCAGCTTTGCACGCGCCCCTTGAGCACCGGGCTCTTGCCTGGCGAGCCCAGGCCCTTGCCGTGCACCACGCGCACGCAGCGCAGGCCGATCTTGTGCGCCTCACGGATGAACTGGCCCAGGGCTTCGCGGGCTTCGTCGGTGCGCAGGCCGTGCAGGTCGAGCTGGCGCTGGATGCTCCAGACCCCACGGCGCAGCTTGCGTGTGACCTCGACACTGATGCCGGGGCGGCGGAAGCTCAGGGCGTCGTCGGTGTCGAGCAGGGAGCTGACATCGAAATCGTCGCTGATGGATTCGAGCAGCACGCGCTGTTCGTCGAGCTGGTGCTGGTAGGGGATGGGCGGCGGTGGGTCGTTGGCCAGCAACACACGGCCGTGCTGGCGCAGTGGGGTGACCGGACCGACGGCCAGCTCGAACAGGCGATGCCGGGCTTGTTCGCGGGCTGCGGCCTCGCGGCGGGCGCGCTCCAGGGCTTCGGCCTCGGCGCGTTGCTGGGCCAGGCGTTTCTGCAAGGCTTTCAGATCTTGCAGCGAGTGCAGCACCAAAGGGGCCGGGGGCAGGCCGCCGTGTCCGTGATGGGGGCGAGGGTGTCTCACAACAGCCCCTGTTCGGCCATCGACAGGGCCAGGCCGGGGGCCACGATCAGGTGGTCCAGCACGCGCACATCGACCAGGCCCAGGGCGGCCTTCAGGCGGGCGGTCAGGGACTCGTCGGCCGCCGAGGGCTGGACCTGGCCACTGGGGTGGTTGTGGGCCAGGATCACCGCCGATGCCTGGTGGTGCAGGGCGCGCAGCACGACTTCACGCGGGTAGACCGAGGTCTGGTTGAGCGTGCCCCGGAACAGCTCCTCGAAGCCCAGCAGGCGGTGCTGGCTGTCGAGGAACAGCACGGCAAACACCTCATGGCCTTTGTGCGCCAGATGCAGTTGCAGGTAGCGGCGCACGGACTCGGGCGAGTCGAACACCGCGCGTTCGCGCAGTTGCTGGGCCAGGGCGCGTCGGGCCAGCTCCAGCACGGCGCTGAGTTCGGCGCGTTTGGCGGTGCCACCCAGGCCTTTGATGCGCTTCAGGTCATCCAGCTTGGCTTGCAGCAGGCCGGCCATGCCGCCGAAGGTGTCGAGCAGCTCTTGCGCCAGCATCAGCACGCTTTTGCCGGCCAGGCCGGTGCGCAGCAGCAGGGCCAGCAGCTCGGCGTCGCTGAGCGCGCCGGCGCCGCGCGCGATCAGCTTCTCGCGCGGTCGGGCTTCGGGGGGCAGGTTCAGCGGGCTCATGGGGTGGCAAAGCGCGGGGTGACTGAGGCAGGGCGATGGGGGAAAGCTGGGGTCATAGAGCCCCGTTGCTGAAGGGGCTCTGGCTGGTTTTTTACAATGGCGGTCAGTTTATCGGGACTTCCATGTCAACAACGCCCTCTCAAGCATCTGTCGTTCAGCCGTCTTCCTTCCTGACCCTGCATTACCGCCTGGCCGGGCCGGCAGGTGACATCATCAACACTTTTGACGACAAACCTGCCACCTTGTCGCTGGGCTCTGGCGAGTTGTCGCCTGCGGTGGAGCAGCGGTTGATCGGCCTGGCCGAGGGTACGCGCACCCAGTTCGAGATCCCGGCCGGCGAGGCCTTTGGCGAGCGCAACCCCGACATGCTGCAATGGGTGGCGCGCAAGCTGCTGGCCCAGTTCGGTGACCCAGACGAGCAGTACGACGTGGGCGATGTGGTGCAATTCCCCACGCCCGACGGCACCGGCAGCTATGCCGGCGCGGTGCAGCAACTCAGTGATGACGCGGTGCTGTTCGATTTCAACCACCCGCTGGCCGGTCAACCTGTCACCTTCGAAGTGCAGCTGATTGGAGTTTTGTGAAATTGTCCCCCCCTGAGTCGCCTTCGGCGCCTTCCCCCAGGGGACGACACCAGCGGCCTGGCAAAGCCAGCTCCGCGGCCTTTTGATCGATGAGTACGTGGCGATTTGCTGAGCTGCGGATGGAGGATTGCAATGAAAAATGACCAGCAGAGGACCCTGTCCGAAATCACCCTGGCCGAGCCGCGCGGCTTCTGTGCCGGCGTGGACCGGGCCATCGAGATCGTGGAGCGTGCGCTGCAGAAGTTCGGTGCGCCGATCTATGTGCGCCATGAGATCGTGCACAACACCTATGTGGTGAACGATCTCAAGAACAAGGGGGCGATCTTCATCGAAGAGCTGGACGACGTGCCCCCGGGCGCCACCCTGGTGTTCAGTGCCCACGGCGTGAGCCGCGCGGTGCAGGAAGAGGCCCGGGCGCGTGGCTTTTCGATTTTCGATGCCACCTGCCCGCTGGTCACCAAGGTGCATGTCGAGGTGGCCAAGCTGGCCCGCGAGGGCTACGAGTTCATCATGATCGGCCACAAGGGCCACCCCGAAGTCGAGGGCACCATGGGCCAGCTCGACCATGGCATCCACCTGGTGGAAGACGTGGCCGATGTGGCCCGGGTGCAGCCCGCCCAGACCGAGAAGCTGGCGGTGGTGACGCAGACCACGCTGAGCGTGGACGACGCCGCCGAGATCGCCGAAGCCGTGCGCCTGCGCTTTCCCAAGGTGCGCGAGCCCAAGCAGCAAGACATCTGCTACGCCACCCAGAACCGCCAGGACGCGGTGAAGATCCTCAGCCCCCAGGTCGACATCGTGATCGTGGTGGGCAGCCCCACCAGCTCGAACAGCAACCGGCTGCGTGAGCTGGCGCAAAAGCTGGGCACGCCGGCCTACATGGTCGACAGCGCCGCCGAGCTGCAGCCGGCCTGGTTCGAGGGCAAGGCCCGCGTGGGCCTGACGGCAGGTGCCTCGGCGCCCGAACTGCTGGTCGATCAGGTGATCGAGCGCCTGCGTTCGCTGGGTGCAGTGGCTGTGCGCAAGATGGATGGCATTGAAGAAACACTGAAGTTTCCGCTGCCCAAGGGCTTGAAGCTGGACGCCTGAAGGTGTTGGCCCTCACGGTCGTGCACTTCGTGTCACTCCGGGGGCCGCAACCCGCCTTCGGGCGGCCGGGCGGCGGGTGACTCCTCCGCTGTCAGTCTGTTGAATTCAGGTCCACAGGTCCAGCGGCGGGTCGGCGACCACGGCGCGCAAGATGTCGGCGCGTGACAGGAAGCCGATCACGTGGCCATCGTCCTGGGTCACGGGCAGGCCGGGCAGGCCCATGTCGAGCAGCACGCGGGCCGCACGGCGCAACGAGGTGTCGCCGGCCACAGCGGGCACGGGGGTCAGCATGATGTCGCGCACGCTCTGCTGCGCCAGTTTCCAGGCCGAGATGCCGGTGGCGCTGGGCGCAGGCATCAGCACCGGGGGCATCATGTCGGCGCGCAGCAGCAGGCCGATCAGCAGGCCCTGGGCGTCGAGCACCGGGGCCTGACCGACGCCGCGCCCGTCCAATGCCTCCCAGGCCTCGGCCACGGTGAGCTCGGGTGGCACGCTGAAGACCTCGCGGCTCATCACGTCCTGCACCCGGTCCAGGGGCTGGCGTGCCGGGGGCTTGGCCTGCTGGGCGTCGGCGTAGGCGGCCATGGCATCGTTGCGCCGCGTGTGCAGGGCATTGGCCGGCGGGCGCGGGGTGGCTGGCGGCAGCTCGAAGGCATCGCGGTGCAGGGCATCGCTGCGGTGCACACCACGCGTGGCCGACAGGGCACGCACCGGGCTCAGTTCGGCCAGGTTTTCCATCGTGCCCCGATAGATCGGGCCGCCGAGACCAAAAACATAGAACATGCGCTTCTCCGGAGCCGCCCATGGGGGCCAGCGGCGGGCTGCCCCGACACCCGGGGCTGGATACACTGCGAGCTTCGTATTTTGCGACGAATGCCCGCCCCATGATCTTGCGTTCCGACATCGAGGCCGCTGCGGCCCGCCTGCAACAGCAGGCCCCCCGAGGTTTTTTGCGTGCCACGCCGCTGTGGCGGCTGCCCGGTGCCACCCTGGGGGTGGCGGCAGCCGAAGTCTGGCTCAAGCTCGAACACCTGCAGGTCAGCGGCAGTTTCAAGGCGCGTGGCATGTTGAACCGCCTGCTGGCCCAGCCCATCCCGGCCAGCGGCGTGATCGTGGCTTCAGGCGGCAATGCCGGCATTGCCACTGCCGCGGCGGCGCGCGCCTTGGGCGTGCCCTGCGAGGTTTTCGTGCCCGAGGTCTCGCCCGAGGCCAAGCGCCAGAAGCTGCGTGATCTGGGCGCCCGCGTGGAAGTGGTCGGCGCCACCTATGCCGAGGCCTTCGAGGCCTGCATGGCCCGTCAGCAGCAAAGCGGCGCCCTCATCACCCACGCCTATGACCAGCCCGAGGTGGTGGCCGGGGCCGGCACCCTGGCCCGCGAGATCGAGGACCAGGCCGGCCTGCCCGACAGCGTGCTGGTGAGCGTGGGCGGTGGCGGTCTGATCGGCGGCATCGCCGCCTGGTTCGAGCAACGCGCCCGCGTGGTGGCGCTCGAGCCAGAGGGGGCGCCCACCCTGATGCGCGCCCGCGAGGCCGGGCAGCCCGTGGATGTGGCGGTCTCGGGCATCGCCGCCGACTCTTTGGGCGCCCGACGCATCGGCGCCATCGGCTGGCAGGTGACGCAGGCCCACG
>RXJO01000117.1:0-7315 GCA_003987795.1 Curvibacter sp.
GTGGGTGATCTTCGGGTTCTCCATGGTCCTGTTGTGGGACAAATGGCAGGTCCACAACGGCAACAAGGCCATGTTCTTCCCGACCAGCGCTCCCGCCGCCACGGCCGCGGCAGAGGGCGCTGCCAAGCCCCCGGTGGCTGGCAGTGCGGCGGTGCCCACCAGTGCTTCCTCCCCGGCCGCGGCCCAGCTGCCGGCCGCTGGTGCGGTCGCTGCGCCGGCGCCCCGCCAATCGTTCGAGGTCACGACCGATGTCTTCAAGCTGACTTTTGACAGCGAAGGCGGTTCTCTGGTCAAGGCCGAGTTGCTGAAGTATTCGGACGTCGAGAACAAAGACCGTGCCGTTGTGCTGCTCGATGACAGCAAGGACCGCGTCTACGTGGCGCAGACCGGTCTGATCGGCGGTGGCTTCCCCACCCACAAGACCCCGATGAATGTGGTGTCGGCGCCTCGCTCCCTCAAGGACGGCGAGAACGAGATCAGCGTCCGCTTCGAATCGCCCGATCTCGGCGGTGTGAAGCTGATCAAGACCTACACCCTGCGTCGTGGCGCCTACGACGTGGCCGTGAAGCATGAAGTGCAGAACACCGGCAGTGCTGCCGTGACGCCGCAGATCTACTTCCAACTGGTGCGCGACGGCAACAAGCCGCCAGGTGAGTCCTCGTTCTATTCCACCTTCACCGGCCCGGCGGTCTACACCGATGCCAAGAAGTACCAGAAGGTCGAGTTCAAGGACATCGAAAACGGCAAGGCCGACATCCAGAAAGAGTCGCCCAACGGTTATGTCGCCATGGTGCAGCACTACTTTGCCAGTGCCTGGCTGCTGGCCGATGGCATCCAGCGTGATCTGTTCATGCGCAAGGTCGACACCAACCTGTACTCGGTCGGCATGATCGCCACCCTGCCCAGCATTGCCCCTGGTGCCAGCCAGGCTCTGGACGCCCGCTTCTACGCCGGCCCCGAGGAAGAAAAGAAGCTTGAAGCTCTCAGCCCGGGCCTGGAGCTGGTCAAGGACTACGGGTGGCTGACCATCCTGGCCAAGCCGCTTTACTGGCTGCTCGACAAGATCCATGGCGTGCTGGGCAACTGGGGCTGGTCGATCGTGGGCCTGGTGGTGCTGTTGAAGGCCGCCTTCTTCTGGCTCAATGCCAAGGCCTATTCGAGCATGGCCAAGATGAAGGCCATCAATCCTCGCATCACCGAAATGCGTGAGCGCCTCAAGGACAAGCCGCAGCAGATGCAGCAGGAGATGATGCGCATCTACCGCGAGGAGAAGGTCAACCCGATGGGGGGCTGCTTCCCGATCATGATCCAGATCCCGGTGTTCATCGCCCTGTACTGGGTGCTGCTGTCCAGCGTCGAGATGCGCAATGCGCCCTGGATTCTGTGGATCACCGACCTGTCCGCCAAGGATCCGCTCTACATCCTGCCCATCATCATGACCGGCACCTCGCTGTTGCAGACCTGGCTGAACCCCACCCCGCCGGACCCGATGCAGGCCAAGATGATGTGGATCATGCCCCTGGTCTTCAGCGTGATGTTCTTCGCCTTCCCGGCCGGCCTGGTGCTGTACTGGATCACCAACAACATCCTGTCGATCGCTCAGCAGTGGGTGATCAACAAGCGGCTTGGCGTGAACTGAGCCCAGCCCTGAACTTCGGTTCGATCGAGGCCGTCCAGCGCAAGTTGGCCGGCCTTTTTTGATGAAAGCGCCCCACCATGCTGGCCCGACAATCCGACCCCATCGTTGCCATTGCCACCGCGCCCGGACGCGGTGCCGTGGGCATCGTGCGCATCAGCGGCCCCGATGTCAGGCCGCTGGTGCAGGCCTTGTGTGGGCGCGCCCTGCGCCCCCGCGAGGCCACTTACCTGCCCTTGCGTGATGCGCAGGGCCAGCCCATCGACCATGGCCTGGCGCTCCATTTCCCGGCGCCGAACTCCTACACCGGCGAAGACGTGTTGGAGTTGCAGGCCCACGGCGGCACCGTGGTGTTGCAACTGCTCCTGGCGCGCTGTCTGCAGGCCGCCGCCGAGGTCGATCCCGTCACCGGGCAGGCGCGACTGCCGGGTCTTCGAGTGGCGCGGCCGGGCGAGTTCACCCAGCGCGCTTTCCTCAACGACAAGATCGACCTGGCCCAGGCCGAAGCCATCGCTGACCTGATCGACGCAAGTACCGAAGCGGCTGCCCGCAGCGCCGGGCGCTCGCTGTCGGGCGAGTTCTCGCGCGAGGTCCAGCAACTGCGCGATGCGCTGATCCACCTGCGCATGCTGGTCGAGGCCACCCTGGACTTCCCCGAAGAGGAGATCGACTTTCTGCAAAAGGCCGATGCCCAAGGCCAACTGGACCGGCTGCGCGCCAGCCTGCAGCGCGTGCAGCAGCGCACCCGCCAGGGGGCTCTGCTGCGCGAGGGCATCAAGGTGGTGATCGCGGGCCAGCCCAATGCGGGCAAGTCGTCCTTGTTGAATGCCCTGGCAGGGGCGGAGTTGGCCATCGTCACCCCGATCGCCGGCACCACCCGCGACAAGGTGGAGCAGACCATCCAGATCGAAGGCGTGCCCATCCACGTGATCGACACCGCCGGCCTGCGTGACAGCCACGACGAGGTCGAGCGCATCGGCATCGAGCGCGCCTGGGGGGAGATTGCCGCGGCCGATGCCGTGCTGTTCCTGCACGACCTGACCCGCGCGGCGCAAGCCGAATATCAGGCGGCCGACCAGACCATCGCTGACACGCTGGCCAGCACCCTGGCGGCCCGGGTGCCGGTGCTGCATGTCTGGAACAAGCTGGACCAGGCGGCCGAGGCGGATGACCCGGCACCTGCGGGCCTGCGCCTGTCGGCCCGCACGGGTCAGGGCCTGGATCTGGTGCGCCAGCAGTTGCTGCAGGTGGCCGGCTGGCAGTCTGCGCCCGAAGGGGTCTACATCGCCCGCGAGCGCCATGTGCAGGCCTTGTTGCGGGTGCAGCAGCACCTCGATCAGGCCCAGGCCTGCCTGGCTGCTCAGGCCCAGGCGCTGGACCTGCTGGCCGAAGAATTGCGTCTGGCCCAGGGCGCGCTCAATGAGATCACTGGCGAGTTCACACCCGACGATCTGCTGGGGGTGATCTTCTCCAAGTTCTGCATCGGTAAATAAGGCGGCACTGCACCGTCTGTCCCAGGCATCGAGTTCGGGCCATCGGCCTAGACTGGCGCTTCCGTCAACTGCCGCACCGCCATGCCTTCATCCCTGCCCCCCCAGCGCCCGCGCCTGAGCGTGTGCATGATCGTCCGCGACGAGGCCGTCAATCTGCCCGGTGCGCTGAAGTCGGTCCGTGACGTCGCCCATGAATTGATCGTGGTCGACACCGGCAGCACCGATGACAGCCCTGCGATCGCGCAGCACCTGGGCGCCCAGGTGCTGCACTTCGCCTGGTGCGATGACTTTGCCCGTGCCCGCAACGTGGCCCTGGAAGCCGCCACCGGCGACTGGGTGTTGTGCCTGGATGCCGACCAGCAACTCGACCCGGCCTGCGTGCCGGCCTTGCAACGGGCCCTGCAACGGCAGGATGCCCTGGCACAGAGGGTCACCATCCAGCTGCTGACGGCGGCCGACGACGATCTGGCCAACCCCCTGCGCGACGGGCGCGCGTTGGCCGTTTTGCAGTCGTTTCCCCAATTGCGCTTGTTCCGGCGCGACCCCCGCATCCGCTTCCAGGGGCGGGTGCACGAGGATGTGGCAGACAGCCTGCTGGCCATCGGCAGCAGCGATTGGCCCGAGTCGGGTGTCAGGCTGTGCGACCACGGCTATGTGCAGGCCGCTGAGCGTGAACGCAAGCGGGCGCGCAATCTGGCCCTCTTGCAACGGGTGCACGACGAGGCCCCAGACGCCCTCTATCCGGCCTACAAACTGGCGATTTCACTGCCGGCCCACCAGCAGGCTGAGCAGGCCGCGCTGCTGGAGTCCACGCTCGGACGGGTCCTGCAGATGCCGGCTTCCGAGCAGAGCACCCTGCCTTTTCTGCCCACCCTGCTGGCCCGCACGGTGGACGCCTGGGTCCAACAAGGGCGTCTGCTGAAGGCCGCACAGGTCTGTCGTCGCCTGCTGGAGCTGCACGGTCCGGTGTTCGACTTCACTGCGGGTTGCGCCCTGGCGCGTGCCGGTGAGTGGGCGCCGGCGCGCCACAGCCTGCTGCGCTACCTCGCGGCACCGGCCCAGGCGCACCACGCCGCCTGGCAGGCCGATCCACAGGCCAGCCCGGCCCAGGCCTGTTGGTGGCTGGCTTGGATGGCCCGCCAGCAAGGCGAACTCGAGCAGGCCCAGGTCCATGTGCAGGAGGGCCTGCACAGCGCCACGCCGCTGCAACGAGCCGCGCTCGAGGCTGAAGGGGTCGAGATCTTGCTGGCCCGGGGGGAATGGGTGGCCGCTGCGCAGGCCATCGGGGCCATGCAGGCCGACTCGCAGGCGCCGGCGCTGGCGCTGAGCGAGCGTCTGCGTGTCAGCGCCCGGCTGGCGGAGCTCACAGGTGATCTGCCCACGGCGCTTTCTTTGGCGCAGTCGGCTTGTCTGGCGGGCCATGATGCCCCCGCGGCCCTGCTCGCCATGCTTGAAATCCAGGCCGGACAGGTCGATGAGGCGCGCCTGCAACACCATCACCAGTCCCTGGCCGGACAGTTCTTTGACACCCTGGCGCTCAAATGGCTGATGGCGCGGGAGCTGGGCTTGCCCTGGCCTCTTGATTTGCCGCCAGCCACCCAGGCTTTGATCGCACCGCCAGTGAGTGTGGATTGAAACAAGTGTTTCTTAATGTGCCAGCGGGCGTGACTTGACTTGTGTGCACTTGGTTACGGCGTTAACTTCGGCGCATCATGTACCCACCCTTGCCCGCTGTCGTCAAAAACGATCTCCAGGCCTTGCTGGCCGCCCTCTCCCATGCCCCTGCTGACGACCGGCTCGAGTTGAACCTGTCGTCTTTGCAATGGGACACCTTGGCGGCTTATCTTCAGCCGCTGTCGCTGGTCTCGGGGGAAGTGCTGTTTCAGAAGGGCATGCTCGACCGCACGCTGTACCTGGTCGAGAGTGGCACGCTCAGCGTGCACCTGGAAGACGACAAGGGCCGTCTGCGGCTGGCCATGGTGGGGGCCGGCTCGGTCGTCGGAGAAGGGGCATTTTTCTCCCATCAACCTCGCAGTGCCACGGTGCAGGCCAACAACGCTTGCCAGTTGTGGACGCTCCATCCGCTGCGCTTCACCGAGTTGGCCAATCGCCAGCCGCCCCTCGCCTTGGCCTTGAGCCTGGCCTTGGGATCGGTGATGGCGCGACGCATGCGGCAGCGCCGCCGACGCGTGGCCAGTACCTGAGCTCCGCATTTTTCATCTCCGGGTCAGGTTTTCGGGCTACCCTTGGGCACTTTGTAAAGGAATGTGTTGATGTCCCTGCTTGCGTGGTTGTTTGGCAAGAAGCCGCCGCGTGCCATGCCCGACTCCTCGGGCCTGCAGCACATGGACCACACTCGCCCGCTGCACCCCAGGCCAGGTCATGCTGCGCCTGCGAAAGACAAGCCCAAGCCTGAGACCCCACCTCCCGAGGCGCAGACCCCACAACGGAAAAGCGAACGGCATGGGCGGCGCGAACTGCTCTATGGGGTGGTTCGTGACACCATGGCGCGGGTCGGTGTCCTTTCTTCGCGCTACAAATTCAAGGTCTTGTCGCTGGACCCGCAGGGGCGCCAGTTTCTGGTGATGATGGACATCTCGCCCGATGTCACCAGCGACAACATGCGCCTGAGCGAAATCGAGGTGTTGCTGGCACAGACCGCTCGTGCCCGGCACCAGATCCTGGTCACGGCGGTTTACTGGCGCCTGAACAACCATGTTTCCACGGGCCTGTCGCCCGAGCGCCGGGCCGCTGTGGCCCAGGCGGTCCATGCACCGGTGCCCTTGACGGCTGCGGCGCCCCGGTTCGAGCCCATCCAGTCTGACGAGGTCGCGGCCTTTCACAAGGCCCTGGCGGAGATCGGGGCCGCCCAGCCTGCGGTCGGGCAGACGCTGCAAAGCGGACCCCGTCTGCCCTCGCAGCCCACCGGCTTTGAGGACACCGAGCGGATTGCCGGTCACGAGGCCGAGGACTCGCGCCCACAGGCCTTGAGCAACACCCAGTACGGCGATCTGTGAGCTGAGGCCGCCGGGCCTCAGTGACCTTCGAAATCCACCAGTGTGAAAAGAGGCAGTCCGCTGTCCACCAGCCGTTGCGAGCCACCGAGCTCCGGCAGGTCGACGATGGCGGCGCCCTCCGTCACCACGGCGCCCAGTTTCTCCAGCAGGCGACGGCCCGCCATCATGGTGCCGCCGGTGGCAATCAGATCGTCAATCAGCAGCACCCGGTCGCCGGGCTTGACCGCATCGGTGTGCAACTCCACCGTGGCGCTGCCGTACTCCAGCTCATAGGTCTCTTCCACGGTGGTGAAGGGCAGCTTGCCTTTCTTGCGGATGGGCACAAAGCCGACATTGAGCTCATAGGCCACCACGGCCCCCAGGATGAAGCCCCGGGCGTCCAGGCCGGCAACCACATCCGGACGCAGCGCGGGGTCGAGGTAGCGGTGCACGAAGGCATCGATCAGAACGCGGAACACCCTGGGGTTCTGCAACAAGGGTGTGATGTCGCGAAACTGCACGCCAGGGGCGGGCCAGTCCGGCACGGTCCGGATGTGGTCTTTCAGGTACTGGCTGACGTTCAGCGACGATTCGGCAAGGTTCATGGCTTGGCGGGCTTCGCAGGAAGCTTCTGTCTGTTCGATGTGGCCCGCATTCTGCCCGCAAAGCCGCAGCGCTGGCGCCAGTCATGTTGGCGGCGGGCACGGGCCGCGCTTGACTTGCATTTGGTTTCAAAGTCGCGCACATAATCGCACTCGAACCCTCTGGCTGAGTCAGCCCTTCCTTACCCTATGGCGATCGCCCTGTTGTTGATTGAGCGTGATGGCGTGCACCGCAGTGTCTTGTGCGAGATGCTGGCGCGTGAGCATCCGTCCTGGCGCCTGGTGCTGGCGGGCTCAGTGGCCCAGGCCCAGGCGCTCTTGCGCGAGGGCCCGGTGGATGTGGCCCTGGTCGGCAGGCAGTTGCCTGATGGTTCGGCCTTTGACCTGTTGCCGGCGTTGGGGCAGATCCCGGCAGTGATCATGGTCGAAGAAGGCGGCGAATGGGCGGCCGCCCGGGCCTTGCGTGAGGGCTTTGCCGATTACCTGATCCAGGACGCCCGCCTGGGCTACCTGCTCACCGTGCCGGGGCAGGTGCTCAGTGTGGTCGACAAGGTGCGGCTGGAGCAGGCCTTCCAGCAATCTGCCGCC
>RXJO01000117.1:7365-13057 GCA_003987795.1 Curvibacter sp.
GGCGCTAGAGGGGGCCGGTCTGGGCTTTTGGCAACGCAATCTGCTGACCGGCGAAGTCCGGCTCAGTCAGCGCTGGCTTGAACTGCTGGGTTTGGATGATCCGCAGGCCCAGCCCACCTTCCAGACCTGGGAGCGCCTGGTCCATCCCGATGACTGGGCCCTGGTGCAGGATGCACTGAACGACTACCTGGCCGGAACGCAGGCGGTCTATGAAGCCGAATACCGGATGCGGCACCGCGACGGCCATTGGATCTGGGTCTCCAGCCGTGGCCGGGTGGTCGAGTGGACCTCCACAGGCCAGGCCAGGCTGTTCAGTGGGACCTACATGGACGTCACGGCCCGCCATCGAGCCGATGTGGCCCTCAACCGCCAGCATCGGCTTTTGCAGGCCCTGTCACGTGCCCAGAGTGCCTTCATTGCCCACGCGCAGCCCCACTCGGCCTTTGAGGGCATGATGGGTTTCCTGCTCGAGATCACCGGCGCCCGGGCGGCGGGCTTGTTCGAGTGCGTGCCCGGCACGGGGCTGGAGGCGCCGTGGCCTGTCCAAGCCCTGGTCGGCACCCTGCCCGAGGGTTTCCCGGTCTGGATGGTCCAGGTGCTGGAGCAGGGGCTGGCGCCCGGCCGGGTCCAACCGACCACGGCCGAGACTGAGGTCGGCGACCGCCGCTGGCAAGTCATTCCGATCACCCTGGCCGGCCGTGTCGTGGCCTGTATCGGACTGGTCTTCGACGTGGTGGTCGACAGCCCGGACCTGACGGAACTCGACCCGCTGCTCAACACGGCCGGTCAACTGCTGCTGGCCTGGCGCGCACGCCTTGAGCGTCGCCAGGCCCAGGAGCAGTTGCGTGAAGCCACCGAGCAACTGTCGCAGAAGACCCGGGCTCTCGAACTCACGCTGGACACCATCAGCCAGGGCATCGCCAGTTTCGACGAGGATGGCGTGCTGCGCCTCTACAACCGCCGGTACCTGGAATTGCTGGAGATGCCGGAGCAGGTGATGCGTCCTGGGGTCACGGCGCTCGAACTGCTGCGCTTCCAGATCGACCGTGGCGATCTCGGGTCAGAGTTTGAACTGCTCTCGCCGGAGGCCCGTGAGGGCCTGATGACCAATCCCCACACCGATGGCCGCCATCTCCCCGATCAATACCTGCGGCGCACCCGCTCGGGCCGGGTGCTCGAGATCCGCTCGCGTCCGCGACCCGGCGGCGGCTGGGTGCGCACTTTCAATGATGTGACCCCGTATGTCGACGCCCAGGAAGCCCTGCGTCAGAGTGAGGAGCGCTGGCGACACCTGAGCCAGCTGTCCTACGACTGGTACTGGGAGCAGGATGCCAATTTCCGCTTTGTGCGCCTCGATGGTCAGCATGATGGGCGCAGTGGCCTGAGCTCGGGGCAGGTCCTTGGCCGCACCCGATGGGAGCTTGACGCGCCCAACGTGAGCGAAGCCCAGTGGGCAGAGCATCGGCGGACCCTTCTGGCCCATGAACCGTTTCAAGACTTCGAGATGCAGCGTTTCGGTGCCGGGGATGGCCTCGGACGCTGGGTGTCGGTCAGTGGTGCCCCCCTTTTTGATGCCCAGGGCCAGTTCAAAGGCTACCTCGGCGTCGGGCGCGACATCACCGAGCGCAAGAAGAACGAGGCCATCATCGAGCGGCTGGCCTTCTACGACGAGCTCACCGGCCTGCCCAACCGACGCCTGCTTCTGCAACGGCTGGGTCAGGCCCTGCAGGTCTGCGGGCGCGGCGAGCGTCACGGGGCGCTGCTGTTCCTGGACCTGGACAACTTCAAGGACCTCAACGACACCCTGGGCCATGACCGGGGTGACCAGTTGCTGAGTCAGGTCGCCACCCGGCTGGTCGCCTGTGTCCGTCCAGACGATACCGTGGCGCGCCTTGGGGGGGATGAGTTCGTGGTCGTGCTGGATGATCTGGGGCCTTCGCCGGCCGGGGCCGTGGCGGCTTCGGAAGCGGTGGCGCAGAAGATCCTGCTGGCACTCAACCAGCCGTATCCGATCGGTGACAGCCTGCACCACAGCACGCCGAGCATCGGCATCGCCCTGTTCAGCGATGCGTCCCTGACACCGGATGAGTTGCTCAAGCGTGGCGATCTGGCCATGTACCAGGCCAAGGCCGCCGGTCGCAACACCTTGTGCTTTTTCGATCCTGGCATGCAGGAGGCGGTCAGCGCCCGTTCCGCCATGGAGTCGGACATGCGCCAGGCCTTGCAGCGCGGCGAGTTCCGTCTGCTCTACCAGCCCGTGGTGGATGGGCGTGGCCAGATCCTGGGCGTGGAAGCCCTGGTGCGTTGGAATCACCCGCAGCGCGGGCACATCTCGCCAGCCGAGTTCATTCCGCTGGCCGAAAAGACCGGGCTGATCCTGCCCTTGGGCCGTTGGGTGTTGCAGACCGCCTGCCGGCAACTCGTGAGTTGGTCCCGCAACCCCCGCATGGCCCACCTCACCATGGCCGTCAACGTCAGTGCGCGCGAGTTCCGCGATCCGGCTTTCGTCGAGGCGGTCGTTGCCGTGCTGGAGCACACCGGAGCCCAGCCCAGTCTGCTCAAGCTGGAGCTCACCGAAAGCCTGCTGCTCAACGACGTCGAGGACATCATCGCCAAGATGACCCGCTTGCAGATGCGTGGGGTGGGCTTCTCGCTCGATGACTTCGGCACCGGCTACTCCAGCCTCAGCTACCTCAAGCGATTGCCGCTGGATCAACTCAAGATCGACCAGTCCTTTGTGCGCGATGTGCTCACCGACCCCAACGACGCCACCATTGCCCGCACCATCATTGCGCTGGCAGCCAGCCTGGGCCTGGCGGTGGTCGCCGAGGGAGTCGAGACCGAAGGCCAGCGGGCCTTCCTGATGCGCAATGGTTGCGAGGCCTTTCAGGGCTATCTGTTCAGCCGGCCCATTCCTGCCGTGGCGCTGGAGTCATTGGTGATGGAGGCCGAGGGTGAATCATAAATATCGTTTTTAATTTGAATTAATTATTAAAAGTGCTTGATTTGGCTCGTTTGCACTCGTAATATGCGAGTCAGAGCCCGATTGGAAAGTCACTTCCAAGGGCCGCAAAGGACGGCACCATGTCAAGCCAAGGTCTTCCCCCCAGCGAGCGCCGCCTGACGCCAGGTGCGTCGGGCCTTGCCTGTGACGAGTCTTGGCTGCGGGCGACCTTGTTCGATCAGGCGCCACTGGGCCTGTGCCTGCTGGTCGCCGGTCAACCTCGGCTGGTGAACCGGCGCTTCGCTCGCATGCTCGGGGGTGACGGGCATGAGGCTGCGCTGGAGCCTGCTCAGCTGCGTCAATGCTGGCCGACCTTCTGGCCCCAGTTACGAGGCCTTGGCGAAGACCATCGCATCGTGGCCTGCGATCTGGCCAACGGGGTTCAATTCAATGGACGGGCCTTTTCCTGGCGTGTCACGGCCCTGGGCCCAGATGCCGAGATCATCACCCTGGTCAACGCCAACCAGCTCGAATGGATCAGCTTTTCTGCCGATTGGCAGGCCCGCATGCTGGCGCAGGCTGAAGGCATGTGCCGCACGGGCTCCGCCGAACTGGACCTGGATCAGGGGCTGGCCGTGGTGTCGCGTGGGCTGGGAGCCCTGGTGGGTCATACCCTGCCCGTGGGCGGCATCGCCGCGTGGCGACTGCTGCGCTGGGTGCCCCCGGAAGAGCGTGGCTACGTGGCCTCGATCTGGGGCGCTGCCATCGACGATGAACCCTTCGAGTTCCAGCACCGGCTGTTGCGGGCCGATGGCTCACGCCTCGAGATCCTGCACCGCGGCATGGTCGAGACCGGGCCCGACGGTCGTCGCCATGGCTACCTGATCCTGCAGGACATCACCGCCCAACGCGAGGCTGAGCATCGCATCCAGGAGCTGGCCAACCATGACGAGGTCACGGGCCTGGCCAACCGCAATCAACTGCTGGACCGACTCGACGCTGCGGTCCATGCGGCCAGTTGGGACCCGCGGCCCATCACCCTGCTGTCCATCCACATCGAGCAGATCGACCAGCTTTCGCAATCCATGGGCTACGGCGCCGGAGATGCCATGGCCATGGCGGTGGCGGCCCGCCTGAGCGCCTTGTGCGCGGGCGAGCACGTGGTGGCTCGGGTCGGTGGGGGCGAGTTTGCCTTGTTGATGGGCGATGAAACGGGGGCGGCTGACGATCAGGGCTCGGCCGGGCGTGAGCTCGCGCTCCGCGTGGTGGAGGCCTTGAGCCGTCCGGAGCGACTGGGTTTTGCCGAGATCGTGCCTGTGGCGCAGGTGGGGGTTGCCCGCTTTCCCGCCGATGCGGACACGGCCAGCCGCCTGTTGGAGGCTGCCCAGACCGCGCGCCAGGGCGTGCAGCGCACGGGGGGGCAGATCGCCTTCTTCACCCCGCAGATCAACGAGCAGGCCAAACGCCGCCTGGCCATCGAGGCAGGATTGCGCCATGCGGTCGAGCGCGACGACCTGCAGCTTCGCTTTCAGCTCCAGATCGATCTGGCCAGCGGCCAGGCCATGGGGGCCGAGGTGCTGCTGCACTGGCACAGCCGGGAACTGGGCGAAGTGCCTGCGGAAGAGTTTCTTCCCGTGGCCCGCCACACCGGACTGATCGTCATGCTGGGCGACTGGCAGCGTGAAGCCGCCTGCACCGTGCTGCAGAACTGGCTGCACGACGGCATCAAGCCCTTGCGCCTGGCACTCAATCATTCGGCGCTCCAACTGCAGCAACCTGACCTGGTGGCCAAGTTCCAGCGGGCGCTGCTGGCCCATGGCGTCCCTTCGGTGCTGATCGGCATGGAGGTATCCGAGCAGGCCCTGATGGCCAACTCGCCCGACATCGCTCGCAAGCTGGCGGAGTTGCGTGCGCTTGGCATCGAGATCACCTTGGACGATTTCGGCACTGGCTCGTCCAACCTGAGCCTGCTGCGCAGTCTGCCGGTGGATGTGCTCAAGGTGCACCGATCCTGCGTGCCCGATGTCACGGCGGCTTCGGGGGCGGTTTCCTTGACGCGGGCCATCATCAACATGGCGCACAGCCTGCAGATGAAGGTGTTGGCCGAAGGCGTGGAGACCGATGGACAACTGGCCTTGCTGGTGGCCAACGGGTGCGACCGCATCCAGGGCCCGGCTTTCAGCACGGAGGTGGACCTGGCGGCGCTGGAGGCCCAGTTGCGTGCCGGCGCGGTGAGCCTGCCCGATCGCTTCATGCGCCGGCAGCGCGAACGCACGCTGCTGCTGGTCGATGATGAACCCAACATCGTGGCCGCACTCAAGCGTCTGTTCAGGCGCGATGGCTACCGCATCGTGACCGCCGTCAGTGGTGCCGAAGGCCTGCAGCGCATGGCTGAGTATGAGGTGGACGTGGTGCTCTCCGATCAGCGCATGCCGGGCATGACCGGGGTCGAATTCCTGCGCCGGGCCAAAGAGCTGTACCCCGACACGGTGCGCATGGTCCTGTCAGGCTACACCGAACTGCAGTCCATCACCGATGCTGTCAACGAGGGCGCCATCTACCGCTTCCTGACCAAACCCTGGGACGACGAGCGCCTGCGCGTGCACGTGCAGGAAGCCTTCAGTCAGAAAGGCATGGCCGATGAGAATCGCCGGCTGGCCCTGGAGGTGCGTGATGCCAACGAAGAACTGGCTGTCCTCAACGGCCGGCTCGAGCGCGTGCTGAGCAACCAGCAGGCGCAGCTGGATC
>RXJO01000184.1:0-4196 GCA_003987795.1 Curvibacter sp.
ACTGGCCGGGCGATTTCCATCTGGCCTTCAATCTGGCGCCAAGCCAGTTTCTATTGCCTGACCTGGCCGAGCAGCTGTCCAGGGTGGTCACCGGGACCGGCTTTCCGATCCGACGGGTTCAGGTCGAGATCACCGAGAACGCCCTGTTCCATGACAACCAGGTGGCCCGGCGCAGCGTGGAAGCGATCAAGCAGATGGGGGTCACCCTGTCGCTGGACGATTTCGGCACGGGTCACTCCAGTCTGACCCGCCTCCAATCGCTGCCCTTCGACGAGATCAAGATCGATGCCAGCTTTGTGAGGGCGCTGGAGACTGATTCCGGCAGTCTGAAGATCGTCACCGCGGTGCTCGGCCTGGGCCAGAGCCTGGGCGTGCATGTGATTGCGGAAGGCATCGAGACCGATCGGCAGGCCGAGCTGTTGGCGCAACTGGGCTGCACCCTGGGTCAGGGCTACCTGCTGGGACGCCCTGGTCCTCATGCGCAGGCCTTGGCCCAACTCACTCGGGATGGCTGTGATGGCCAACAGGACTCGCCGCTGGACGCGTCGCCGTTCCAACGGCTGCATCAGTTGGAGACCCTCTATCGGGACGCGCCCGTGGGTCTGTGTTTTCTCGACACCCAGATGCGCTTGGTCAGTGCCAACCCCAAAGTGCTGGAGTACCTGGGGCTGAGTCGGGGCAGTCTTCGTGGTCAACCGGTCACGCGGATCCTGAGTCACGCCGGCGCGGCAGAACTGCTTGAGGCCTTGGAGCAGGTCCGAACCGGTGCCAGCCTGGCGCCGTCGGAGTACTGCCACAGTGGCACCGGGTCGACCTATCTGGTCGCCCATCAGCGCGTGTGCAATGAGTTGGGCGAGTGGCTGGGCATCTCCCTGGTGGTGATTGACATCACGGCCAGGGTTGCAGCAGAGCGCACGCTGCAGCAGAGTGAGGAGCATTTCAGAAGGTCCATCGAACTGGGGCCGCACATTGCCTGGGCGGCCGGCACCGATGGCGTGGTCGACTACATGGGGCCGGCTTTCGAGTGGACACCTCTGAACTCAGCCCGTGAGCGCTATGAGCGCTGGCGCGACCGCATGGATCCGCAGGACCGGGACCGGGTGCATGCCGAGTGGCTGGCGCATCTGCCGAGTGGATCGCCCTTCAAGACCGAGTTCCGCATCTTGTGGCCGGACAACAGTTGGCGCTGGGTGCGCAGTCAGGCCTATCCCCATCTGAACGAGCAGGGGCAGGCCACGCGCTGGTACGGCATCATCATGGACATCTCCAGCGAGCGTCGGCTGGAGCAGCGCGTCGTTGAACTGGAGCAGCGGATTGCCCGGTGGACCTCATCGGGCGGTCTTCCGGGGCCGGCTTGATGAGGGCCGACACCTGGCACGCGATCAGGCGTAGGTGTTGATCGAATTGCCCAGGGTCTCGGTGGGCTTCGGGGGTTGCGGCTGAGAACTGGTACCGGAGGTGTTGGCCGCATTGGTGCGGTTGCCGTCGTTGTCGCCATCCGCATCGGTGGCACCGGTCTTGGCCACGGGGGGCGGGCTCAGATAAGGATTGTTGGAACCCAGCGAAGAGATGCTTGACATGGTGATCCTCGTTCAAAAGTGAAAACCGATCATGTGCTTGTTGTCTTCGACATGAGGTCAACTGTCAAGCCCGGCCTTGTTGGGGCCGGGGTCAGCCGACTCAGACAACGGAGTTGGCGTTTTGCACCTGGATCCGGAAATGTTCGATCGTGCCGTCTTCCATGGCCGCCTTGATCCAGTTCGGCTTGCGGCCTTTGCCGCTCAGCGTGCCGTCCCAGGACAGGCCTCGGCTCGGGTCGTAGAAGGTGGCCGGACGCTTGAGCTTGCTCGGGGCGTGGCTGCGGCTCAATGAGCTCAGAGCCACCTGGGCCGGCGTGAGCTGGAACTGCTGCACCAGGGTGCGGGCCAGTTCGACAGCCTCTTTTCTCTTGGCGCGGAACAAGGCATCACGCTGGGCTTGGAGCGCAGCGATCTGCTGGTCGAGGGTTCGGATTTCATTGAACATAAACCAGCATTTTAGATATTTCTGAAACGAACCGTTCGCCCAGGCTCTCGCCTGGGCGCGCGCTGTCGTCAGAGCTGGGCTCAATCCAGGGAGGCGCCGGCCTTCTTGATGACGTCCGCAAAGCGAGCAGATTCAGCATCCATGAATTGCTTGAATTGATCGCGGGTGGTCGGGAAGGGCTCGTAGCCGAACGAGGCGAATTTTTCCTTCACATCGGCTTCCGCCAGGGCCTTCTCCACATCACGCTTGATCTTGTCGGCCACGGCGGGCGACACGCCCTTGGGCGCGGCGATGGCGTTCCAGCCAGTCACCTCGTAGCCGGCCGGGCCACCCGATTCGGCCACCGTGGGCACGTCGGGGAAGTTGGCCAGACGCTTGGGCGCGGCCACGGCCAGGAAGCGCAGCTTGCCTGCACGCTGCAGCGGGCCGGCCGTGGCGCTGGTGCCCAGGGCAAAGGTCAGCTCACCATTGGCCACACCGGTGTAGAGCTGCGTGGTCTCTTTGTAGATCACGTGGACCATGTCCGTCTTGGTCATGCTCTCCAGCAGGGCCGAGCCCAGGTGCACCGGATTGCCCACCGACCACGAGCCGTAGTTCAGCTTGCCCGGGTTGGCGCGCGCATCGGCAATCAGGGCACCCATGTCCTTGTAGGGGCTGTTGGTGGCCACGTTCACGAAGAAGTAGGTCTTGAACAAGGGCAGCACGATGTCGAAATCCTTGGCGACGTCGTAAGGCAGCTTCTTGAACAGGTGCGGGTAGGCGGCGATGTGCACGTTGTCGAGCTGGATCAGGTCGTGGCCGTCATTGGCGCCACGCTTGAAGGCATCGATGGCGATGAAGCCGTTGCCACCCGGGCGGTTTTCGACCACCACGGGCTGGCCCCACATGCGCGACAGCTTGTCGGCCACCAGACGGGCGACGCCGTCCGGGCCGCCGCCGACCGGGAAAGGCGTGATGATGCGGACTGGCTTGGTCGGAAACTGCACGCCCGAGGCGCCGCTCTGGGCCTGGGCCGGCAGCAGCGCGCCGGCAGCGCCCAGGCCAAGGGCCAGGGCGGCCAGGCGACGGGTCAATGACTGGGAGGAGCGAGGAGCTTGGTGCATGGATTGTCTCGGTTGTCGGAGGAAGGTACAGACGCTGCAACGGTCAGTTTGAGCGCTGTTCGCGCGTTCCGAGATTGTCGGCACACCGCCCGATCCAGACCAGTCCGCGGCCGTGATATCAGCTAGAACGAAATGGCATGACGCTGCGGTAGCTATGCCATGTGGATGGGTTCAGATCGAATGCCTGGGCCAGCGGTCGGTGGCTCAGGGGGCTGTCTGGCTCATGGGGTGTCCGACGCCTCGATGCTCGGCTCCAGTGTGCCCTGCAGCAGGCGTTCGAGTCGTTCCATCCGATGGCGCTGAGGCGTGGTGATGGCGTAGAAGTTCTCCCGCAATTGGCTCGATTGGCCGGCTCGCACCAGCACGCCAGCGCGCAGTTCGTCCTGCACCACCACCTCGGGCAGCACCGTGAGCCAGGAGCTGTCGCGGGCAATCAGACGCAGCATGGCCATGTCGTCCACCTCGGCGCGCACGCGGGGCTTGACGTCGGCGCTGATGCACAGGGCGTCGAACTGCGCACGCAAGGCGTGGCGCGGGCCGGGCAAGGCGATGTCGACGCCGTTCAGGTCTTCAGGAATGCGCAGGCTGCGCCCGATCCAATTGCCGGCCGGACCGACCACCGAAATGGCCTGACTGCCCAGGAAGCGGCTGTGCAGCGGCCGTTGCGGGTCGGAGACCACCGGCTCATTGGCCAACACCACATCGAGCTGGTGCTGCGCCAGGCGCTCGAGGAGGGCTTCGAGCGTACCCGATTCGAGTGTGAGCACGACCGAAGGGTCTGCCAGCAGGGGGCGGATCCAGTTCTCCTGGTAGTTGCGCGACAAGGTGGCCACGCTCCCCACGCGCAGCCGCACCATGCCCTCGCTGCTGCCTTGCAGGCGCCCGAGCATCTCCTGGCCCAGGCCAAAGATGTTCTCGGCGTAGGAGAGCACGATCTGGCCGGTCTCGGTCAGGGCCAGGCGACGGCCCTCTCGGCTGAACAGGGGCTCTGCCAGCCGTGCCTCGAGCTGGCGGATCTGTGCCGACAGCGCCGACTGCGAGACGTGCAGCTCCTGTGCGGTGCGGGTC
>RXJO01000184.1:4246-13045 GCA_003987795.1 Curvibacter sp.
CCGCCAGAAGTAGTACAGGTGGTGGAAGTTGAACTGATCGAGGTTCAATGTTCTGTTTAATAGATTGATAGGTTCGAAACAATGTATTTTACAGAATGAATGGCCTCCAGCACCATCAGCGCATCGCCCTCCAGCCTTGTTTGCCATGGACCTCTACCCCCTCTTCTCGCTGCTTGTCGCGCTCGCCCCGGGCGTTTTGATGCTGTCTGCCGCAGGCCTGTGCCGTGGCACCCACGCCCCAGGCCTGCTCTGGCCCCGCTTCCTGACGATGGCCACGCTGGCCCTGGGTTCGACGGTGCTGGGCCTGGTGATGTGCCTGGCGCAGACGGTGCCGCCGAGATGGCCGCTGGTGGCCGGCTGGATCGAAGCCGGCCCTTTGACCGCGCTGCTGGCTGTGCTGGTGCAGTTCCTGGGCACGGTCATCGCCGCCTTTTCCTCCCGCTACCTGCAGGGTGAGCGCGCGCAGCCCCGCTATGCCTTCGCCCTGGGGGGCGTGATGGCTGCCGTGCACCTATTGCTGTTGGCCCATCACTGGTTGCCGCTGATCGCCGCCTGGGCGGCAGTGGGCCTGTTTCTGCAAGGCTTGCTCTGCTTCTACCCGGACCGTCCCTTTGCCTTGCTGGCCGCGCACAAGAAGCGGCTGGCGGATCGCCTGGCCGATTTGCTGCTGCTGTCGGCCGCAGGCCTGGCATGGATGGAGGTGGGCAGCGGTGGTTTGGCGGAGTTGCGCTTGCATCTGCAGGCTTTCGGGGCCACGGCAGCCCTGCAATGGAGCGCTGTCTTGCTGGTGCTGGCAGTCATCTTGCGCACCGCGCTGTTGCCGGTGCATGGCTGGCTGATCCAGGTCATGGAGGCCCCCACGCCGGTGTCGGCCCTGCTGCATGCCGGCGTCGTCAATCTGGGCGGTCTGGTGCTGATCCGTTTCGCGCCGCTGCTCGACAGCGCCACCCCCGCGCGCTGGCTGCTGGTGGCTTTCGGCCTGCTCACGGCCGTGGCGGCGGGCCTGGTGATGCTGACCCGCATCAGCATCAAGGTGCGCCTGGCCTGGTCCACGGTGGCCCAGATGGGCTTCATGGTGCTGGAGTGCGGGCTGGGCCTGTACACCTTGGCCGCCCTGCACCTGATCGGGCATTCGCTGTACAAGGCCCACAGTTTCCTGGCCGCTTCGTCCGTGGTGCGGCAGACCCGGCTGGCCAAGATGGCGCAGACTGCTCGTGTCGCCACGCTCAGTCTAATGCTGGCCCCGGTGATCGTGGGCGCCTGGCTGGCGGTGGCTCAGTCCTGGCTGGCGGCCTGGCCGGCCTGGTGGAGTGCGATCCTGGCCCTGGCCTGGGCGCCCCTGATGTGGTGGCCCCAGGGCGAGTCGGCCGGGTTGCTGGTGCGTCGCTGGCTGGCCGGGCTGGCCATGGTGACGGGCCTGGCCCTGCTGGCCTGGCTCGGACACCACCTGCCCCTGGGGCTGCACGACCAAGCTGACCCGGTCTCGGGCGGCGTGGCCCTGATCGGCATGGGCCTGTTCTACCTGGTGCTCGCGAGCCTGCAATGGCGCCCAGAGGGGCTGGAGACCTGGCGTCGCTGGAGCTACGCAGGCTTCTACGTGGACGAGTTCTACACCCGGATGGCCCTGCGGCTTTGGCCCACGGACTGGGCGCGCGCCAGTGCCCCGGCCAGCCCTCGGCTGACATCCAGCCCCCTTTCCTCATCCACTTGATCAGAACCCGGAGCCCGACATGGACACTGTTTTGACGGCCTCGCCATCGCTTGCCCCGACAGGCATGAACCCCAAACCCGCCCAAGACCCTGCTGAGGTCGCTGCCTTGAACCAGCGCATCGATGCCGCCTGCCGTCAGGCCTGTGCGCAGATCGCACCGGCCTGGCCGCTGGATCGAGCCATTGCCGTGAATCCTCACTGGAGCCGAATCGGCCTGCCACTGCGTGAAGTCGCCGCGCGCATGGCGGTGCTGGGGCAGATCCAGGTGTTGCCGCCGCGCGCTCAGGTGCGCGAGGCCTGGGACAGCGGGCGCATCGTCGAGGCCGATCTGCGCCATGCCTTGCGGGTGCTGCCGGCCGCCCGTGAGGCCGGCTTGGCGGTGGCTGACTGCGTGCAGGCCTTGTCGGCCCAGCCAGAGCTCTGCGCCTTGCCCCTGCTGATCGATGTGCTGGACGACGATCCTCAGCGGCAGAAGCGGCTGTCCTGGCGCCAGGCGATCACGCACCAGGTCAGCCAGACCTGTGCGGCCTATTTCGACGAGCAGCAAGCCGATTGGCAGCCCAGGCGCGACAGGAGCCTGTACGCACATTGGCGCGAAACCTTGACCCACGACCATGGGATCGGGGTGCTCATGGGCCTGCCCCGACTGGGGCGCAGCCTGCATGCGCTGCCCGCCACCCGGCAGGAGGCCGAACGTTGGGTCTTGCAACGGCTGGCCCTGCCACCCGAGCAGTGGGCCAACTACCTGGAGGCGGTGCTGTTGACCGTCAATGGCTGGGCCTCCTGGTGCGCCTACCTGGGGTGGCAGGCGGGTCTGGCAGGGCAGCAGGACGAGCACCTGCGCGATCTGCTGGCCATCCGCCTGGCCTGGGGGGCCCTCTTGCTGGAGTCGAAGGACGATGTGGCGGCGCGTCGGGCTTTCTCGGCCTTGCAGCGGGCCTGGTTGGAGGCCCCGATCCAATTGGCGCGGGCACAGCAGGCCTTGCTGGTCGACGAGATCTGGCAACGCGCCCTCGAGGCCGGATACCAGCGTCGGCTGGCGCGTCAGCTTTCCGGCGGCCCGACCCCGTCCGTGAGCGTGACGGCGACGGCGACCGCGCCCCAGGTGCAGGCCGCCTTCTGCATCGACGTGCGCAGCGAGCCGATGCGCCGGGCCCTGGAGGCCGAGCTGCCCGGCATCCAGACCCTGGGCTTCGCTGGATTCTTCGGCTTGCCGGTGGCCTACACGCCCCTGGCCACCACGGCTCGTCGGCCTCAGTTGCCGGGTCTGCTGGCGCCGGCGGCCGAAGTGCTTGATCGCGTGCAGGGCCCGGCCCGTGCCGATGGCAGCGCGACGCCCGATCTGAGCACTGCAGCCGCGCAGGCTCGGCGTCAGCGCTTCGCATGGGCTGGGCAGTGGGGGGCTGCCACGCGCTGGCCGGGTGCCGCCTTCTCATTTGTCGAATCGGCCGGTGCGGGCTACCTGGGCAAGCTGGCCACTTGGTGGCGCCCCGGCGTCACGGAGCGGGCGCGTGACGACCTGGCCGGGCTGCCGCCGCGCTACCGCCCGATCTGCCGGCCGACCCTGACGGCCTTGCCCCTGGCCGAGCGGGTCGCACTGGCTGCGCGGGTGCTCCATGCCATGGGGCTGGAACGGCAGTTGGCGCCCCTGGTCCTGCTGGTCGGCCATGGCAGCCAGAGTGCCAACAACGCGCATGCGGCGGCCCTGGACTGCGGGGCTTGCTGCGGCCAGACCGGCGAGGTGAATGCGCGCGTGCTGGCGCGCCTGCTCAATGACCCTGAGCTGCGGGCCGGGCTGGCCGGGCAAGGGGTGAGCATTCCGGCGCAGACCTGCTTTGTGGCCGTCTTGCACAACACCACCACCGACGAGATGGAGGGGCATGATCTGGACCTGTTGCCGGCCTCTGCCCAGGCCCTGTGGGCCCAGCTGCAGCCTGCGATGGAGCGGGCTGGCGATCGGGTGCGTCGGGAGCGGTCGGCCCGCCTGGGGCTGGCTCCGGCGCTGGCGCCGGCCGCGCTGCGCATGGCCTTGCAACGCCGCGCCAGCGATGGCGCCCAGACCCGGCCCGAATGGGGTCTGGCGGGCAATGCCGCCTTCGTGATCGCGCCGCGCCATCGCAGCCTGGGGACTTCGCTGGAGGGGCGCTGCTTCCTTCATGACTACGACGCGACCCAGGATGGTGATGGCAGTGTGCTGGAACTGCTGATGACCGCGCCAATGCTGGTGACGCACTGGATCAACTGGCAATACCATGCCTCGACCTGCGAACCCGATCGCTTGGGCAGCGGCAACAAGCTGCTGCACAACGTGGTGGGCGGCGATCTGGGGGTGTTCGAGGGCAATGGCGGCGATCTGCGCATCGGGCTGTCCCGGCAATCCGTGCACGACGGCCAGCGTTGGGTGCATGAACCCCTGCGGCTGACGGTGATCATCGATGCACCCGCCGAGGCGATCGAGGCGGTCATCGGCCAACATGAGGTGGTGCGGCAACTGATCGACAACGGCTGGCTGCACCTGTGGCGTTTTGCCGATGATCGATTGGTGCGCTATGAGGGGGGGCGTTGGTTGAGCCTGGGTTTGGAGTGAGGCCACGCCGCGAGCCCCTGCCAGAGGGGGCGCGGAATGTCCGTGGGCAAGCGCAGGATTGCCCACGGCCCTAGACTGACCGGCCCAAACCCGGAAAGGCCTGAAGTGCTCATACGACTGACCTATGCGAGCCGAAGCAAGGGAATGCTCGGCGCTGTCGATGTCAAAGACATCATCCGCATCTCCCAGCGCAACAACGCCGCGCTGGGGGTGACGGGCGCCTTGCTGCTGGTCAATGGCGTGTTCCTCCAGTGCCTGGAGGGCAGTTCCGCCGCGGTCAACACGCTCTACCATCGCATCGCGCTGGATCCACGTCACCATCAGACCTCCATCCTGGCCTTCGCCGAGATCGATCGCCGCTGCTTCGGGGGCTGGAGCATGGGCTTGGTGCCGGCCCTCGGCGAGAACCTTGATCTGCTGAAGGCCTATTCGCCCGGCCCTGACTTTGACCCCTTCGCCATGCGACCCAGCGCCTTGGACACGCTGTTCTCCGAGCTGGTTTCGCGGGCGCGGGTGCTGTCCGACTGATCCTCTGAGCGGCTTCAAACGAAGAGGGCTCCAAGCCGGGCAGGACAAGCATCGGCCCCCACGATTCAGGCCGTACCATTGGAGCCATGAGCGACACCTACCTCGTCACCACCTATGCCGACAAGGACCATGTCAAGGCCTTGGGTGCCCGCTGGGATCCCATGCGGCGTCAATGGCGGGTGCCGGCCGGTCTGGATCTGACCCCCTTTGCCCGCTGGTTGCCCCAGGGCCTGTCGCCTGCGCTCAGCGTCGGCGTCGCCGCGGTGGGGCCGGCGCCCGGCACGGCCTTGACCGATCCGCAGGCTGCAGGCACGGGCGGTCTGGCAGTGCCCGAGGCCAGGGGCATCTCGCTGTCCCGTCTGCTCGGGGGTGTGGCCATGGCGGTGTCCGACGCCTTCCGGGAGGGGGTCTGGACCCTGGTCGAACTGGTCGATGTGCGGGTGCGCAACCACGTCTACCTTGAGGTGTCCGAACGCGACCCGGGCGGCAACACGGTGGCCAAGGCCCATGCGGTGATCTGGTCCAGCGTGGCCCAGCGCATCCTGCCCGCTTTTCAGCAGGCCACCGGCGTCGAATTGGCGGCCGGGCTGAAGCTGCTGGTGCGGGCCCGGCCAGTGTTCAAGGCGCAGTACGGGTTTTCGCTCGAGGTCGACGAGATCGACCCCAACTACACCCTGGGCGATCTGGAAGCCAGTAAGCGCGAGATCCGCGAGCGTCTGCGTCGGGAAGGCCTGTTCGAGCTCAACCGCGAGTTGCCTCCACCCTGGGATTTCAACCATGTGCTGGTGGTGGCACCCGAAGGGGGGGCCGGCCTGGGCGATTTCCAGGCCGAGGCCGGTCGACTGGAGCGACATGGCGTGTGCCGGTTCATCTATGTCTACAGCCGCTTCCAAGGCGAAGGTGCGGCCGGCGAGATCCGGCTCGAGTTGCTGGCGGCGCTGGAGCAGATCCGGGCCAATCATCCCTGGCTGCCCGATGCCGTGGTGCTGATCCGCGGGGGCGGTGCCGTCAACGACATGGCCTGGCTCAACGACTACGCCTTGGCCCGCACCCTTTGCGAGTTGCCGGTGCCTGTGTTCACCGGCATCGGACATGAGCGTGACAACACCGTGCTCGACGAAGTGGCCCACCAGCGTTTTGACACCCCGTCCAAGGTGATCGCGGGCATCGAGCAGGTGATCCGCGAGCGCACCCAGCAGGCCCGTGAGCTGTTTGACAGCATCGCCGCCCAGGCCCGCCGTGGCGTGGAGCAGGCCCGGCTGCAGACCACCCAATGGCAGGCCCAGGTGCACGCCGGGGCGCTGGGCCAGATCGCGCTGGCCAGGACAGGGGCCGCTCAGGCCTTGAGCGACGTGCGCCTGCATGCCGGTGTTGCCGTGCGGCACGCCGCCGATTCAGCTCAGAGCCGCCTGGCGGAAGTCCAGCAGTTGGCGCGTGCCCAATTGCAGTCTGCCCAGCGTGAAACCCCGGCGCTGATCGGCGAGATCCGGGCCGAGGCCCGGCAGATGCTGCGCACGGCACGCCTTCAGGTCAGCCGTGATCTGGAATCGGTCCGCAGCCAGGCCAGGGCCGACTTGCGTCAGCAGCAAGACCTGATCAGCCGTGACCTCGCCGACATCGCCTCGCTGGCGCGCCATTCGGTCACCCAGGCGCGACAGGGCAGTGAAAGCCTGATGCGTGAAATCGCCGGCCAGGGCCCGGGCAAGACGCTGGGCCGGGGCTTTGCCCTGGTTCGGGCCGATTCGGGCCAACCCATCACCAGTGCCTCCACCGCCGCGACGGAGGTGACGCTTCAATTCCACGACGGCCAGCGTGCCGCGACCTTGCTCAAACCATGAAACACAGCTTCAAGGAATCCTACGGCGTCCTGCAACGCCATGCCCAGACCCTGCGCGAACAGCGCGAGCCCAACATCGACGACCTGCTGCAGATCGTGGAGGAGTCCGTGAGCGCCTTCAAGATCTGCCAGGCCCGCATTGATGCGGTGGAAAAGGCGCTCGAGAAGGAGCTGGCAGAACCTCAGCGCGAAACCAGCGAGAAAGCCACGCCGTCGCCACGGGCGGCGGCCGCCAAGGCCGCAGCTGCACCCGCCGCGGTGCCTGCCAGCGACGACGACGTGCCGTTTTGAAGCGATACAGGGCGCGGAGGCCCGGTTGGCAGCGGGATGATCATCAATCGGGGGTAAGCGTCAGCCGCCAGTGTTTGGGGCGGCGACCACCCGTTGTTCGATCACCCCAAATGGCCCCGCCTGACCGGCCTGTCCCCCCGCACCGCCACCGGGCCAACAGGCCTCCATGCGCACGCTGTCTCCGAAGCGCATGAAGCCGGTGCGCGCGGCGCCGTGGTCCAGCATTTCGATCACGCGGCGTTCGGCGATGCAGCTGGAACCGACTTCGCGCGCGCTGTTGGAGACCGTGCCCGAGCCGATGATCGTGCCTGCACTCAGGCGGCGGGTGCGGGCGGCATGAGCGATCAACTGATGGAAGCCGAAATTCATCTCGCCGCCGTTGGCATGGCCGAACCATTGGCCGTTCCATTGCACCTGAAGCGGCAGGTGCACGCGGCCCTCGCGCCAGTGTTCACCCAGCTCGTCTGGTGTGATGGCCACCGGGGCGAAGCTGCTCGATGGTTTGGCCTGCAGAAAGCCGAAGCCGCTGCGCATTTCGCGTGGGCCCAAGGCGCGAAGGCTCCAGTCGTTGATCTGCACGAGCAGACGCACATGGTCCAGCGCCTGTTCGGGCGGTGTGGCCATGGGGACTTCATCCAGCGCCACACCGAATTCGCCCTCGAAGTCGATGCCGTCGGCCTCGCTGGGCAGGGGCACATCGGCCTTTGGACCCAGAAAATCGTCACTGGCGCCCTGGTACATCACGGGGATGGTGTCGAAATCTGGGATCGGTGGGGTGTTGAAGGCGCGCTCCATGAGCCGGCCATGGTTCAGGAAGGCCGAGGCGTCGCACCACTGCGGGCTGCGGGGCAACGGCGCCAGCACAGTGGCCTGGGCGAAGTTGAAAACGTCGCTCACCCGGCCGGCGTTCAATGCGTCGTAGCGCTGCTGCAGGGCGGGGGCCAAGTCGGCCCAGTGCTGCAATGCGTGCAACAGGCTGGGAGCGATGTCGCTGGCGTCGGTTGCAGTCTGCTGGTCGCGCGAGACCAGCGCAAGGCGTCCGTCGAGGTGGCCGTCGGGGTGGGCGAGGGTGGCGAATTTCATGGGGGGCTCCGGGGTGGGGTCAATCGTGGTCGCGCCGGCATCAGTGGCCGTCGGAGATGGTGGTGCCGCCATCGACGACCAGGTTCTGG
This sequence comes from Curvibacter sp., assembly GCA_003987795.1. GTDB lineage: Bacteria > Pseudomonadota > Gammaproteobacteria > Burkholderiales > Burkholderiaceae_C > Curvibacter. The sequence continues at coordinate 12,373 of RXJO01000184.1, forward strand.
CCGGTGATGAAGGCGCCGGCAGCGCTGGCCAGCAGCACGGCCAGGCCCGCAACCTCATGGGGTTCACCCACGCGACGCAGCGGGGTCTGGGCCAGGCGCCGGCGCATGAAGTCGCTGTCGGCGAGCAGGCCGGCAGCCAGGGGCGTGCGGATGAGGCCTGGCGAAATGGCGTTCACCCGAACGCCTCGGGGTCCCCATTCGACGGCCAGGTTCCTGGCCAGTTGGGCCAGGGCCGCCTTGCTGAGGGCGTACAGGCCGATGTGGGTGTTGCCACGCAGGCCGGCGATGCTCGACATCAGCACGATGCTGCCCTGGCCTGCTGCGGCCATGCCCGGCAGCAGGCCGGCACACAGCTGGTGCACGCTCTTGAGATTGAGTGTCATGACACGTTCCCAATCTGTCTCGCTCACCTGGTGCAGCGGGCCGGCGGGTCCTTGGATGCCAGCGTTGGCGATCAGCACGTCGGGGGGGCCGAAAGGGCCTGGGGCGGCCGTGATCAAGGCCTGTACGGCACGGGTGTCTGAAAGATCGCAGGGCAGGGCGGCGGCTCGGTGGCCGGATTCGTTGAGCTGGTCGCACAGGGCATGGCAGGCTGTCTCGTCATGGTCGCTGACCAGTACCCGGGCGTGCTGTCTGGCCGCGGCCCAGGCCAGGGCCTGGCCCAGGCCTCCGG
>RXJO01000268.1 GCA_003987795.1 Curvibacter sp.
TCGTTTTGCACGTAGCGCAGTTCTTCGATTTTGGTTTCGAGTTCGGCAATCGGCTGCTCGAAATCAAGAAAGGTTTTTTTCGCCAACGTCATTCTCCTGTTGTTTCCGCCGGCCGACCCCTTCGGTCTGGCCGGCATGGCGCACCGCCTGAAGGCCGTGCGCGAGACCCTTGCAGCGGGTCGTCAACCGACGACCGGCAGGGGATCCAGCGACCGCCAAATATACCAAGTTGCAACACTTCGATACGGTTCCCAGGCCGCAGCGACTTCGCGGGCATCGCTGCGGCTCACAGGATCGCCTGAAAAGTAGTTCTCGCTGATGCCTTTGATCAAACCCACGTCATCGAGCGGCAGGACGTTGGGCCGCATGAGGTGAAAGATCAGGAACATCTCGGCTGTCCAGCGACCGATGCCCCGGATCGCCACCAGTTCGGCGATGATGGATTCGTCGTCCATCGACTCCCAGGACTTGAAGTGAACCGATCCGGTGTCGAAATTGAGCGCCAGATCGACCAGGTACTCCACCTTGCGGGCGCTGAGGCCGGCCGCACGCATGTCGTCCACCTTGAGCTTGAGCACATTGGCCGGCGTCATGCTCTGCGGCAGCGCCGAAAACTTGCGCCAGACCGACTGGGCCGCCTTGACTGAAATCTGCTGGCCCACCACCGAGCGCGCCAGGGTGGTGAAGGCATCGCCCCGGATCTGCAGGCAGGCATTGCCGAACTGCGGGATCAGGCGTTTCATGACCCGGTCTTTCTTGACCAGGTGCTTGCAGGCGTCTTGCCAGTAGGCAGGCGTGAGCACGTCTTGCGCGCCCGGCTCGGTCGGCCCCTCGGCCGGCGCGTCAAGCGTCACGGCCTCGAAGGCTGCAGGCTTTTTGCTGACCACCATCATGCGTCAGACCTCAGCGCAGACCGGCACGGCACATTCCGGGAGAAAGCCGGACAAACGTTCACTGGGCTGCCTCCCAGGTGGTACCGGCGGCGGAATCCTTGAGCACGATGCCCTGGGCCAGCAGCGCCTGGCGGATGCGATCGGCCTCGGCGAAATTCTTGGCCTTCTTGGCCTCGGCTCGCTGAGCGATCAGCACCTGGATGGAGGCTTCGTCCAGGCTGGAGCCCGCCTGCAAAAAGGCTTTCGGGTCGCCTTGCAGCAGACCCAGGCAGGCCCCCAGTGCCTTGAGCTGGGCGGACAACTCGGGCGAGCGTGTCTTGTTGACCTCGGTGGCGAGATCGAACAACACGGCCACAGCCTCAGGGGTGCCGAAGTCTTCGTCCATCACGGCCTTGAAGCGGGCCGCATGAGGGCTTGACCAATCGATCTCGGCCGCAACTTCGCCCGGCGCAACGGCGTCCAGTGCGGTGTAGAGGCGGCGCAGCGCGTTGCGGGCGTCCTGCAGATGTGCGTCGCTGTAGTTCAACGGGCTGCGGTAGTGGGCGCGCACCACGAAGAAGCGGATGGTCTCGGCGTCAAAGACCTTGAGCACCTCGCGGATGGTGAAGAAATTGCCCAGGCTCTTGGACATCTTCTCGTTGTCCACATTGATGAAACCGTTGTGCATCCAGGTGCGGGCAAAGGTCTGGCCGGTGGCCCCTTCGCTTTGGGCAATCTCGGTCTCGTGGTGCGGAAACTGCAGATCTGCGCCACCGCCGTGGATGTCCAGGGTGTCGCCGAGCAGCGAGCAGGCCATGGCCGAGCACTCGATGTGCCATCCGGGGCGGCCGGGGCCGAATTCGCTGTCCCACTTGGCGTCTGCGGGCTCGCTGGGTTTGGCACTCTTCCACAGCACCGGGTCGAGCGGATCGTCCTTGCCGTCATTGACGGCAACCCGTTCACCCGAACGCAGTTCGTCAAGTGATTTGCCGCTCAATCGGCCATAGTTGGGGAACTTGCGCACGGCGTAGTTCACATCGCCGCCGGCAGCGCGGTAGGCCAAGCCTTTTTGCTCGAGGGTGCTGATCATGCTCAGCATCTGGGGCACATAGTCGGTGGCGCGGGGTTCGTGAGTGGGGCGCTGCACGCCCAGGGCATCGGCGTCCTGGTGCAGGGCGTCCACCATGCGGTCGGTCAGCGAGCGGATCGATTCGCCGTTCTCGACAGCACGGCGGATGATCTTGTCATCGATGTCCGTGATGTTTCGCACATAAGTGACCGAATAGCCCGAGGCCCGCAACCAGCGTTGCACCACGTCAAAAGCCACCATCGAGCGTGCATGGCCCAGGTGGCACAGGTCGTAGACCGTCATGCCGCAGACATACATGCGCACGTGGCCGGGCTCGATGGGTGAAAACGCTTGCAGATCACGCGTCAGCGTGTTGTAGATGCGCAGGCTCATGGATAAATTGGGCAGACAGAGATCCCGCAGCCTGCTGAAGGCCGGAAATCATCGAAAAATCAGGAGAATGGGAGTGTTACAGCGCCATGGCGGACGGTATGAAGCGCGTCCACCCCTCGGCTACAATCCGCCCCAGTATAAGCGCCCCGGTTGGCGCTTGCCATCGCGCAAAACCCACGAGGCTCCATGACCCAAGCTCGCTGCACCGTTCCCGCCCGCCTTCGCATGTTGGCACTGGCCGCCCTGATGGCGGCCTCGTTCGGAGTCCACGCCGACGACTACGGTGACGTGACCCAACTGCTGCGACAGGGCAAGACGAGCGAAGCCCTGAGCAAGGCCGACCAGTACCTGGCAGGCAAGCCCAAAGACCCGCAGATGCGCTTCATCAAGGGCGTGATCCAGTCTGAGGCCGGCAAGCCCAATGACGCCATCGCCACCTTCGTGGCCCTGACCCAAGAGTATCCCGAGCTGCCCGAGCCCTACAACAACCTGGCCGTGCTCTACGCCAGCCAGAACCAGTACGACAAGGCCCGCACGGCGCTCGAGATGGCCATCCGGACCAACCCCAGCTATGCCACGGCCCATGAGAACCTGGGTGACGTCTATGCCAAGCTGGCCAGCCAGGCCTACAGCAAGGCCTTGCAACTCGACAACACCAATCCGGCGATCCAGCCCAAGCTGGCCCTGATCCGCGACCTGTTCACCACCAACGGCAAACCGGGTGCCGCAGCCAAGCCGGCTACCGCACCGGCTCCGGCACCGGCCCCCGCACCTGCGCCTGCGCCCGTCGCGGCAGCTCCGAAGCCCGCTCCAGCCCCTGCTCCGGCACCGACTCCGGCCCCAGCGCCCGCACCGGCAGCCGCCCCCGCCCCCGCCACTGCCGCGGCACCGGCTGCAGCGCCTGCGCCTGCGCCAGCCCCGGCACCCGCTCCGGCAGCAGCCGCGGCCGGCCCCGAGAAAGACGTCGAAGCCGCTGTGCGGCATTGGGCCGCACAGTGGTCGGCCCGTGATGTGTCGGGCTATCTGGCTGCCTACGGCAAGGAGTTCGACCCGCCCGGCAAGATGAGCCGCAAGGCCTGGGAAGACGAGCGCCGCTCGCGCATCCTGGGCAAAGCCCGAATTGCCGTCAAACTGCATGACCTCTCGGTCAACGTGAACGGCAGCAAGGCCACTGTGCGCTTCCGCCAGGACTACAGCGCTGACACACTCAATGTCTCCAGCCGCAAGACCCTCGATCTGGTCAAGGCCGGCGACCGCTGGGTGATCGTTCGCGAGTCCACCGGCGGCTGATCGTCCTCGGCAGGCCCCGTGTGCGCCCCCCGCTGAACGGGCGGCGCGCACCGTGTTTGGCGGCCCTGCCACGCTTGCGACCATGATGCGATCCGCCCCTGTATTCCGATGGCTGCAGCGCCTGGGCGCTGCAGGCCTGTTGATGGCTGTTGGCCTGCTGGGTGCCCCTGCAGCCCAGGCGGCCAAGCGCCAGGCCCAGCGCAATGTCGCCCCGGCCGCCCCGGTGCTGCGCGACGGTCAGGCCGAAGCGCGTCTGATCGAGATCTACCGCCTGATCGGCGCCGCCCGCACGCGTGACGCACTGCGCCTGGCCGAAGGCCTGGTGCGTGACCACCCTGGCTTTCAACTGGCCCAATTGGTCTATGGCGACCTGTTGGCCGCCCAGGTCCGGCCGCTGCGCACCGCGGGCGACGTGCCCGACACCGTGGCCCGTGCGGCGGCCCCCCAACTCAAGGATCTGCGCGACGAGGCCGCCCTGCGGCTGAAAGCCCTGAGCGAACGTCCCCCGGCCCAGACCGTGCCGGATCAGTTCGTGGCCCTGAGCAGCCGGCACAGACATGCCATTGCGGTGGACACCACGCGAGCCCGTCTGTATCTGTTCGAAAACAATGGCACTGGCCCTCGCCTGGTGGCCGACTATTACATCTCGGTGGGCAAGCTCGGGGTCGACAAGGGCAGCGAAGGGGATCAGCGCACCCCGCTGGGCGTGTACTTCATCACCAGCAACCTGGATCCGCGCACGCTGAAAGACTTCTACGGCGCCGGCGCCCTGCCCATCAACTACCCCAACCCCTACGATGCCCGTCGCGGCAAGACCGGCAGCGGCATCTGGCTGCATGGCACGCCCTCGAACCAGTTTGCGCGCCCACCGCTGTCAACCGACGGCTGCGTCGTGATGGCCAACCCGGACCTCGAGCGCCTGCTGTCGACGGTGGAGGTGCGCAGCACGCCGGTGGTGATCGCGACATCGCTCCACTGGGTGCCACAGGCCCAGGCGCGCCAGGCCGGACGCAGCTTCGAGGAAGCCTTCAACGCCTGGCGGTCTGCCAAGAATGCGGGAGACGTGCCGCGTCTGCTCGGCTACTACACCCCTGATTTCAACAGCTACGGCAAAAGCCTGAACGACTGGACGCCCACGCTGCAACAGGAAATCAGCAAGGCCGGCGGCCGTGGCTTTGAAGTGAAGGACCTGTCCATGCTGCGCTGGTCAGACAGCGCCGAGACCATGGTGGTAACCTTCGGCGAACTCATCGCCGGCACCAACCGGGGCACCACCAAGCGCCAGTACTGGCTGCGCCAGGGGCAGCAATGGAAAATCTTTTTTGAAGGAGTCATCGGATGATGAATGTGAGCGCTATCCTGGGCGGCCGTCGCGCGCTGCTGGCCATCACCGCCGCCAGCCTGATGGGGCTCGGCAACCTGGCCATGGCCCAGTCGGCCCCCCAGGTCAAGCTGAGCACCAGCCAGGGCGACATCGTGCTGGAGCTCTACCCGGCCAAGGCCCCCAAGACGGTCGAGAACTTTCTCCAGTACGTCAAAGACAAGCACTATGACGGCACGGTGTTCCACCGTGTCATGGACGGCTTCATGATCCAGGGCGGCGGCTTCACCGCCGACATGACCCAAAAGGCCACCCGCACCCCGATCGCCCTCGAAACCTCGGGTGGCCTCACCAACGACCGTGGCACCATCGCGATGGCACGCACGGCCAACCCCAACTCGGCCACCGCCCAGTTCTTCATCAATGTGGTCGACAACCGCATGCTGAATGCCCCCAACCCCGATGGCTACGGCTATGCGGTGTTTGGCAAGGTGATCAGCGGCATGGACGTGGTCGACAAGATCAAGCTCGTACCCACCACCAACAAGGGCCCGCACCAGAATGTGCCAGCCACCCCGGTGACCATCAACTCGGCCACCCAGATCAAGTAACCCCTCCCACAGACAAGCCCTGAGGAAACACCCATGAGCAATCCCCAAGTCGAACTGCACATCCTGGACTACGGCGTCATCACGCTCGAACTGGATGCCGAAAAAGCCCCGAAGTCGGTTGAAAACTTCCTCAACTACGTGAAGAAGGGTCACTACGACAAGACCATCTTCCACCGCGTGATCCCGGGTTTCATGATCCAGGGTGGCGGCTTTGCGCCCGGCATGGAGCAAAAGCCCACGGATGCCCCGATCGACAACGAAGCCAACAACGGCCTGAAGAACAACAACTACACCGTGGCCATGGCTCGCACCAATGCGCCCCACTCGGCGACCGCGCAGTTCTTCATCAACGTGGCAGACAACAGCTTCCTGAACCACACTGCGCCCACCGCTTCGGGTTGGGGCTATGCCGTGTTCGGCAAGGTGGTGTCGGGCGCCGAAGTGGTCGACAAGATCAAGGCCGTCAAGACCGGGCGCAAGGGCTTCCATGACGACGTGCCGAAAGAAGACGTGGTGATCGAGAAGGCTGTGGCGCTGTAAGCGTCGCCAGCGCTCACGACACGACATGTCCCCGACCGTGCCCCGGATCGCCGAGCTGGAAGCCGCGGCGAACTGGCGCACGGTCGATTTCATTTCCGATCTGCACCTGCACGAGGCCGAACCCGCCACCTTTGAAGCCTGGCGCCAGCACCTGCAGCACACCGAGGCTGATGCGGTGTTTCTGCTGGGCGACATCTTCGAGGTCTGGGTCGGTGACGACGCGGTGCAGGCCGGCAGTTTCGAAGCCACCTGCCAGCAGGTCTTGCTGGCGGCCAGCCAGCGCCTGACGCTGTTTTTCATGGCGGGCAACCGCGACTTTCTGTTGGGCCCGCACTTTGCACAGGCCTGCGGCATGAGCCTGCTGGCCGACCCTTGCGTGCTGGTGTTCGAAGGCCAGCGCTGGCTGCTCAGCCATGGCGATGCGCTTTGCCTGGACGACCACGACTACATGCGCTTTCGCGCCGAGGTGCGCAGCCCGGCCTGGCAGCAGACCTTTCTGGCCCGGCCCCTGGCAGAGCGCCAGGCGCTGGCGCGCCATCTGCGCACCCAGAGCGAAGCGCGCAAACGCAGCGGTGAACCCTATGCCGATCTGGACCCTGCCGCCACCCAGGCCTGGCTGCAAGCAGCCCGCAGCACCACGCTGATCCACGGGCACACCCATCGGCCTGCCCGGCACCTGCTGGCCCCAGGCCTGAGCCGCGAAGTGCTCAGCGACTGGGATCTGCATGCGCCCGTCCCACGGGCCGAGGTGCTGCGCCTCGATGCCCGCGGCCTTCATCGCCTGCCACCAGCCCAGCCGTGAGCACCGCCCTGCCCCGCCCCGCCGGTCTGTGGCAAAACGTGCGCCATTGGCTCAGCAAGCGGGCCGGACCCCCAACGCGCGACGTTCCCGATGCCCTCTGGCAGGCCATAGTGGCCAATCACCCCTTTCTGGCCGCGCTATCAGCTGACGAGCAAACCGGTCTGCGTCGCTTGTGCCAGCACTTTCTGGCACACAAGGAGTTCCACGGCGCCCATGGTCTGCAGGTGACTGACGCCATGGCCCTGGCGGTGGCGGCCCAGGCCTGCCTTCCACTGCTGCATCTGGGTTCCAGCACGGGCTCGCCCGGCGACCCTCGGGCCCTGGCCTGGTACGACGACTTTGTGGGCATCGTGCTGCACCCAGGCCTGGCCCTGGCGCGCCGTGACATCATCGACGATGACGGCATCGTCCACCAATGGCAGGAGGAACTGGCCGGCGAGGCCATGCCCGGCGGGCCGGTGATGCTGTCCTGGCCCGACGTGGCTGCCGCAGGTGAATCAGCCGCCCAGGGTTACAACGTGGTGATCCACGAGTTCATCCACAAGATGGATTTGCGCGACGGCACGGCCGACGCCTGTCCGCCGCTGCCGCCCGGATTTCTCGGGCAACAGGGTGTGCGCGCGGCCCGCCAGGCTTGGCTGGCCGTGCTGACACCGGCCTGGGAGGCATTTTGCGAGCAGGTGATCCGGGCCGAGCGCTTCGGCCAACCCGAACCCTGGCTGGACGCCTATGGCGCCCAGTCGCTTGACGAGTTCCTGGCCGTGACCTGCGAAGCCTACTTCGTGAACCGGGCCGAGTTCGGGCAGCACTTTCCGAGCTTGCTCACCCTGTTCGACGCGTTTTTCAGGCCAGCGCGCTGAGCCAGCGCGACAGTTCGTCGAGCTCCTGCCGTCCCAGGGTATGGCCACCGGGGAAGGCAGCGCTGTGCACCTGCAGCGGCAAGGTGGCCGCATGGGCCAGGATGCGCTCGCTGTGCGGGGCCGGCAGCACCGCATCCTCGGTGCCATGGCTGACCCACAGACTGCGGCCCTGCATCGCCTCGGCAGGTGCCTGTTCGGGCAGCACCTCGGGCAGCAGGCGGCTGTGCAGCGCCAGGGCAGCACGCAGGCTCTGAGGCCGCGTCAGCAACAGGCTCAGGCCCATGATGCCCCCTTGGCTGAAGCCCCCCACCACCACCCGCGAAGCAGGCACCCCGAGTTGCGATGCGGCCCGTTCGACGGCCTGTTCGACCAGGGCCCGGCTGTGCTGCTCCTGCCCGGCGTCGATCACCCGCGAGCCGTCCGCCGCCACGCCAAACTGGAACCAGGCCCAGGCCTGCGGGCCCATGCGATGGGGTGCACGCAGGCTCAGCAGGTGGTAGCGAGCCGGCACCCAGGGGGCGAGGCCCATCAGGTCCTGCTCGTTGCTGCCCACGCCATGCATCAACACGAGCAACCAGGGCTGGTCTGTTCCCGGTGCCGCAGAGCGGAAATCAGCTTGCAGGCCCAGATCGTCGGGTGGGGTCGCCAAGGCATTCATCGAGGTGTTCTCAGTCATGTCCGGATTCTTCCAGGGTCAGGGCGTCCATGGCGAGCATGCTGTGCATGACCTCACGGCTCACATAGCGGGGCCGGCTGACGGCCCCTCCCCCCGCACCCAGCGCGAAGAACAAAGGCAGGAAGTGGTCTTCAGTGGGATGTGCACGCTGAGCCTGCGGCGCCTGGCGCCGGTAGTCCAGCAAGGCCGGCAGGTCACCACGCTCCAGGGCCGACTCCACCCAACGAGCGAACGCACCCACATAAGGGGCAGGTTCGCGCTCGCCACCAAAGAATTCGCTGAGGTTGTGAGTCATGCTGCCCGAGCCCAGCAGCAGCACGCCCTGATCCCGCAAGGGAGCCAAGGCCTGGCCCAAGGCCAGCACCTCTTCAGGCCCGGCCGAGGCCGGCAGCGAAAGCTGGACCACCGGCACATCCGCTTGCGGAAACAGGTGCATCAAGGGTACCCAGGCGCCGTGATCAAAAGGGCGCTGCCGATCGGCCTGGGCCGGCAAGCCGGCCGCCTGGAGCAACTGCAAGACCTGGTCGGCCAGGGCCGGATCACCGGGTGCCGGGTACTGCAGGGCATACAAGGGTCGCGGGAAGCCGCCGAAATCGTGCCAGGTGTCAGGCTGTCCGCCCGTCATCACGCGCAGCCCCTGGGACATCCAGTGGGGTGACAGCACCAGCACGCCACGCACCGGCTGGCGGCGGCGCAACTCAGCCCCCAGATGGGTCAGTGCCGGGCCCGTTTCGCCTGGCTCCAGCGCAAACAACGGGGCGCCATGGGAGACAAATAAGGCCGGCAGGCGCGAATGGGCGGCGCTTCTTGCTGGTTGTTCGGTATTGATGATTTGAGTGCTCATGGTGTTCAGGCTCCGGGAACTACTTTAGGCGTTGCCTCATCACAGACAAATCTGAAGCGTCACAATTGATTGTTGCGTCTCCATTGACAATCCAACCCTCTCACACCTTCTGTCGCCGCCATGGATCAACTCCGTCAAATCGAAGCCTTCACCGCCGTCGTGCAACATGGCAGCTTTGTCAAAGCCGCCGACCGGCTGGACCTTTCCAAGGCGGTGGTCTCACGGCTGGTGCTGGAGCTGGAGGCCCGCCTGGGCACCCGACTGCTCAACCGCACCACCCGCCGTCTGTCGCTCACCGACTCCGGTGCGGCCTACCACGAGCGTTGCAAACAGATCCTGGACGACCTGGCCGAAGCCAATGCCGAGGCCAGCGCCACGGCCGCCCGTCCCACCGGCAAGCTGCGCATCAACGCCCCTCTGAGCTTTGGCAACCTGCACTTGGCGCCGCTGTGGGGCGAGTTCCTCAAACTCTATCCCGAGGTTGAGCTCGACATCACCCTGAGCGACCGCGTGGTCGACCTGGTGGAAGAGGGTTTTGACCTGGGGGTACGCATCGGCCGACTGCAGGCCACCTCATTGGTCGCCCGGCGGCTGGCCAGCGATCGCATGGTCTTGTGCGCCTCGCCGGGCTACCTCGCGCGCCACAGCCCCATCGAGACGCTGCAGGATCTCGCAGACCACAGCGTGATCGCCTACTCCTACTCATCCTTGGGCGCCACCTGGACCTTTGACGACGCCGAGGGCCGGCCCGAATCGGTCACCGTCCGGCCCCGCCTGTGGGCCAACAGCGGTGACACCTGCCGTGCCGCCGCCCTGGCCGATCAAGGCGTGGTCATGCAACCCGCCTTTCTGGTCGGGGAAGACGTGCGCCAGGGCCGACTGGTGGAGCTGCTGCCGACCTACCACCGCCCCCTGCTGGACATCCATGCCGTCTACCCAAGCCGCAAGCACCTGTCGGGCAAGGTGCGGGCCATGGTCGATTTCCTGGCCCAGGCCTTCATGCAGCCGGGCTGGGCCTGAGGCGACACGGCCCCTTCAGGCCAGGGCCGCCATCAAGGCCAGATGAAAGGCCTCGGGGCGTTCGAACTGCACCCAGTGCCCGGCATCAGGGATCAGGGTCATGCCCCTGAAATCACGGGCAGTGGCCGCAAAAGCGGCCTCCAGCTGATGGATCCAACGCTTGTAGAGCGCGTCGTGCGCACCGTAGATCGCGTGCACCGGACAAGCCAGGGCGGGTAGCGAGCGGGCCAGGATGTCGGTGTGTGCGAGACGCCGCCGAGGCAGGCGGTCCCGCATCACGTTGGCCACATGCAGTTGCAGGGCCAGGCCGTCCAGCCCGTCGATCAGCGCCGTGTCGTGCAGCATCAAGGCGGCCAGGTTGTAACGGTGGATGTCGGCCTGGGCAGCCGCATCGGGCAAGTGACGCCAGGCCTTGAGCTCGAATTGGCGCTGTGGCACCACGCCCATGGCCGGGGCCCCCACCAGCACCAGGCGCGAAGCCGCGTCAGGGTGAGCTGCCAGCAACAGACCGGCTGTCATGCCACCAAAGGAGAAACCGACCAGTTCACTGCGCCTGTCACCCAACAGGGTACGCAAGCCCTCGTACAGCGGCTCGACCATGGCGTCGGCATCGCCCCCGGTCGGCGGCGCAGCCGAATCGCCGAAGCCGGGCAGATCGGGCAGCCACAATTCGCGGCCGGCCCGCACCAGGGGTTCGATGTTGCGCACGAAGTGGGTCCAGCTGCCACTGCCGCCGTGAAACAGCACCAAGGGGGGCACGCCTTCACGGGCCTGGCCCCAGACGTGCCAGACCAGCTTGCCTGAGCCGCAGGGGGTCACACAGCGCCGCGCCTGGGCCTGCAGTTGCTGCACCTGGGCGTGCAGGGGCGGGACAGGCTGGGGGGCAGTGGGGAACAGTTGATCCATCATGGGGGCTCGCAAACAAGAGGTGCAGCAGGCGCAAGGCCCACCGTCAGGCCATCAAGCACCCGACGCGGCACGAGAGCCCCGCTGATCGCCTATTTTGCCGGCCTTTGCCCAAGGACGGGACCACCCGGCACCGCCCGATGCGGTTCAGCGCCAGTGATGGTGGTGGTGGAAGTGCCCCCAACCACCGCCATACACCACCGGGGGCATGTAGACCGGGGCTGGGCGGTAGTAGTTGGCACCGTAATAGACAGGGGCCAGGGCATAGGTCACCGGCGGCGGCGCGTAGGCCACGGGCGGCGGGGCATACACCACGGGCGGTGCTGCATAGACAGGCTGCGCGCCCACAAGCAACGCACCGCCATTGGACACCCCGACACTCACGCCAGGGACACCGACCCCCACGGCCCAGTTGACCCCATGGGCCTGGGCGGGCGTGGCCATCGCCAGGAAAGCCAGGGCGACCAGGCTGCAGCCACCGGCAAGGGCACGTGCGCGGCGGCTGACGTGGCGTGTCAGGGGATGCGCTTCCTTGCGTACAGAGATGTGGGTCATGGCAGTCTCTCCTTCAGATCAAACAGCATTTCGGGGCGACCAAAGGCTGCCCTGAGTCCCACAACGCCGCAAGCTGTGCCTCGGTTGTCCGCCGGCGCCGCCTTATTTGTTTCCAGGCGTTAACCAAGCCCCGTGGGCGCGCCCGCCTAAAATGGCTGGATGAGTTCGAACCACCCCACCTCCGATTCCCAAGAGTCCGTCAAGCCCAGCAATTTCCTGCGCCAGATCATCGAACAGGATCTGGCCCAAAAGACCTATGCCCAGCGTCACTGGGGCGGCACGCCGGGTGATGGGGCACACCACGCCGCCGGCCCGCTCGATCCGGCACCGGTGCGGCTGCGTTTCCCGCCCGAGCCCAACGGCTACCTGCACGTGGGCCACGCCAAGAGCATCTGCCTGAACTTCGGCCTCGCGCGTGATTACGGTGGCGTGTGCCACATGCGCTTTGACGACACCAATCCCGAGAAGGAAGACCAGGAGTACGTCGACTCCATCCTCGATGCCGTGCAATGGCTGGGCTTCAACTGGGACAGCCAGTTCAATGGCCAGGCCACCTCGCACCTCTATCAGGCCAGTGACTATTTCGATTTCATGTACCGTGCCGCCGAGGCCTTGATCGAGGCCGGCCACGCCTATGTCGACGAGCAAAGCGCCGAGGAAATGCGCGCCAACCGCGGCGACTTCAGCAAGCCAGGGGTGGACAGCCCCTTCCGCACCCGCACGCCGGCAGAGAACCTGGCCCGATTCCGCGAGATGCGCGACGGCAAGCTGCCCGATGGCGCCGCCGTGCTGCGCGCCAAGATCAGCATGGCCTCGCCCAACATCAACCTGCGTGATCCGGCCATCTACCGCATCAAGCACGCCGAACACCACAACACCGGCAACACCTGGTGCATCTACCCGATGTACACCTTTGCCCACCCGATCGAAGATGCCCTGGAGAACATCACCCACAGCATCTGCACGCTCGAGTTCGAAGACCAGCGCCCGTTCTACGACTGGTTGATGGAACGCCTGATTGAATGCGGCCTGCTGAGCTCGCCGCCCCCGCGCCAGTACGAGTTCTCGCGCCTGAACCTGACCTACGTGATCACCAGCAAGCGCAAGCTCGCCCAGTTGGTCAATGAGGGCCGCGTCAGCGGCTGGGACGATCCCCGCATGCACACCATCGTGGGCCTGCGCCGCCGTGGCTACACGCCCGAAGCCATCCAGTTGTTCTGCG
>RXJO01000194.1 GCA_003987795.1 Curvibacter sp.
CCGCCCTTTCGGCTAGCACCAGCGGCGGTCTGGCTGACTTCACGGGCGCCATTATCACCGCAAGCCATGAGCTTAGACGCACAAAGGCCGTTGAAGCACGGCAGAATGCGCAGGGTCTGCCGTCCGAACCGGACTGGCGTCGAACCCGCAAACCCTTTGCCCTCTTCTCCGGAGACCGACCGAATGAAAGCCGACAACATCCTCCAGACCATTGGCAACACCCCCCATGTGCGCATCAATCGCCTGTTCGGCCCCTCGGCCCAGGTGTGGGTCAAGTCCGAGCGCGGCAACCCGGGCGGCTCGATCAAGGACCGCATTGCGCTGGCCATGATCGAAGACGCCGAGAAGTCGGGCCGACTGCAGCCCGGGGGCACCATCATCGAGCCCACCTCGGGCAACACCGGTGTGGGTCTGGCCATGGTGGCGGCCGTCAAGGGTTACAAGCTGATCCTCGTGATGCCCGACAGCATGTCGATCGAGCGTCGCCGTCTGATGCTGGCCTATGGCGCCAGCTTCGACCTGACCCCACGCGAAAAGGGCATGAAGGGCGCCATCGCCCGTGCCGAAGAGCTGGCCGCCCAGATCCCGGGCGCCTGGATCCCGCAGCAGTTCGAAAACCCGGCGAACATCGAGGTCCACGTGCGGACCACAGCCCAGGAAATCATCGCCGACTTCCCCGAAGGTCTGGACGTGCTGATCACTGGGGTGGGCACCGGCGGTCACATCACGGGCACGGCCCGGGTGCTGAAAGAGAAGTTCCCCCAGCTCAAGGTGTTCGCTGTCGAGCCCACCGCCTCGCCCGTGATCTCGGGTGGCGCCCCGGCGCCGCACCCGATCCAGGGCATCGGTGCAGGTTTCATCCCGAGAAACCTGGACACCAGCCTGCTCGACGGCGTGATCCAGGTCGAGGCCGAGGCCGCCCGCGAGTACGCACGCCGCTCGGCGCGCGAAGAAGGCATCCTGGTGGGCATCTCCTCGGGCGCCACCCTGGCGGCCATCGCCCAGAAGCTGCCCGAGCTGCCGGCCGGTGCCAAGGTGCTGGGCTTCAACTACGACACGGGTGAGCGCTACCTCTCGGTGGACGGCTTCCTGCCGGCCTGAGCCCCAGGGACCGCGCCCATCCACAAGAGCGCCGTGGCCGTAAGGCCCGGCGCTTTTTTTGCGCCGGCCGGCTCGGCCCCGTAAAATCCGGGCCCCGCATTGCCTTTTGCTTGATCAACACAAGCCGGCCCGACCATGATCCGAATCTCCGAACTCAAGCTGCCCCTGTCCACCTTGCCTGCGGACAGCAGCACCCAGCCTGTGGAGGCGCTGCGCGCCCAGGCCGCCCAGATCCTGGGCATCGCCCCGGCCGACATCGCCACACTGCATGTGCACAAGCGCAGCTTCGATGCCCGCAAACCCGAGCTGCTGACGGTGTACATCGTCGACCTGACCCTGCAGGACAGCAGCGCCGAAGCCGCGCTGCTGGCCCGCCACAGTCAGCACCCCCACATCCTGCCCACGCCGGACATGGTCTGGCACCCGCCGGGGCATGCGCCTGAAGGCTTCCCCAGCCAGGCCAATGAGCGGCCGGTGGTCGTGGGCTTCGGGCCCTGCGGCATTTTTGCGGCGCTGGTGCTGGCCCAGATGGGCTTCAAGCCGATCGTGCTCGAACGCGGCAAGACCGTGCGCCAACGCACCAAGGACACCTGGGGCCTGTGGCGCAAGAAGGTGCTGAACCCCGAGTCGAACGTGCAGTTCGGCGAGGGCGGCGCGGGCACCTTTTCGGACGGCAAGCTCTACAGCCAGATCAAGGACCCACGCCACCTGGGCCGCAAGGTGATGGAAGAATTCGTGCAGGCCGGCGCCCCCGAAGAGATCCTGTACGTGGCGCGCCCGCACATCGGCACCTTCAAGCTGGTGAAGGTGGTCGAGACCCTGCGCGAGCAGATCATCGCCCTGGGCGGCGAGATCCGCTTTGAACAACGCGTGGTCGATGTCGAGGTGGACGAGGGCCCGGAGGGACGCCGCCTGCAAGCCCTCAAGGTGTTGGATGTTGCCAGCGGCCAGACCTACGAGCTGCCCACCCGGCACGCGGTGCTGGCCCTGGGCCACAGCTCGCGCGACACCTTTGCCATGCTGCACCGGCGTGGTGTCTACATGGAGGCCAAGCCCTTCTCGATCGGCTTCCGGGTCGAGCACCCGCAAGGTCTGATCGACCGGGCCCGCTGGGGCCGGCACGCCGGCCACCCGCTGCTGGGCGCCGCCGACTACAAGCTGGTGCACCACGCGAGCAACGGCCGGGCCGTCTACAGCTTCTGCATGTGCCCGGGCGGCACTGTGGTGGCCGCCACCTCGGAGCCGGGGCGCGTGGTCACCAACGGCATGAGTCAGTACTCGCGCAATGAACGCAATGCCAACGCTGGCATCGTGGTGGGCATCGATCCCAGCGACTACCCGCGTGATGCGGCGGCCTTTGAATGGGCGCTGGGCGACCAGCCCACCTGGCAGGCACCTGCCGACGGCAGCGTGCACCCGCTGGCAGGCGTGGTGCTGCAGCGGCAACTGGAATCGCGTGCCTATGAGCTCGGCGGCAGCAACTACGAGGCCCCGGGCCAGTTGGTGGGCGATCTGGTGGCCGGCCGCCCTTCCACGGCCCTGGGCTCGGTGGAGCCGTCGTACAAGCCGGGGGTGAAGATGGGCGATCTGTCGCTCGCCCTGCCTGAATACGCCATCACCGCCATGCGCGAGGCCTTCCCGGCCTTCGGCCGCAAGATCAAGGGCTTTGACCTGCACGATGCGGTGCTGACCGGCGTCGAGACCCGCACCTCATCGCCGCTCAAGATGTCGCGCGATGAGCACTACCAGAGCCTGAACACGCGCGGTCTGTTCCCAGCCGGTGAAGGCGCCAGCTACGCCGGCGGCATCCTGTCGGCCGGGGTCGACGGGATCAAGGTGGGCGAGGCGGTGGCCAAGAGCCTGCTGGGCACAACGCAGCGCTGAAGGCGCTCAGCCCAGCCGGAGCTGGGACCCCGCTCCGGCCGGGCCGGGCAGGCGGAAGGTCTCGACCAGTTCTGCCAGTTGCTGGGCCTGGCTGCGCAGGCCTTGCGCGGCTGCAGCAGACTCCTCAACCAAGGCGGCGTTCTGCTGCGTGATCTGATCCAGTCGCACCACCGCCTCGTTGACCTGGCCCAGGCCGGTACTCTGCTCGCGTGCCGAATGGCTGAGTTCAGCCACGATGGTGCCCACCCGCGCCACCGATTCGACGATGTCGCCCATGGTGGAGCCGGCCTGCTGAACCAACTGGGCGCCGGCGCCCACCTCGCTCACGCTGCTGGCAATCAAGTCGCGGATCTCCTTGGCGGCGGTGGCGGCACGCTGGGCCAACACGCGCACCTCGCCGGCCACCACGGCAAAGCCGCGGCCCTGTTCACCGGCGCGGGCTGCCTCCACCGCAGCGTTCAGCGCCAGGATGTTGGTCTGGAAGGCAATGCCGTCGATCACGCTGGTGATGTCGGCGATGCGACGCGACGAACCTGAGATCGCATCCATCGTGGCCACCACGCGCTGAACCACGTCCTGCCCCTGCACGGCGACCTGGCTGGCGGAGGCCGCCAGGCCCTCGGCCTGTTGGGCCGCCGCCGCGCTGTGCTGCACCGTGCTGAGCAGTTCTTCCATGCTGGCGGCCACCTCTTCGAGGTTGGAGGCGGTCTGCTCGGTACGGGCCGAGAAATCGTTGTTGCCGGCTGCAATCTCCTGGCTGGCATTGGCCACCTGGGCGCTGGCGCTGCGCATGCCGGCCACCAGCTCCACCAGACGCGACTGCATGTGACCCAGGCGGGCCAGCAGGGCCAGCACCTCATCGCGCTGACCGGCCTGCTCGGCCGGCACGGGCAGGGTCAGATCGCCTTCGGCGATGCGGGCCGCCAGGCCCGAGGCCTGATCCACCGGGCGCAGGATGGAGCGCGCCAGCCAGAGGGCGCAGATCACGCTCAGCAGCAAACCCACCACCGAGCCCACCACCAACAAGGTGATGCCCTGGCGCTGGCTGCTCAGTGCCGCAGCGCGGGCATCGACCACCCGCTGGCGCTGGTACTCGGCCAAGCGGTCCACCGCAGCGGCATAGCGCTCGGCGGCAGGTCGCAGCAGGGTTCGGATCGCGTCTTCCGCAATGGCCTCGCCGGCCGCTCTTTGCTTGACCAGCTTGTCGCGCGCTTCGCGAAATCCGTTGCCGGCCTGGTCGATGGCCGTGAACAGATCGCGCGAGGCCGCATCGGTGGCCAGCGCATCGAGCCGCTTGCGCACTTCGGCCGAACGTGCCGAGGTGGCCTTGCGATCGGCATCGATGCGCGCCGCAAAGGCCGGGTTGTCAATCAGCAACAGGGTCTCGGCCCGGCTGGAGCTGATGACCACGATGGCGTGCAGCTCGCGGGCGAGCAGGGCCCGCTCCGAAGAGTCGCCGCCCAGGTCGTCGGCAATGCCCTGCAGCTGGACCAGGCGCCACACGCCGATGCCTGCCGCCAGGGACATCACCAGGCAAACCACGCCAAAAGCCAGGGCCAGGCGCGGGGCCAGGCGAATCCGGGACGAAGCCAGCAAAGCCATACCGAAGCTCCAGAAGGATCACAGACGGAGCACCAGAATAGTTCAGCGGTATGACACTGCCAAGCGGAATTTCCGCGCCAGGGCCGCTGGCTCAGCTGCGGTTGAGGAAATCCAGCGCCAGCACGCTCAAGGAACGCACCCCCATGGGCAGCGCATCCTCATTGAAATCGAAGCGCGGCGAATGGTTGGATGGTGCCGAGCCCGACTGAAGTCCCTTGGGCGTGGCGCCCAGGAAATAGAAGAAGCCCGGAACCACCTTCTGGAACTCGGAGAAGTCCTCGGAGGCGCTGACCTTGGGCACCACCACGGCCTGACCGTTCATGGCCTGCTTGAGCGCCGGCACGGAGGCTTCGGTGAGCGCGGGCGAGTTCACGGTCGTCGGGTAGGAAACGGGGCCGAACCGGACTTCGGCCTTGGCCCCGCTGCTCTGGGCGATCATCTCGGCCGTGCTGCGGATGCGCTTCTGGGCGTCGGCGCGCATGCCCTCGTCGAAGGTGCGCAGGGTGCCCAGCATCTCGACCTTGTCGGGGATGATGTTGAAACGCGTGCCGCCGTTGATGGCACCGATGGTCACCACCGCCGGCTCCGCGCTGATGTTAAGCTGACGGCTCACCACGGTCTGCAGACCCAGTACCACCTGGCTGGCCGCCACGATCGGATCGACCCCGGCCCAAGGGGCCGAACCGTGTGCCCCCCGGCCGTGCACATCGATGTGGATGTCGTCGGCGCTGGCCATCAGGGGCCCACTGCGGTAGCCCGCCACGCCGAGCGGGATGTTGGCCGTGAGGTGCAGGCCGTAGATGGCCTGCACGTCCTTGAGCACGCCCTGCTCGATCATGGCCTTGGCACCGAAGCTCGGGGCCACGCCATGGGCATCGGGCTCGTTCGGCGCGCCCTCTTCGGCCGGCTGGAAGATGAAGCGCACCGAACCATGGATCTGGTCCTTCATGGCCACCAGGGCCTGGGCCACGCCCATCAGGATGGCGGTGTGCCCGTCATGGCCGCAGGCGTGCATCACCGGCACCTCCTTGCCCAGGTAGTTGGTCTTGACCTTGGAGGCGAATGGCAGCCCCGTGCCTTCGGGCACCGGCAGCGCGTCCATGTCGGCACGCAAGGCCACCAGCTTGACCGGGTGGGCCCCCTGCAGGGTGGCCACCACGCCGGTGCCCCCGACGCCGGTCTGCACGCTCAGGCCGAGACGCCGCAGGTGGTCGGCCACCAGGGCGGCCGTGCGCACCTCCTGCCCCGACAGTTCGGGATGGGCGTGGATATCCCGCCGCCAGGCCACCAACTGGGGCGACACCTTGGCAATCTGGGCGTCCAGGGCCTGCAAGGTGCCAGCATCCACCCCCTGAGCCTGAGCGCCTGAGGCCAGGGCCATCCAGAGCCCGGTGGCAGCCCAGCGGGCCAGGGAGGCGGTCGTCGGAGCGACACGACGGGACGAGGACGGTGGACGCAGTTTCATGGGGGATTTCGCCTTGTGATGTTGAAAAAACCCATGCTAGGGCCGCTTGTGTGACCCAGCAGGCGCTGAAACCGCCATTGCTGGGGCCAAAATCGCCATCCAGGGGGCTCTGCCTTTCACCCCTGCCACCCCGCGCCAAACCATGCCGTCTGCCCCCTCACCAACCACCGCCCTGACCCCTCAGCTCGGTCTGCATGTGGACATTCCGCTGCTGCCCGAGGCGACGCTGGGCAGCGCCCTGACACTGATCGACCTGCTGCGCGCGGCTCGCATGCTGGCCCAGTTGCGGCTGGGGGCATTGGCACCGCCCATCAGTTGGCGGCTGCTGGCGGCTGACGGGAGCGCCTGGGCGCCCTCGATTGGGCCCGCCAACGCGGCCCTGGCTCAACTCGCCCTGGGTTCAGGTTTTGGACACTACCTGGGTCAGGCACCAGCCGCCCGCCAGGACGAGGTGCAGCACGCGGTGTTCCTGCCCGCCATGCATGCCGCGGATGTCCCCAGCGTGCGGCGTCTGGTGCAGGGTCAAGGGGTGCTGGTGGCCGCCTTGCGACAGGCGCTGGACGCCGGTGGCCTGCTGGCCTGTCAGGGCAACAGTGCCTGGCTGCTCGCCGCCACCGGGCGTGCTGCTGGTCGAGCGCTGGTGCTGCCCTGGTTCTATGTGTCAGCGTTCCGGGATGACCATCCGGAGGTGCTGCTGGAGCTTGATCAGGCGGGGACGGCCGAAGCGCCCTGGTTCAGCGTGGCGGGCGTCGAACAGCTGGGCTGGCTGGTCTGCGCGCTGCTGGAGCACAGCACCGGGCCGGGTCTGGCCGACCTGTGCCGCTCGGCATTCGGTTTCGATCGCCAGCGCAGCCGCGCCGCCGCCCAGGCCAGCGCTCAGATCCGCAAGACCCGCGACAGCACCTTGGCCCGTGCCATCGACTGGCTAGAGCAACACCTGGAAGCGCCCTATGACCTCGATACCGTGGCCGCCGCGGCGGCCGTGAGCCCGCGCACCCTGCTGAGACATTTCCGCCAGGAGCTGGGCCGAAGCCCGCTGGACCAATTGCACCTGATGCGATGCGCGCGTGCCCGGGTGATGCTGGAGATCACGCTGGAGAGCGTGCCCACCATCGCACAGGCCTGCGGCTACAGCGACCCCCATGCCTTCCGGCGGGTGTTTGCGCGCCATTGCGGATGCACGCCCTCGGCCTACCGCGAGGCGCATGCCTTGCGCGCCCCGCGAGCCCGTTGGCGACTGGACCCGGCACAACTGGCCCCGGGCCGCGGCTGAACCGGGTCGGGCCAAGGCCAGCGCGCTCAGGCCGCCTGCAGGCGGGCGATGCGCTCTTCGATCGGGGGATGGGTGGAGAACAGCTTGCCCAGGCTGCCGGTGATGCCCATGGCCGCCACGCTCTTGGGCAGCTCGCCGGGCACCATGCCGCCCAGGCGGGCCAGGGCATGCACCATGGGCTGCTTACGGCCCATCAACTGGGCCGCGCCGGCATCGGCTCGGAACTCGCGCTGGCGCGAGAACCAGGCCACGATCATCGAGGCCAGGAAGCCCAACAGAATGTCGAGCACGATGGTGGTGACCATGTAGCCGATGCCCGGGCCCGAGCGTTCGTCGTCGCCCTTGCGCAGAAAGCTGTCGACGGCGTAGCCGATGACGCGCGACAGGAACACCACGAAGGTGTTCATCACGCCCTGGATCAGGGTCATGGTGACCATGTCGCCGTTGGCCACGTGGGCGATCTCGTGGCCGATCACGGCCTCGACCTCTTCGCGCGTCATGCCCTGCAGCAGGCCGGTGGAGACAGCCACCAGCGCCGAGTTCTTGAAGGCGCCCGTGGCAAAGGCATTGGCCTCGCCTTCATAGATGCCCACCTCGGGCATGCCGATGCCTGCCTTGTCGGCAAAGCGGCGCACGGTGTCGACGATCCAGGCCTCGTCGGGCGACTGGGGTTGGTTGATCACGCGCACGCCCGAGGTCCACTTGGCCATGGGCTTGCTGATCAGCAGCGAGATGAAGGCGCCGCCAAAGCCCATGATCAGGGCGAAGCCCAGCAGCGCCCCCAGGTTGAGGCCATTGGCCGTGAGGTAGCGGTTCACGCCGAGCAGGCTGGCCACGATGCCCAGCACCACGACCACAGCCACATTGGTGAGCACCAGCAAAAGAATACGTTTCATCAAAGCTCCATCGAAGGTTGTCGGAGAGGTCTTGAGGCGGGCGGCCCGACGGGCGCCGCCACCCCAGGTCCATGCGCAATGTGCTTTGTTGTCGAATGCTTTTTGCAGGCCTGCGCAGGCCTTGTTCCGAAGACGGATCTTAGTGGGAAAAGTTCCGGACGGCGGGGATGGGCACGCGCCAGCGCACGGATCAGGCGGCGGCAACGGGCCGATGCCGGCTACCCAAGGGGCGGGCGGGACGGAAGACCTGCGTGTCGAGGTAGAAATCAGGATTCAGGTTGGGGGCCCACCAACCTGGCACACCCAACACCGGCAAGGGCGCGAAGGGCTTGGCGGCCAGTTTGGCCGGCGTCAGATCGGCCGCCAGCCAGGCATCGAGCGCAGCGCCCTGGAGGTCGTCTGCGGCAGGCACCCGCCAGACATGGGCCGTGATGGCCTTGTAGGGGCGCACCAGTTGCTCGTGCAGGGCGTGCCCGAACAACAGCAGCCGGGCCTGCCCCCAAAGTGGGCGCAAAGGGCCGAAGAGATCGCCCCAACGACGCTCCTGCAGCGCCGCCCACAAGGGATCAGGCGCCTGCAGCAGCGCCGCGTTCTCGTCGAACACGGTCAGGGCGTCGCGCACCGGCCCGCGCAAGGAGCGACCATCGGCCGGACCCCGGGTGGCTTGGTTCAGCTCGAGCACATGCAGTTGGTTGAGCCGCTGCTTGGCCTGCGGCCAATGCAACCAGCACAGGCCGTTGAAGAAGTCATGCAGGTTGTCACGGGTCGGCACCCGACCGTGTTCATGGATGCCTTGCTCGTAGGCGGCAGCCCCCGCCGCCTGGGTCTGCGACTGGAAACGGCACGACAGCCCGGCCGCCTCGGCGGCTTGGTTGAGCGCTTCGGCCACCGACACCCCGGCGGACACCCGGGCGGCCAGCGGCTCACCGAGGGGGCGCCACGGCGACAGCCAGGGCGCCTCCCAGGCGATGTCGGTCAGACCAGGCGCCAAGGCAGGGCTTCGCCAGCGCGCAGCGGCTTGAGTTCGGCCTCGCCGAAGGCAAAGCTTTCGGGCGGGGTCCAGCTCTCACGCTTCAAGGTGATGTGGCCGGTGTTGCGCGGCAGGCCGTAGAAATCAGCCCCGTTGAAGCTGGCAAAGGCTTCCAGACGATCCAGACGCCCGGCCCGGTCAAAGGCCTCGGCATAGAGCTCGATGGCCGCGTGGGCGGTGTAGCAGCCGGCGCAACCCGTGGCGTGTTCCTTCAGATGGGCCGGGTGCGGGGCACTGTCGGTGCCGAGGAAGAAACGCGGATTGCCACCTGTGGCCACCTCGACCAGGGCCTGGCGGTGCGTTTCACGCTTGAGCACGGGCAGGCAGTAGTAATGCGGGCGGATGCCCCCGGTGAAGATGGCGTTGCGGTTGTACAGCAGGTGATGGGCCGTGATGGTGGCGCCGGTGAAGCGGTCGGCCTCGGCCACGTACTGGGCAGCCTCCCGGGTGGTGATGTGCTCGAAGACGATCTTGAGCTCGGGGAAATCACGTCGCAGCGGGATCAGCTGAGTCTCGATGAACACCGCCTCGCGGTCGAACAGGTCGATGTCGGACGAGGTGACCTCGCCGTGGACCAGCAACAGCAGGCCCTCGCGCTGCATCGCCTCGAGCGTGGGATAGATCTTGCGCAAGTCGGTCACGCCGGCATCGCTGTTGGTGGTGGCCCCGGCGGGGTAGAGCTTGCAGGCCACCACGCCAGCGGCCTTGGCACGAGCGATTTCCTCGGGCGGCAGATTGTCCGTGAGGTACAGCGTCATCAACGGCTCGAAGCTCAGCCCGGCCGGCACCGCCGCGCGGATGCGGTCGCGGTAGGCCAAGGCCTGTTCGGCGGTCGTCACCGGCGGCTTGAGGTTGGGCATGATGATGGCGCGCCCGAACTGGGCGGCCGTGTGCGGCACCACGGTGTTGAGCGCGTCGCCATCGCGCACGTGGAGATGCCAGTCGTCAGGGCGGGTGATCTTGAGGAGGTCGGTCATGGAGCGGGATTTTCGCATCCCTGAAGACCCGGGGCGTGGCGCGCCCCGATCGACTCAGACCGTGAAGTGGCCGGCGGCCTCAGGCTGGTAATCGATGGAGACGATCACCCAGCTCGCCTCGCGTCCATCAGGGGTCTGCCAACTGACGGCATGCCCGACCGGCCAGCCCAGCAAGGCCAAGCCCACCGGCGAGAGGACCGACAGCTGACCCTGTTCGGGATGGGCATCGGCAGGGTACGCGAGGGTGATGTCCCGGACCTCGCCCCCCTCCAGCGGACGCACACGCACACGGGAGAGCATGGTGACGACGACCGGGGCGATGTCCCGCGAGGGCACGACATCGGACTCGTCGAGGACTTTGGCCAGGGCCGTGGCCAGCGGTTCGGGCAGCGGTTGACGCTCACGCAGCCGCCTCAGGCGGACTTCATCGAGTTCGGTCAGGACGCGGTGTTCGGCCACGCGCGGTGGCACGGAAGAAGAGGTTTCCATGTGGGGTTCGTTCAGTCGAGAAGACGCAGGCACAGACCGGCCTGCTCGGTGGCAGAGGGCGAGGGCCGCCCGAGGGGCCCGGCGATTCAGCCATGAGGAACGAACGAATCACCGGGCACGGAGGTCTGCGGCGCGGACGCCACGGTGCTGGAGGTGAGTTCGGATGGGGTTCATGGAAGCCCGATCTTAGGCGAAACCATCCCATGCACTGTTACCAAACGTGAGAATTGGCATGGCACCCCGGGGACCCGGCCGCAGCACATCCGAAGTGTGCGGCGGAATCGCCGGAGGATAATAGCCGGTTCGGGACTGGGGGATTCACCGCCGCCATCGCCCGGGGTCAACGCCGAAGCCACCACCCGGGCCCGTCGTCGGATCGACCCGACTTGCCGATGCTGCCGTCCATTGCCACCCCGAAACCAACATGCCCTCTTCATCTGCCCGGCCTCCCGAGCTCGATCCTGCGGCCCCAGCGGCCCCTGAACCCGACGAACCCACGCGCGTGCCACTGGCCATCGAAGACTGGCTGACGGTGCTGATCATGGCGGCGCTGGCCCTGATCACTTTCGCCAACGTGCTGGTGCGCTACTTCACCAATTCATCGTTCGCCTGGACCGAGGAGTTCTCGGTCTTCCTGATGATCGTGCTGGCCCTGGTGGCCGGCTCGGCGGCGGTGGCACGCGACCGCCACATCCGCATCGAGTACTTCTCGGACAGCGGCTCGATGGCCCGCCGGCGCGGCCTGGCCTGCTTCGGCGCCCTGATTGTCGCCTTGCTGTTCGGCGTGATGGCAGTGCTCAGCGTGCGGGTGGTCTGGGACGACTACCGCTTCGGCGAGACCTCGCCCGGCATCGGGGTACCCCAGTGGTGGTACTCGATTTGGATGCCCATCATCTCGCTGGCCATCAGCCTGCGCGCCTTCGGTCTGTTCCTGCGCCGGCTGCGCAGTGCGGTTGCCGACGGGGAGGCCCAGCCATGATCGCCACCCTGCTGTTTGTCGTCTTTCTGGCCATGATGCTGGCCGGCGTCCCCATCGGCGCCGCCCTGGGCCTGGCCGGTGCCGCTGCGATCGCGGTGGCCAACCTTGATGCCCAATGGTTCGGCCTGCTGGCCGTGCCGCAGAACTTCTATGCCGGTCTGGGCAAGTACCCACTGCTGGCGATCCCGATGTTTGTGCTGGTGGGCTCGATCTTCGACCGCTCGGGTGTGGCGCTGCGCCTGGTCAATTTCGCGGTGGCCATCGTGGGGCGCGGCCCCGGCATGCTGCCGCTGGTGGCGATCGCGGTGGCCATGTTCCTGGGTGGCATCTCGGGCTCGGGCCCGGCCAACGCGGCCGCGGTGGGCGGGGTGATGATCGCGGCCATGTCGCGCGCCGGCTACCCGGCCAGCTTCTCGGCCAGTGTGGTGGGCGCGGCAGCGGCCACCGACATCCTGATCCCGCCTTCGGTGGCCTTCATCGTGTATTCGGTGCTGGTGCCGGGCGCCTCGGTGCCGGCCCTGTTCGCCGCCGGCATGGTGCCGGGTGTGCTGGCCGGCCTGGCCTTGATCGTGCCGGCGGTGTGGATGGCCCGCAAGCACAAGATGGGCGCGCTCGAATCGAGCCTGCCGCGTCCGCCCTTCTGGCAGAGCCTGCGCGAAGCCGTGTGGGGCCTGGCGGCCCCGGTGCTGATCCTGGGTGGCATGCGCGCCGGCTGGTTCACGCCGACCGAGGCCGCGGTGGTGGCGGTGTTCTACGGCCTGTTCGTGGGCATGTTCATCCACCGCACGATCCGTGTCCGCGATCTGTTCGTGATCCTGCGCGAGTCGGGCGAGTTGTCGGCCGTGATCCTGATCGTGGTGTCGCTGGCTGGCATCTTCGCCTACTCGCTGTCGACCCTGGGCATCATCGATCCGCTGACGCAGGCCATCGTGAACTCGGGGCTGGGCGAGTACGGGGTGTTGGCGCTGCTGATCCTGTTGCTGATCACCGTCGGCATGTTCCTCGACGGGGTGTCGATCTTCCTGATCTTCGTGCCCCTGCTGCTGCCCATCGTGCAGTACTACAAATGGGATCCGGTGTGGTTCGGCGTCATCCTGACGCTGAAAGTGGCACTGGGCCAGTTCACCCCGCCGCTGGCGGTCAACCTGATGGTGTCCTGCCGCATCGCCAAGGTGCGCATGGAAGAGACCGTGCAATGGGTGGGCTGGATGCTGTTCTCGA
>RXJO01000440.1 GCA_003987795.1 Curvibacter sp.
CAATGAAATCAACGGTCTACCCAGACCACCCCCGCGCCAGTGCTAGCTTTGCGTACCGTCACTTATTGCACTGAAAACGAGGAGACCCCCAGCAACGCCTGGACGTAGGGCACCATGTCCTCGTAGGGCGGCGGCAGCGCTGACATCCGGTAGCCGCAAGACAGCTTGACCCAGCACCGCCCCGTGTTTACCAGCCGCAGCAGCGCCTGGAAGCCGGGCTGCCCCACGCCGTCTCCCGGCCTGAGCGAGCCCATGTGGTCGATCACGACGTCGGTGGGCAGTTCTCGCAGGGTGGGCTCCGTCTCGGCCAGCGGAACCCGGCCCAAGTCATCCATGAGGTGCAACTGCACGTGCCAGCCCAGGCGGGCGATGCGCGCCGCCAGCATGGGCATCTCGGCCAGCGGGACGGCGCCAGCATGGCCGATGTTGTAGCGCACTGCCCGCACGCCGGCTTCGTGCAGGCGGTCCAGTTCGGCCTCCTGCACGTCGGCCCGCAGCGCGGCGACGACGCGCGCCGGCCGGCCCAGCTCGGCCACCGCCTCCAAGTGACGCCGGTTGTCGGTGCCGTAGCCGCTGGGCTGCACGAGCACTAGGCGCTCGACGCCCAGGGTGTCGTGCAGCGCGCGCAGCTGCGCGGGCAAGGCGTCGGGCACATCGAAGGCGCGCGTCGCGGCGACGGGGTAGCGGTCGGCGGGGCCGTAGACGTGCACATGGCAATCCGCGGTCCCCGGCGGGCAGACCAGCCGGGGCTTGCGGGGCGCGGGATCGGGAGGCTGGCACAGCGTAATCTCCGTGGATGCTCGCGCGCTCGTTGCAGGCGACGGGTTGCTCATTCGTAGATCCGATCCTCGTGCAGCACCACCGGCACTTCCTTGTTCTTCTCGGAATAGCCATCGAAGGGCTTGCCCTCCAGGTCGATGCGCGCGAGCACGTCGCTGTCTGGGTCGATGTGCGCGCCGATACGCAGCATGACGAGCTCCTCCTGGTCCTCCTTCGCATGGAACCAGTAGAAGGTGCCGGCCGGCAGCAGCACGCAGTCGTTCCTGCCGGCCTCGCGCGTCTCACCATTCGGCCCGTGGAACACCGCGCCGCCCTGCAGGATAACGAACACGTGGTCCTCATTGGAATGCGCGTGGATCTCGTTCTCGCCGCCGCTCGCGTAGGTCTTGAGCACCACGCTCATGTAGCGCGACGCGCCGAGGACCTGGTTGGTGCGGCCCTGCTTCGGCAACTGGGTCCGGATGTGGAAGAAACTGGGCTGGCCCGGCTTGTTCAGGCGCTCCATCTCCGCGCGCCACTCCGCGGCGCTGTTGACGATCGGGGCGAACCTGTGGCTGGGGCTGTTCGTGGTCATGGTGAATCTCCTTCGTGAATATCAATCGATCCTGATGCCGGCTTCCGAGATGACGGGACGCCACCTCGCAGCCTCCGAGGCAATGAAGCTGCGCAACGCCTGCGGCGAGCTGGCGTCGGCCAGCAGCCCGGCGCCCAGGAGCTTCTCCTGCACGTCCTTGGATGCGAGGGCTTGCGTCAGTGCGCGGTTGAGCTCGTTCACCACTGCCGCGGGCGTGCCCTTGGGCGCCAGCAGCGCCATCCACACGTCGATGTCGGGCAGCTTGATCCCCACATCGGACATCGATGGCACATTGGGCAGCGTGGGGATGGGCTTGGCGCTCAGGCGCGCGAGCGGCCGCAGCGTGCCCTTCTCGAAATGGGGCATGGCGGTCGTGATGCCGTCGATGGTGAACGTGACGTCCTTGGTCAGCAGGCTCTGGGTCGTGCCCGCGCTGCCCTTGTAGGGCACCGAGACCACCTCCTTGCCCAGCGTGCGCTTGAGCAGCTCGCCGGAGAGCTGGGACGTGAAGGTGCCGAAGCCATAGCTCAGTGCGCCGGCGCCGGCCCTGGCCTGCGCGACCAGGGCCTGCATGGACTGGGGTCCGGCCTGGTGGGTCATGACCACCAAGGGTGTGGTGGCCACCTTGCCGATCGGCTCGAGATCCTGGACGGGATCGTAGGGCAGCTTGGCGTAGAGGTACTGGTTCATCACCAGCGTGTTGTCGATGGCCATGAGCAGCGTGTAGCCGTCCGGCGCCGCCTTCGCGACGGCATCGGCGCCAATGATTGTGTTGGCGCCCGGCTTGTTGTCCACCACGATCGGCTGGCGCATCAACTCGCCCATGCGCTGCCCGACGACGCGGGCCAGCAGGTCGGTGGGACCGCCGGCCGGGAACGGCACGATCATTCGGATCGGCCGGCTGGGATAGTCATGGGAGGCGGGGGCTTGTGCGTGCACCGGAATGGCGGTGCAAACGAGCGACACGGCGAGGGCCGTGGCGAACTGGAAGGTTCTCATGGGGTGTCTCCTGGGCGGTTGTCGGTATCCGCGATTCGTTGTCGCGAACGTTTTGTCGACCGCTGTCAATTCTGGGGAGCCGGTTCGCGCCCGGCAAGGCAGGCTGGCTTATTCGCTGTATCGAAGAAATGAATTCGCCATTCTCCGCGTCCTTTAGTGGTCTCAGCCGCCGCCGGCGGCGGCCGTGCACAAAGGGACATGCCACCCACCGACGGTCATGGGGCAGGCGTTCGCGCTGCTACCCGTCGAGCGACGGCATGCAGCATGGCCACCTCTGGGTATTGACACGGCTGCACGATGCACACTTCGCGCTCGAGATCGACGCGGTCCGCTTCGGCGTCTCTGAGATCCTGGCCCTATTCTTGCCCGTAGCGCTTACCTTGCAGCAGACGAGCACATCTGCATCGCTGAGTACTTTGCCGAAGCGCAATGCAGAGTCCCGCACGAGAACGCGCTCACCGTCGCGAAATGCCCGGACGGGGAGCATGAACGGCACACGCCCGGACATCCGGCAGTTCCGGGAATCAGCGGTCCGGAAGAGCCCATGCTCCGTGACTGCACAGACGAGGCGAGGGATCCTCGGCCGCGGCGCGCGCTCACCAGGACTCCGCATGAGCCGATCAAGGCTGCGTCGCCGCTAGGGTGGCCTGCACTGCGCGCTTCCTAGGTAACCGCTTTGGGTGTCGGCCCGTCAGCCCGGCCTCGCACTGGAGAAGATGCCCTAGCCCATCTTCTCGCTAGGTCCCCAGCCCAGGCAAACGTTCGAAAAAAAGGCGCCGGGTTACCCCGGCACCAAACCTTAGAGAAACAATGCAAAGGTCCCTGCGTCCTGCCGCTGCGGTCCATCGCGGCGCCGCAGTGGGGAGCCGCCGGTCGCAATCAGAAGTTGTGACGAACACCCATGTAGATGTTGCGGGAGCTGCCGCTGGACGAGCCGACCAGCGTGGCCGGGGCCTGAGCAGTGCCGGTGCCCAGAACGTACTGCGACCCGTTCTTGTTGCTGATCTGTCCCACGCCGAAATACAGGCGTGTCCTCTTGGACAGGTCGTAGTCGCCGCCGAGCGAGATCCAGTTTGCGTCCCTGTTGCCTGTCAACGACGTATAACCGGACCGGTCGTTTACGCGAGTGAACTGGGCAATGGCTGTGAACTGTCCGAACGGCACGCGCACGCCGAGGTTGGTCAGCCGGAATTCGCTGGTCGAAGCACCTGGCATTCGGGCGATAGCACCGGAGCAGGTCGCGCAGGAGTTCTTCTCCACCGTAGTGCCCAGGAAAAATTTGGCGAATCGGGCGTCGTAGGAGCCGCCAACCGCCATCGCCGAGACCTTGCCCGCTGCATCGTCCGGCCCCTCCTGCCGTTGGAAGCCCGCACTGAGGTCGAAGCCGCTGGCCTGGTAGCTCGCGGATGCGCCATACCCTCTTCCGATCGTCGCAGAGTTCTGACCGAAGGAGTACTGGCCGCGGAACTCGATACCAGCCCAGCGCGGAGACACGTAGTTGACAGCGTTGTCCTGCCGTGCCGACACCACCATCGGTAGTACCTGACGCTGCGTGGCGGGGCTAACGTTTCTGGTCAGCGCAACCAGCCCACCCGCACCTTCCCATACGAAGGCGTCCACACTGCTCTGGACCGTATAGTACGGCGTGGGAAGACGGCCCATCTGCAGCGTGCCGAAGCTCGCGTCGCTCAGGCCGACCGACGCCTCGCGCCCGAACGCGCGGCCTCCTTGGCCGAACGTACCGTCATTGAGGTTGATGCCCATCTCGAGGCGGAAAACGGCAGCAAGTCCTCCGCCCAAATCCTCCATGCCACGAAAGCCCAGATTGCTCCCGGCACTTCCACCAGATACCTGCCGATTGACACTCGCGCCCCCTGATCCCAGCGAGTCCATCACTGCATCCATGCGCCCATACATAGTCACGCTGCTCTGAGCATTGGCTACACCGCATACGCACAGCATCGCGGCGCACGCAACCGCATGCTTGGACATTCTGTTCATAGTTGTCTCCTTCGTTGAACTTGAGGCTTAGCCCCGATTTCTCTTCTTCATATTGCGCCCAGCCTCTCATGTGAAAGCTTCGCGCGCAGTCCACCAAAGACCACGTCGTTCGATGACTCTCGGGTCTATCGTAGGTTCTTTGGCGCATTCAGTATAGATAGCCGACTAATGATATCGATAGCCAGCTAACCAATAAATTGAATTCAGAACATGTGTCTGTGGCAAGCGTGCGACGCTTTCATGCCTGACCCGGTAACGTCCGCGGAACCGTAGCAGGGAGCATCCCGCACGGCATCGGATTGAACCCGGATTGATTGAATGATCAATGCCTCTCGGCGGACTCAGCAGCATCCCGTCGGGTTCGAATACCGTTGTTATGCTTGGCTAGCTATCCAATCAAGCGCCGGCCTTTGACCGCCTTTCACAGGCACCCGAGCACATCCGGCAGAGGCGCTCTTCCGAGTTTCACACGCAGCTTACCGGGGCATACCCCGCCCGATGACCCGATATGCTGGATCATGATCACGGCGCTGCGGCGCATTGAGATGCAGACCGGTTGTCAGGACATTGCGGCGGCGTCACTAATGCCCGCGAGACGCGATGGAAGCCGAGCCTATTGGTCATGCGTTCGCACCGTGCACACCCGGACAAACGATCCCTGCACGCCCACGAAGAACGGATGACCACAGATGCCGTGCCGGTTGAACCATCGATCAACACAGGGATGCGCAATGACTCGCCACGGGGACTGCCACACCGCATCACTTCTTCATAGTTGACCGCGCATTCAAGCTTGATACACGTCAACCATGTTCGTAGGATTTGATTCCTGATGGGCACGTGTAGTTGCCTGCAACTGGAGACACCATGAAGAATCCATTAAGCTTCTCGCGGCGCTCGCTGCTCGCGGCGGTTGCCATGATTGCGGCAGGCTTCGAGCACGCAGCCATCGCGCAAGAGAACTATCCCACCAAGCCGGTCACCCTCATCGTGCCTTTCACTCCAGGCGGGAGCAACGACGTCATTGCCCGCGTGATCGGCCAAAGGCTCAGCCAGATCTGGAGCCAAGCAGTCATTGTGGACAACAAGGCAGGCGCTGCCGGAAGCATCGGGACCGACCACGTGGCTAAGGCCCCTGAGGACGGCTACAAGCTGCTGATTACCAACAACAACACCATGTCCATCAATCCGGTGCTGTTGCCGAAGACGCCGTACGCCGTCGCACGCGATTTCGCGCAGGTCATGCAACTCGGCACAGTGCCGATCGTGCTAGTAGCGAACTCCAATGTGAAGGCCACGACCGTGAAGGAACTCGTGGCGCTCGCGAAGGCTGCGCCAGGCAAACTCAGTTACGCCTCGTCGGGCTCCGGCAGCCCGCAGCATCTTTCGGCAGAGCTCTTCAAGGCAATGACGGGCACCGACATCACCCATGTCGGCTACAAGGGTGCGGCGCCTGCCATCACCGACATGCTGGCCGGGCAGGTTGATCTGCAGTTCGGCGCCATCAACTCGCTGTTGCCGCATATCCGCGCCGGGAAGTTGCGCGCGCTTGCTGTGGGCGGCACCCGGCGCGCCAGCCTGTTAGCCGATGTACCGACCATGGCCGAGGCCGGCCTGTCCCAGTACGACAGCGAGATCTGGCTCGGCCTGGCGGCACCCGCGGGGACCCCTGCGGCTGTCATCAAGCGGATCAACGCTGATGTCACCAAGATCCTGAACGAGCCCGAGGTGAAGGAGAAGCTCGCCGAGCAGGGCATAGAGACGCGGCCGAGCACGCCGCATGAGATGACCAAGCTCATCGAGAAGGACTCTGCGCGATGGGCGAGCGTCATCAAGAGCGCGGGCATCAAGGCCGATTGAAGGGAGTACCCATTGCAATCAAAGCAAGTCATTCCATTGCGCCGCGACATCCCCGCAGCGGGCGCTGGCGCCGGCAGCCTGTGGGCAAGCGACGCGATCGCGGAGATGATCCGCGCGCTCGACATCCCCTATGTCCTCCTGAACCCCGGTTCGAGCTTCCGAGGTCTGCACGACAGCCTGGTCAACCACCTCGGCAACATCGATCCCCAGATGCTCGTCGTGCTCCATGAGGAGCATGCCGTCGCGATCGCCCATGGCTACGCGAAGGTTACCGGAAAGCCGCTGGCGGCGATCGTTCACAGCAACGTGGGCCTGATGCACGCGTCCATGGCGATCTTCAACGCCTGGGTGGACCGTGTGCCCGTGATGGTCCTGGGCGCGACGGGCCCGGTCGATGCGGCCAAGCGGCGCCCCTGGATCGACTGGATGCACACCGCGCAGGACCAAGGCGCGCTGGTGCGCGACTTCAGCAAGTGGGACGCGCAGCCGGCTTCCGTCGCCGCGTCATACGAGGCGCTGCTGCGGGCCAAGCAGATCGCGCTGACCGCGCCCGCAGGCCCCACCTACGTGTGCTTCGATGTCTCGCTGCAGGAGACGCGCATCGATGCGATCCCGGCGCTGCCGGACGTTAGCCGCTACCAGGTTCCCTCGCCCGCCGTGCCGGGCAGCGACGAGCTGGCCAGAGCGGCAGCTCTGCTCTCCTCCGCGGCCCGCCCGGTCATCTTGATGGGACGGGTCTCCAGGTCCGGCGAAGGCTGGCGCCAACGCATCGAGCTGGCCGAGAAGCTGAATGCGCAGGTCCTCACGGACCTGCGCGCCGGCGCGTCGTTCCCCACCGACCATCCGCTGCACGCGGCCGTGCCGGGCGTCTTCCTGACCCCGAACGCGGCCGCCACGCTGCGCGCCGCTGACGTAGTGCTGAGCCTGGACTGGTACGACCTGAACGGTACGCTGCAGCAGGCGTGGCGCAACGAGAGCGTCGGCGCCAAGGTGATCCAGGTCTCGCTCGACCACTACAGCCACCGGGGCTGGAGCATGGATCACCAGGGCCTGCCGCCGGTGGACATGTTCATGCCGGTGGAGCCGGACGTCGCCGTGCCCCTTCTCTGCGCTGCCTGCACGGAGCGCCCTTCGACCCTCCAGGCCCCGAAGAGCTCGATGGCCATGCCCCCGGTTCCGCAAGACGGGACGATCAGCATCGCGATGGTCGCCGACGCCCTGCGCCGGGCCGCGGGCACGCAGCCCATCACACTGATCCGTGTGCCACTGGGCTGGAGCGGCGAGATGGGCCAATTCCGCGATCCGCTGGACTACCTGGGCATGGACGGCGGCGCCGGCATCGGCTCCGGGCCAGGCATGGCTGTCGGCGCCGCGCTGGCGCTGCGTGGAACCGACCGCCTGCCCGTGCTGATGACCGGCGACGGCGATTACCTGATGGGCATGACAGCACTGTGGACCGCCGCCAATGCCGGTGTTCCACTGCTCACCATCGTCTGCAACAACCGGTCGTTCTTCAATGACGAGTTGCACCAGGAGAGGGTGGCTCGCGATCGCGACCGCCCGGTGCAGAACCGGTGGATCGGGCAGCGCATCGGAGACCCGGACCCCGATCTAGCCGCGCTCGCGCGTGGGCTCGGGCTGCAGGGCCTCGGGCCGACGGACAGCCCGTCGGAGCTCGACGAGGTCCTGGCCCGCGCCGTCGCAGCGGTGCGCGAAGGAGCGACCGTCGTCGTCGATGTGCACGTCACGCCGGGCTACAGCGCCGCTATGGCCTCCGGCATGACCCGCTCCCATGAGGACCAGCAAGGAGGCCAGCCATGACAGCGGCCCCCATCGTCCTGCCGGACAGCGGCGACCTGAGCCCCTACGTACAGCGCGTCCTGCCCCGGTCGAGCGGGCTGTTCTGGGGCGGCCGCTGGCATGAAGGGGCGGGCCAGGCGATCGCGACCTTCAACCCATCCACGGGCGAGCGTCTGGCCGACGTGACCTCGGCGGGTTCAGCGGAGGTTGGCGCCGCGGTCGCCTCGGCGAAGGCAGCCTTCCCGGCCTGGGCCGAGACCGCACCCCTGCAGCGCGCCGCGGTGCTGCGGGAGGCCGCGCGCCGCGTGCGGCTGCATTCGCGGGAACTGGCGCTGCTGGACGCCGCCAACTGCGGCAATCCCGTGCGTGCAATGCAGATGGACGCGGAGATCGCGGCCACCCAGCTGGACTATTTCGCGGGACTGGTGCTTGAGATCAAGGGCGAGACCATCCCGACCGCGAACGGCGCGCTGAACTACACGCTCAGGGAGTCGCTCGGCCCCGTCGCACGGATCTTCCCGTTCAACCACCCGTTCATGTTCGCGGCAGGCAAGATCGCCGCGCCGCTCGCTGCGGGCAACACGGTCATCCTCAAACCGCCGGAACAGGCGCCGCTGTCGACCATCCGGCTGATGGAGATCCTGGACGGCCTGTTCCCCCCGGGGGTGCTGAACTGCATCGCTGGCGGACGCGAGACGGGTGCCGCGCTGTCCGCGCACCCGGATGTGGCCGCCGTCGCGCTGATCGGAAGCGTCGGCGCCGGCAAGGCAGTGCTGCGGTCCGCCGCGGACACGATGAAGCGCACCTTGTTGGAGCTGGGCGGCAAGAACGCGATGGTCATCTATCCCGACGCGGACCTGCGCGGCGCGGTGGAGGGGGCCGTGCGCGGCATGAACTTCACGTGGTGCGGTCAGTCGTGCGGCTCCACAAGCCGCCTGTACGTGCACCGCTCCCTCCACGATGAATTCATGCAGCACATGGCCGAGGAGCTGGCGCGCAAACACCGGCCCGGCATCGCGACCCACCTGGACACGACGATGGGTGCGCTGGCGAGTCGCGCCCAGTACGAGCGCGCGCTGCACTACATCCAGGCCGGCATCGACGAGGGCGCCGTGCTCCTGACCGGCGGCCACGCGGCGCGCGATGCGCAGCTGAAGGACGGCCTGTTCATCGAGCCGACCATCTTCACGGGCGTGCGGCCCGACATGCGGATCGCGCGCGAGGAGATCTTCGGCCCCGTGCTCTCGGTGTTTTCCTGGGACGACGAGGACCGGATGTTGGCCGAGGTCAATGGCACAGAGCTCGGGCTGACGGCCTCGGTGTGGACTACGAGTCTGAACACCGCCCTGCGTGCTGCCAAGCGGATCCAGTCAGGGTACGTGTGGGTCAACGAATGCTCGGTGCACATCCCTGGCGCGCCGTTCGGCGGCTACAAGCAGTCCGGCGTCGGTAGGGAGGAGTGCAAGGAGGAGCTGCTGGAGTTCACGCAGATCAAGAACGTCAACGTGAAGCTCGGCTAAATATCATGGTCGCTCGATAGGTTGTCAGGAGCTCGTTTCCGGCATCGTGGATTGTGCGCATTCGTATACCGAGCAACATGCGACGAGTTCCCCAGCCCAGCCACGTTCCGCATGTACACGGGCCCTCCTTCGCCTGTCGAGCGCCGGAAGTTTCTACTTCTGAGAGGTACTGAAACTGGTACAGGGTCATCACCATGTTCAGCGTCGAATCCGACGGAACGCTAAAGGGGGCCGCACCACGCGGAACGTTCGTTCCGCCACACCCACCCACCGGGCAGCCAGCCGCCAAGCGAACCTTATATATTGCCCCGAGATATATCTCCTCCGAGTAGACGGCCAGGTCGTTCCTCTAGCCCATCCACGCGAGCCGTTTGGAACGCCCTTGGGTTGGAAGCAGCTCGAACTCTTCGGCGACCGCATCGTCTACCTGGTGGCAATCGCACCTGGCGGGCTGGCCAACGTCAGCGCCGACTGAATCCCTAACCAGCACGCCGTTGGGGTAGGACAGTTCCTCGACCCGCAGCAAGTCTTCCGCCCGCTCCATGCCCGCTTCAAACCACACCTCGCACAGCACAACTGCGTGGACGGACTGTTTACAGGCCTTAGCGCAGCTACGGAGTGGTCATCGTACGGCATCGAGGGTTGCCCCTCGGAAAGAGGGAAGTGCACCTGTTCGCAGCGGTAAACCGGCTGCCGCTATTCTGCAATGCCCGGCCTCCAGGTCGATCCTCTTGAGGATCGCCTCTAGCCACTGAATGACACAAGGCTGCGCTTGCGACGCGCACGGGCCTTGCCACGCTCATGGGCGGGGTACGTATCGGGCGCGCGGACGCCAGAGGCCGGTCACGCCGCGCTGTTCCTGCACATGCGCCACCCAGCCGGCCATGCGCGCTACCAGAAAGAGGACCGCTGCCGACCAGACGGGAAGCTGAAGGGCCCGCACCAGGCAGACGACGGCGAACTCATGCCTTGGATGGTCCGCGAGATTCTCCTTCGCCCATCCGACGAAATTAGCCACCTGTCGCATGTTAAAGGAGTCGTTGGCCAGATCGGCGGCGACGGCGAGCAGGTGTCGCGCGCGCGGGTCACCGCCCATGTAAAGCGGATGTGTGAAGCCCGGGATCCGCTGGGCCTGCTGGTGCAGACGCAGGGCCTTTTCGCGCAGCGCCGTTGCGGATGGCCTTGCAGTGAGGAACCTGTCCACGACCGCATACTGCCCGGCGATCTCGGTCCCGGCGCTTGCGCAGATGCCCACGGCAATGCAGTCGCCAAGGTTCGCGCCTCCCGATGCTGCCGCCCGGACTGCCAGGGTACCCGGCGGAAGTTCGTGATCCGCAAGAAGCACGAGTAGCGCGTTCACCGCGCGGACCCGCGCTGGAGTGGTTTCGCATCCAAAGGACCGGAGCAGCGTCGACGCAATCGATTCGTAGCGCTCCGGCAGCGTCAACGCACGGGCCGGGCCGACGCATCCCAGCGCTTGTGCCACGGCACAGATCAGCAAGCGTGCTTCCTGCACGACGCCCGCGTCCAGACCGCCACCACCAGACATCCCGCGGTTGCGCTCCAACTGGAGAGCTAGCATCGCGATCGACCCGTACACGCGGTGAGGGGCAGTACCATGCAGTATTCGCAAGCCGGCCTGGCGGGCCAGTGCCTGGTCCCGAGGAGGGATCTTCCAGGCGCTGGCACTGCCGACTTCGAGAGGAGCACCCCAGAGCAACTCGCAGACCCGCTCGAACGGTACGCCTTGCCGTGCGAGGTCGCTGGCCACGTAGCCCCGGTAAGCTGGACCCGCCTCGGTGATTTCCGTGATACCGCTGCTCACGATGGGTGGCCCGTGGTCCATCGCACCTGCTGCCGCCGCACCATGGCCTGCACGTGCGGCCGCGCGCGCAATGACTCGTTCGATGTCCGAGCGGCTATATAGGTGTGCGTTGGTTCCGGGCTGGGGTACGCTGCGGATAGCCCCCCTGCTCACATAGGCGTATAGCGTCTGCGGGCGGACGCCCAGAAGGGCAAGACTGGCTTTCGCATCCAGGAAATCCGGCTGCCGGCAAGAAGTGGGATCGGGGCATGTGCTCATGTGGGCTCCGCGCAATTCCAGCGTCCGATGGCAGGTATATCCCGAAACCGCGCTAAGTCTCCGCAAGTTAAAATAATTAGGCAGCTAATTATCCCACAGGTGAACCGGCAGAAAGCGGAGGCCCTGGCCGGGCGGTTCCAACATGCGTCTCATGGGGAAGCCAGTCCACTCGACCATGATGCGCGGAGCCCGCTGGATAGCAGCGTCAACTCGTCGACCCGCTTCGAGACCGATGCACCTGACGGATTGGAGAGAGAGGCGCGGTTCGCTTCCATGACGCGCAGCACCCCAGGCTGCAGCCAACAGTAACTCAGGCTAAGGCCTCGCGGATGCCTGGGCGGTTGGAGTCCGCTTCAAATCATCCTGAATGCACTCGTCGCTCGCCAAGTTGTCGATGATCTTCAGCAGCGAGCGCCGTACGATGCTGATGTGGGCATCCGTCAGGGATCTGATGGCGATCGCATTGACCTCCTCGGCCAAGGGCACAAGCTTCGCCTTGAGGCGCCTGCCTGCCGGCGTCAGGAACACATAAATGCTCTTGCGGTTGTCAGGACGCTGCTTTCGCAGGACGTACCCGAGCTCCTCCATGGCCTTCAGGGCGATAGCCGTGGTGGGCGCCATCACACCGGCCTCCGCGCTCAGTTCGGCCTGGGTGAGCCCATCCTTCTCCCAGAGAATCCGCAGGAAGGTCCAATGGCCGAGTTGGACGTCGTGGCGCGCAAGACGGGTCTGCAGGGATCGCAGGAAGGAGCGCGTCGCGTCCTTCACCAGATGCGCCAAACGGTCGTCGGGAACGCCCTCATGCCAGTGCTGCAGCATACGACTGGCTACCTCCGACGAGTATTTCCCTGCCTTTTCTGCCAATTTTCATTCCTCATTGCATCTCAAAAGACACTCTGCCCGCCCGCCCCCTGCACGACCGCGGCGATCGACTAAGATGAACGAGTCGACGGACACGAAGAAGCGAGGGGTGTTTGAAAAGGTGTTGCCCAGGCCAAAAAGCCCGCACAAATATAGCACCATGCATTCTGTTGCTCTCAGTAGGCGGCATACTGATCCAGATCACAAAGCCATGCAGTTGCACGGGCAAAGCCGCAACGAGGCCTGCGCCTTCGCTCGTGCAAAACATAGCCTGCAGCCTAGCATGACCTTGCAGCCGCCCCATAGTGACCTTGCCCCTGTTCCGTGTAGTTCTTAGCCCAACGATTACGCGGCCTTTTTACGCTGTGCCTCGTACCAGCGTTGCTCGAACTGCATCGGGC
>RXJO01000467.1 GCA_003987795.1 Curvibacter sp.
CCCCAGCCGGAAGGCAGCAAGCCCTGATGCTGCTCAACGCCCGAGGCGACAAGGCCCCAGGCAGAGCCACTTGAAATCTTGGTCGATCAGTCGAGGGTGCCGCCGACCAGGGCGGCATCGTGCTGCCGGGCCAGCGCGGCCTCCAGCGCCGCCCGCACGGCCCTGGTTTGCAGGCCGATGGGCACACCCCGCACCCCGGCCTCATCGGCGAACGGCGGCACATGCATGAAGCCCCCGCGCAGGCCGGGGTGCTGCTCCAGGTAGTCACTCAACAGAAACAGCAGCTGGTTGCACACAAAGGTGCCCGCGGTGTAAGACACGGCCGCCGGCGCGCCCACGGCCTGCATGGCCTGGACCATGGCCTTCACCGGCAGGCGACTGCGCCAGGCCAGCGGGGCCCCGGGCAGGATGGGCTGATCCATCGGCTGCTCGCCCGCGTTGTCGGGGATGCGCGCATCCACCCAGTTCAGTGCCACCCGTTCCACACACAGTTCGGTGCGCGAAGCCGCCAGGCCGAGTGCGATGACCAGCGAGGGCGCAGGCCCGGCCTCGATGGCCTGGCGCAGCATCGGCCAAGCCGTGCTGAACACACAAGGCAGCTGCAGCGCCCGCACACGCTGACCACCGGCCAGCACAGAGCCATCCAGTTGGCGCGCCACCTCCCACGAGGGGTTGATCGCATCGCCACCGAAGGGCTCGAAGCCGGTGAGCAAGACGGTGTCGGGCATGAAGATCCCTTTCAGCGCGCCGGATCGGCCACACCGTAGCCACCGCCGCCAGGGGTCTGGATCTCGAACACATCACCGGCCTTCATTTCGGCCTGACCGATGTGCGCCAGGGTCTCGACACGGCCGTCGCTGCGCAGCACCTGGTTCACGCCCACAGCACCGGCTTCGCCGCCCGCCATGCCGAAAGCCCCACGCAGACGGCCGTTGGACAAGATGCTGGCGGTCATGTCCTCCAGGAAGCGCAGGCGACGGATGCCACCATTGCCCCCTTGCCAGCGTCCGGCACCACCCGAGCCCTGGCGGATTTCGTAGCTTTCCAGACGCACCGGGTAGCGGAACTCCAGCACTTCGGGGTCGGTCATGCGCGAATTGGTCATGTGAGTCTGGACCACGCTGGTGCCATCAAAGCCGCCCGTCACCTGGCCCTGCGCATCGAACACCGCGCCGGCCCCGCTGCCGCCGCTGATGGTTTCGTAGTACTGGTAGCGCGCATTGCCGAAAGTGAAGTTGTTCACCGTGCACTGGCTGGCCCCCATCAGGCCGAGGGCACCGATCAGGGCGTTGGTGATGCAGGTGGAGGTTTCCACATTGCCTGCCACCACTGAAGCCGGTGGGCGGGGGCACAGCATCGAGCCCTCCGGGATGATCACCTTCAGCGGCTTCAAGCAGCCCGCATTGAGGGGGATGTCGTCGTCCACCAGGGTGCGGAACACATACAGCACGGCCGCCATGCAGACCGCCGTCGGCGCGTTGAAGTTGTTGATCTGCTGCTCGCTGGTGCCGGTGAAGTCGATCTCGGCGCTGCGCTCGGCCCCGTTGACGCGGATGCTGACCTGGATCTGGGCCCCGTTGTCCAGCGGCAGGGTGAAGCTGCCATCCTTGAGGCGGGTGATGGCACGGCGCACCGACTCTTCGGCGTTGTCTTGCACATGGCCCATGTAGGCCTGCACCACATCCAGCCCGAACTGGGCCACCATCTTGCGCAGCTCCTGCACGC
The DNA here is from genome assembly GCA_003987795.1 of Curvibacter sp. Taxonomy (GTDB): domain Bacteria; phylum Pseudomonadota; class Gammaproteobacteria; order Burkholderiales; family Burkholderiaceae_C; genus Curvibacter. The sequence goes on from RXJO01000467.1 coordinate 1,726, forward strand.
CTTTCTCGTTGGCGGCAATCTGCGCCTTCAGATCGGCGAGGTTCTGCGCCGGGTTGCGGCTCGGGTATTCGCCGCTTTGCAGCAAGGCCACCATTTCGGCCTCGCGCAGATGGCCGCGGTCGACCAGCTTGAAGTTGTTGATCTGCACGCCCTCTTCCTCGATGCGGGTCGAGAACGGCGGCATCGAACCCGGGGTGATGCCCCCGATGTCGGCATGGTGCCCGCGCGAGCCGACGTAGAACATCGGCTGCTCGTCGGCGGCCTGGCCCAGGTAGACCGGGGTGATCACGGTCACGTCGGGCAGGTGGGTGCCGCCGTGGTAGGGATCGTTCAGGGCATACACATCGCCGGGCTGCATGCGGCCGGCGTTTTCGCGGATGACGGTCTTGATGCTCTCGCCCATGGAGCCCAGGTGCACCGGCATGTGCGGGGCGTTGGCGATCAGGTTGCCGGCCGCATCGAACAGGGCGCAGCTGAAATCGAGCCGCTCCTTGATGTTCACCGAATAGGCGGTGTTCTGCAGTTGCAGGCCCATCTGCTCGGCGATGTTCATGAAAAGGTTGTTGAACACCTCCAGCAGGACCGGGTCGGCGGTGGTGCCGGCGGCGTAGGTGATGGCCCGCGCCTCGCGGCGCTCCAGCACCAGGTGGTCGAGGGCCGTGAGCGTGGCCTCCCAGCCGGGCTCGACGATGGTGGTGGCGTTCTTCTCGGCAATGATGGCCGGCCCAGGGATCACATCACCGGGGCGCAGGTCTTCTCGCACCACCAGGGCGGCGTCGTGCCAGCGGGCCCCCGAGTACATCCGCACGGTTTCACGGCGTGGCACCTCGCGCACCGGGCTCAAGGCATGGCGCGGCTCGGCCGGCGCGTCGCCGGCCACCACGGATTCGACCGACACGGCCTCGACCACCAGGCCCTTGCCGGCCATGAGGAAGGCAAAGCGCTGGCGATAGGCTTGCTCGAAGCCCGCCTGGATGGCGGCCAGCGTCTGCTCGACCGAGTCGCCGGGGCGGTAGGCCACCACCAGGGCCGAATCGCTGCCTTCGTAACGCACGTGCACACGGCGGTGGGTGGTGATGCCGCCGGCGCTGACCTGCTGGCGGGCCAACTCGGCCTCGGCCCCCTGGGCCAGCGCATCGAGCCGGGCCTGGATGTCGGGCAAAGCCTCGGCCTGCAGGCGCAGTTCCACCGCTTGCTCACGGATCAGGCTCTGGTCGGCCAGGCCCATGCCATAGGCCGACAGCACACCGGCCAAGGGGTGCACGAACACCCGGGTCATGCCCAGGGCATCGGCGACCAGGCAGGCGTGTTGCCCGCCAGCGCCACCGAAGCACTGCAGGGTGTAGCGCGTCACGTCGTAGCCGCGAGCCACCGAGATCTTCTTGATCGCATTGGCCATCTGCTGCACAGCAATCTGGATGAAGCCTTCGGCCACCTCTTCGGCCGTGCGCCCGGCGCGTTCCGCCAGTTCAGAAAAGCGTTGCCGCACCACCTCGGCATCGAGTCGCTCGTTGGCCTGCGGACCGAACACCGAGGGGAAGTAGTTGGGCTGCACCTTGCCCACCATCACGTTGGCATCGGTCACGGCCAGCGGGCCACCGCGGCGATAGCTGGCCGGGCCCGGATTGGCACCAGCACTCTCGGGGCCGACCCGGAAGCGCGCGCCATCGAATTGCAGGATCGAGCCCCCGCCGGCCGCCACGGTGTGGATGCTCATCATGGGCGCGCGCATGCGCACACCGGCCACCTGGGTCTCGAACTCGCGCTCGAACTCACCCTGCAGACCACCGCGGAAATGGCTCACATCGGTGGAGGTGCCGCCCATGTCGAAGCCGATCACGTCGTCGTGCCCCGCCAGGCCGGCAGTGCGCGCCATGCCCACGATGCCCCCGGCCGGGCCGGACAGGATCGCATCCTTGCCCTGGAAGACATGGGCATCGGTCAGGCCGCCCGAAGACTGCATGAAGAACAGGCGCACGCCCGGCATTTCAGAGGCCACCTGGTCCACATAGCGGCGCAGGATGGGCGACAGGTAGGCGTCCACCACCGTGGTGTCGCCCCGGCTCACGAACTTCATCAAAGGGCTGGTCTCGTGCGAGCTGCTGATCTGCGTGAAACCGATCGCAGCGGCCAGGGCCTGGGCGGCCTTCTCATGGGCGGTGTAGCGGTAGCCGTGCATGAAGACGATGGCGACGCTGCGCAGCCCGCGGTCGTAGGCTGCCTGCAGGTCGGCCCGCAGACGGGCCTCATCGAGCGGCTGCACCAGTTCACCTTGAGCGCCCACGCGTTCATCGGCCTCGATGACTTCGGTGTAGAGCAGCTCAGGCAGCACGATGTGGCGGTCGAACAGACGGGGACGGTTCTGGTAGGCGATGCGCAGGGCATCGCGGAAGCCGCGCGTGGTCACCAGCAGGGTGGGCTCGCCCTTGCGTTCCAGCAGCGCATTGGTGGCCACGGTGGTGCCCATCTTCACGCACTCGACCTGCTCGGGCGTGATGGGTTCGCCGGCCTGGAGACCGAGCAGATGACGGATGCCAGCCACTGCGGCGTCGCGGTATTGCTCGGGGTTCTCGGACAGCAGCTTGTGCGTGACCAGGGTGAAGCCGCCATCAGCCAAAGGCTTGCGCGCCACGATGTCGGTGAACGTGCCTCCGCGATCAATCCAGAATTGCCAGCGGGGAGGATGGGTCGGAACAGTGGCTTGCATGGTCAGAAGTCGGCTTCAAGGGGGTTGATGAAGGGGGCTTGTGCCAGCGCCCGGTCGCCCAGCAGGCGACGGGATTGCAACAAGGTACTCAGTTGCCAGCCGGTGGCATCCGCCACCGCTTGGGCATAGGGGGGCAGGTTGGTGCATTCGAACACCACCTGCCGCAGATCGGGGGCACGCGCCTGAAGGGCCTGGGCCGCTTGCACCACTTCGAGGCGGGCACGGGCTTCGTCGAGCGTGAGGCCGTTGCCCAGGATCGAGCTCACGAAATGTCCGTCTTCGGGCAGATCCTGCAGCAGGACGTCCTGCAGCCGGTCTTGTGGCACCCCTGCCGCCAGCAGGTGCTCTGCGCCCAGGCGATCGGCCCGGATGGTCAACACGCCGACGCGGGGCTGGCGGCGCAGCAACGCTGGCAAGGCCAGCAGACTCGAACTGAGCACCGGCACAGGCACCGAGGCCTGGAGCTGGGCCTGCAACAGCACCAGAAAGCCGCAACTGGTGGTGATGGCGTCGGCCCCTTCGTCCACCAGGCTGCGCGCAGCCGCGACGAAGCGTTCCGCCAGGCCACTGGCTCGCAGCGCCTGCGCCGAGCACACCACCTGGGAAGGCACTGCCCCGGGCACCACATGGGTGATCACGGGCCAGGGATAGCTGTCGACCCGACCCAGATCACCCGGCACACGCGGGAAACGTGTGTCCAGAAGGATCAGCCCCAGCCGGCGGGTGTCCACCGTGCTCACAGCGAAGCCGCCGCACGGGCGGCCTGGTCGTACATGCCGGAGAGCACGCGCAACAGACGGGCCAGATCACCGATGTCCCGATTCAGTGCATCGTCGGCCTGCAGGGCACCAATCAGGCACGACTCGCGGATCTCGCGATACCGGGCCACACGGGCCAGCCCCTCCTCGGTGCAGGCATAGGTCACTTCCTTGCCATTCTTGCTGGCCATCACCACGCCCAGGTTCTGCAGCTTCTTGAGGGAGTAATTGATCAGGTGGGTGTCTTCGACATTCATGATGAAGCAGATGTCGGCCAGACGCTTGTTGCGGGCCCGATGGGTGACATGGTGCAACACGAGGACATCGAGCGGGGTCAGGTCCTGCAGCCCTGCGGCGCTCATGCAGTGCACGATCCAGCGGTGGAATGCATTGCCAGCCACCACCAGGCCGAATTCGAATTCACTCATCTCGGCACTCTGCTCAGAAACCAGGTGCGCAGAGGACACAATGAGGGCGCGCTCGGTAGCGCCCGTGGGGGGAGCGGTGGGCTTGGCTGTCATGGTCATCCTCCCGGCTGGCATTGATGTTGCATGCGCAGATTGTAGGTAGCACAACAACAATTTGCCAACGTTTTATCAACGTTAAGTAATAACCCCCATGATGTCGACCTGCCGGCCGATTACATTCACGTCAAACTTTTTTCCGGAGCACACATGAAGCGTCGCCTTTTCTCTTTCACGGCTCTCAGTTTGGTGCTGGCCTCGGGTGCCACCATGGCGCAGACCAAATGGGATCTGCCCACGGCCTACCCCGCCAACAACTTCCACGTCGAGAACCTGAGCCACTTCGCGCAGGACGTGGACAAGGCCACCGGCGGCAAGCTCAAGCTCACCGTGCACGCCAATGCCTCCCTGTTCAAGGCCAATGAGATCAAGCGCGCCGTGCAAGGGGGCCAGGCACCGATCGGCGAGATCCTGCTGGCCAACTTCGAAAACGAGAACCCCATCTACGGCACCGACGGCGTGCCCTTCCTGGCCTCCTCGTACGCCGAGTCCAAGCGCCTGTATGACGCCCAGAAGCCGGTCCTCGAGAAACTGCTCAACGCCCAGGGCATGAAGCTGCTCTACACCGTGCCCTGGCCCCCGCAAGGCATCTACACCAAGAAGGAAATCGGCTCGGTGGCCGATCTGCGTGGCATCAAGTGGCGCGCCTACAGCCCGGCCACCGCCAAGGTGGCCGAGTTGATCGGTGCCCAGCCGGTGACCATCCAGGCCGCCGAACTGTCGCAAGCCCTGGCCACCGGCGTGATCGAAAGCTACATGAGCTCGGGCTCGACGGGTTACGACTCCAAGACCTACGAAAGCCTGAAGTACTGGTACGACACCCAGGCCTGGCTGCCCAAGGACGCCATCATCGTCAACAAGAAGTCCTTCGACGCACTGGACCCGGCCACCCAGGCCGCCCTGACCAAGGCCGCAGCCGAAGCCGAGACCCGTGGCTGGGCCCTGAGCCAGGAGAAGAACGACTGGTACAAAAAGGCCCTGGCCGAGAAAGGCATGAAGATCCTGCCGCCGCCGGCCAAGCTGACCGCCGACCTCAAGCAAGTGGGTGACATCATGCTGAGCGACTGGATCAAGAAGGCCGGCCCCGATGGTGAAGCCATCATCGCTGCCTACCGCAAGTCCGCCCCTGCGGCCAAGAAGTGATGCGACGCTTTCTCGATCGCCTCTACATCGCTGCCGGCGCCCTGGGCGCCGCGTTCATCGCGCTGATCTGCGTGCTGATGATCGCGCAGAGCGTGCTGCGTGAATTCGGCGTGCGCACCGGCGCCATGAACGACGTGGTGGCCTGGTTCTGCGCCGCCGCCGCCTTCTTCGCCATGCCGCATGCTTTCAAGCATGGCGACTTTGTGCGCGTGACGCTGCTGCTGGAGAAAGTCCCCAGCCGCCAGCGACGCATGCTGGAAATCCTTTCGCTGGTGATCGGCTCGGTGGCCACGGCCTACCTGGCCTGGTCGGCCTGCCAGTTCACCTATGAGAGCTGGGAATTCAACGACATCGCCCAGGGCCTGCTGCCCATCCCGATGTGGATTCCGCAGCTGAGCTTTGCCTTTGGCTCGGTGCTGCTGTGGGTGGCCGTGGTGGACGAGTTGGTGATCGTGCTGCGCGGTGGCGTGCCCACCTTCGTGCGCGAGGTCGAAGAGCGCCACGCGCGTGGCGACTTCTCGTCCGAGGTCTGATCCGTCCCCTCCAACAAGAAAGTACAACATGGATATTTTGATGGTGGGCGGCATCTTGCTGCTGCTCATGATGGTGCTGCTCTCGGGCGGCGTCTGGATCGCCATGACGCTGGCGATCTGCGGCTGGGTCGGTCAGGCTTTCTTCACCAGCACAGCGCCGGGCAAGAACCTGTTCTCGGCCTTCTGGGAGAGCAACGCCAGCTGGGAGCTGGCCGCCCTGCCCCTGTTCATCTGGATGGGTGAGATCCTGTTCCGGACCAAGCTCAGCGAAGAGATGTTCGAGGGCCTGCGCCCCTGGCTCAACCGGGTGCCCGGCCGCCTGATGCACACCACCATCCTGGGCTGCGGCATCTTCGGCTCGGTGTCGGGCTCATCGGCGGCCACTTGCGCCACGATCTCGAAGGTGGCCCTGCCCGAACTGATGAAGCGCGGCTACGACGAGAAGCTGGCGCTGGGCTCCCTGGCCACTGCCGGCACCCTGGGCATCCTGATTCCGCCCTCGATCACCATGGTGGTGTATGCGGTGGCGGCGGATGCTTCGATCATCCGCATCTTCCTGGCCGGCTTCCTGCCGGGCTTTCTGCTGATGGCCCTGTTCTCGGGCTACATCGGCTGGTGGAGCCTGCGCCACCCCGACAAGGTGCCCGCCGCCGATCCGCCGAGCACCTTCATGCAGAAGCTGCGTCAATCCGGCAACCTGATCCCTTGTGCGGCCCTGATCGTGTTCATCTGCTGGGTACTGATCGCCGGCTATGCCACCGCCACCGAATGTGCGGCCTACGGCGTGGTGGGCTCGCTGGGCCTGGCGCTCTGGAGCCGTTCGCTGACCTGGCAGAACTTCAAGGAAGGGCTGATGGGCACGACCCGAACCAGCTGCATGATCATGTTCATCCTGGCGGGCGCCGCCTTCCTGACCAAGACCATGGCCTTCACCGGCATTCCGCGCGAACTGGCTGAATGGGTCGAGTCCATGCATCTGTCCCCCTTCGCGCTGATCAGCGTGCTGGTGGTGGTCTACCTCGTGCTGGGCACGGCTCTGGACGGCATCAGCATGATCGTGCTCACGAGTGCGGTGGTGCTGCCGATGATCCAGAAGGCGGGTTTCGATCTGGTCTGGTTCGGCATCTTCATCGTGCTGCTGGTCGAGATCGCCGAGGTCACGCCACCGGTGGGCTTCAACCTCTTTGTGCTGCAGAACATGACGGGCAAGGACAGCAATGTGATCGCCAAGGCGGCGATCCCGTTCTTTGCTTGCCTGGTGGTGTGCATCGTGCTGATCACGGTGTTCCCTGACATCGTCACCATCCTGCCCGATCTGGTGATGGGCAAGGAGAAATAGACCGCCACTCACGGCCTGACGGACAGCCCCGCGTCGCCCCTGGCGGCCTGGGGCTGTTTGTTTTTGGGTGACCTGCCTGCAGCCCAGCCCCTGGCATGGTTCTGGCAGATCCAGTTTTGTTGATTTCCTTCCTGACTTCGCATGACCCAACTCATCGCCTCGCCCTCCAACACACTTGCCAATCCGTCGAGCCCAGGCAAGGCGCCAGCAGCACGCTCGCTCAACGCCGCCCCGCGCGGCTTCAGCATCGGCCAGAAGCTGGGCCTGAGCTTTGGCCTGCTGGGTCTGGCCGTGGCCTTGCTGGGGGCGACGACCTGGCTGACGGGCGACGCCACCACCACCCAGGCCCAACGGCTGGCCCAACAGCGCTGGCCGCTGGAACGTGCCGTGCGTGACTGGAAGACCCAATCCATCAAGCTGGGTGAACTGGCGCTGCGGGCCACGGGCTCAAACGACGTGTTTCCGGTGGCCAACGAAATGCGCGGCGAGGCCCAGCGCGATGACGTGCTCGTGCAATCCATCCAGCAACAGGCGGGCAACGCCGACACCGCCACCCAACAGGCCGTGGACACGGCCATGAAGCAGCGCGCAGCCTATGTGCAGCTGCGCCAGCAACTCGTCCAGAACGCGCTGGAGTCCAAGGTGATCAGCCAGAAGGAGATCAGCGAGCATGCCGCAGCGCTCAAAAGCTACCTAGCCAGTCTGGATGCCCTCCTGAGCCTGTCCGAGGCCAGCGCCCGCGCTGACGCGGACAGCATGATCAGCAATGCGCAGCGCGCCCAATGGATCAGCGCGATCGCCGTCACCGCCGTGCTGCTGCTCGCGGCAGCCTGCGCCTGGCTGCTGCGCCGCTCCATCGTGCTGCCGCTGGCCGAGGCGTCACGCGCCGCGGCCCGGGTGGCCGCCGGGGATCTGACGGTCCGTATGGCGCATCGGCGAGAGGACGAGATCGGCCAGCTCTTGCAGGCCTTGAACCAGATGGTGGACGCGCTGAACCGGGTCGTGGCCGAGGTGCGCGATGCGGGTGACGCCATCCACACCGCCAGCGCCGAAGTGGCCCTGGGCAATCAGGACCTGAGCCAACGCACCGAGCACACGGCCAGCCGACTGCAAGAGACGGCCGCCAGCATGGACCAACTCAGCCACATGGTCGGCACCCATGCCGGCAACACCCACCAGGCCAGCTCGCTGGTGCGAGCGGCCACCGAGGTGGCGGATCGCGGCGGTGCCGTGGTGCAACAGGTGGTGGACACGATGAACGAGATCCAGACCCGCAGCCAGAAGATCGGCGAGATTGTGGGGCTGATTGATGGCATCGCGTTCCAGACCAACATCCTGGCCTTGAACGCGGCTGTCGAGGCGGCACGGGCGGGCGAACAAGGCCGCGGCTTTGCCGTGGTGGCTGGCGAGGTGCGCAGTCTGGCCCAGCGCAGCGCGACCGCCGCCCACGAAATCAAGAACCTGATTGGCGCCAGTGTCGAGAAGGTGCGCGACGGGACCGCCCTGGTGGGCACCGCCGGCAGCACCATGAGCGAGCTGGTGGGCAGCGTGCAACAGGTCAGCGCCTTGATGGCCGAGATCAGCGCCGCCACCGCAGAGCAGACCCAGGAACTGCAGCGGGTGAGTTCAGCGATCGGTGAACTCGATCAGATGACCCAGCAGAACGCGGCGCTGGTTGAACAGGGCGCCGCAGCCGCCCAGAGCCTGACCGAGCAGGCCACCCGCCTGAGTGGCTCGATGGCCCGCTTCACCCTTCAGACGGGCCGCTGACCCTCGCAAGCGCTCAGATCGGACGGGTCAGGTACACCGCTTCGCGCCCCACCACCGGGGCGCGGGTGGGCATCATCACTGTGCAGTCGTCACACAGGGCCCGGATCTCATGGGGGCCATCGCGGGCGATCAATTCGCCCTGGGCAAAGCTTTCAAAGCCGATCAGGGGCCGGGTGAAGGCGAAGTCGGTGGTCTGCACCAGGCAGGTCTTCAGCAACTCGTAGCGCCTGGGGGCCGGCTTCTCCCTCACAGGCAAGGTGGCCGCGTCGATCAATCCATAGTGCGCCAGAAACCCCAGGGCGGCCGCTGTGGCCGTGTCGGCCGCCGACTGCAGAAAATGCTGGCCGCACTCCACGACCAGGGCAGCGCCAGCATCGCTGTCGGCTTCGCCATGGCGTCCATGCTGGATCAGCGGCGTGCCGGAGCCCAGCCCGCTGGGCATCACCATGTGCACGGCGGGCAAGCCAACCGCCAGCGCCACCTCGGCATTGCGGGCATAGGCCGGATAGACCCAGAAGGGCTGCACATCCTGGCTGGTGGAATGGATGTCCAGAATGTGGTCGGCTGCCGCCACCACCGGCCTGAGCTCACGGGCACGGCGCAGCTCGGGGCTGTCCTCATCGCCATCGAGCTCGGCACTCGACCAGACGCGATTGAGGTTATGCACCAGTTGGCGGCTCTCGAAAGGCCGCTCGATGTCAAAGCTTTCGTAGGCGGCCACATTGGCAAAGGAGATCGTCAGCGTGCCACGCAAAGGGCGCACGCCACTGTCCAGCAAGTGGGTGGCCGCCACCATGCCACAGAGCTCGTTGCCATGGGTCAGGGCGTTGATCAGCACATGCGGGCCGGGTTGGCCCGACTCGAGGCGGTGCACGTAGTCGATGCCCACATTGCCTTGACGGTAGGCACTGAGATCACGCGGCAGCACCTCGAACAGCGGCCCTGCGGCCTGCTTGGAATCACTCATCTCGAAACCCCTGTTGACGGAAAAAAAGCCGGCCTCAGCGCCGGGCCTGCATGTGGTCACGCTGGGCCAGTTGAGGAAAGCCCTTGAACCAGAGCGCGGCCACCAGCACCGTGCCCACGCCCCCCAGCACCACCGAGCCTACCGGACCCAGCAAGGCCGCGGTGGCACCCGACTCGAATTCGCCCAACTGGTTGCTGGCCCCGATGAACACCGAGTTGACCGCGCTGACGCGGCCGCGCATGGCGTCCGGGGTTTCGAGCTGCACCAGGGTCTGGCGCACCACCACGCTGACCATGTCCGCCGCACCGGAGACCGCCAGGGCTGCAAGAGACAGCCAAAGGCTGGTGGACACGCCGAACACCAGCGTGGCCAGGCCGAACACAGCCACCGCCAGCAGCAGCTTGCGCCCGACATGGCGATCCAGCGGCCAGCGGGTGAGCCACACCGACATCAGCAAGGCCCCGGCAGCAGGGGCTGCACGCAACAGGCCCAGACCCCAGGGCCCGACATGCAGCACATCCTTGGCATAGATCGGCAGCAAGGCCACCGCACCGCCCAGCAACACGGCAAAGAGATCGAGAGACACCGCCCCCAGCACCACCTTGCGCTCCCAGATGAAGCGCACGCCGGCCATCAAGGTGCCCAGGGACACCGGCTCTTGCGGCGGGGGATCGTGTTCATAGTGCACACGCAGGATCTGCACGATGCCCAGCGCAAACAGCGCCGCGCAGCACAGGTAGACCGCGGTGGCCCCGGCCACGAAGATCACCCCGCCCAGCGCAGGGCCGCCAATGATGGCCGCCTGCATGCCGGCCGACGAAAACGCCATGGCCCGGGGCAGCATGGCCGGGGGCACCAGCACCGGGGTCAGCGCCTGCTGGGCCGGCATCTGGAAGGCCCGCGCCATGCCCAGCACCACCGACAGCCACAGCAACCAGTCGCGGCTGACCCAGCCGCCCAAGGTGGCCACCACCAGGACCGCGGCCACCAGGCCCTGAGCCAAAACGCAGGCGGCCACGATGCGGGCTCGGTGCACCCGGTCGGCCACATGGCCGGCGACCAGGGTCAGGAGCAATGCGGGCAGAAACTGGTAAAGGCCCACGAGACCGAGATCCCAGGCCTGGCCGGTCAGTTCGTACATCTGCCAACCCACAGCCACCATCAGCATCTGATTGCCGGTGGTGGCACTCAGGCGGGTGAACCAGAAACGGATGAAGGCGCGCTGTTGCAACAGCTCGGAGAAACGGGGGGCGCCTGCAGCACCGGCCCCTGCAGCCGCATTTGTCATGGCC
>RXJO01000537.1 GCA_003987795.1 Curvibacter sp.
TTCAAGCGCGAACTGAACACCGCCAAGACCACCCCGATGGGGGCCATCAAGCTCGAGGAAATCCGCCTCAAGCGTGGCGATCTGAACTGATCCCGGCGCGGGGCCGCTGCCAGAGCCCCCCTTGACTGCCCTCGGTCGCGAGACCAAAAGGCCACCGCCCTTGTGCCGTGGCCTTTTTTTCGTTGGCAATCGCCGGGCGAGGGTCAGGGGCTCTTGCGGCAGGCCTGATCGACGTACTGCAAGGCGTCGGGCAGGGCATCGCGGAACACCAGCCATTCGTGGTCGCCGTCGATCACCCGCAACTCGACCTGCCGAGGCTGGATCTGGTGCAGGCGCCAGAACAGGTTGGCCGACATCGGGGCGATGCCGAGGTAGTCGTGGTCGCCCGAGACGATCCACATCGGCACACGGGCCTGGCCGGCCCGGTAGCTCTCCAGGGCCGCGGGGTAGTTCAATGCCTTCCAGGTGTCAGCGTCGAACTGGCCGTTTCGCACAAACTGGGGGGTGCGTCGGGCGGCAGATGTTTCCGGCGGCAGCGGGTCGTAGATGGCCGGGCTGATCACGGCGGCGCCGCAGAACTTCTGCGGGTGGCGCAGCGAGAGGTTCAGTGCGCCATAGCCCCCCATGGACAGGCCACCGATGGCCCGTCCGCTGCGCTCCTTTTGCACCCGGTAGCGCGACTCCACATAGGGAAGCAACTCGTTCATGAGGGCTGTGCCGGCTTTTTCAGCCGCGCCGTCGGCCCACCATGAGGCTGGGCCCGCCGTCGGCATGACGACCACCGAGGGCCGGATCAGGCCGCGCTTGATCAGGCCGTCCAGTGTCTCGACCGCACCGCCCTTGGTGCGCCATTCGTTCTCGTCTCCGCCGGCCCCGTGCAGCAGATAGATCACGGGGTAGGCCTGGCTGGCCTTTTCGTAGCCATCGGGCAGGTACACCGTGAAGGGCAGGGGGCGCCCCAGGGCGGCTGAGGGGGCCTGATCGGCGAGCACGGTGCTCGCGGCGTGGCCGGGCAGGGCGGTGGTGCCCAGCGCGGCCGCCAAGGTCAGCAGGCCCAGCAGCCGAGCTCGGGCCCAACGGTGGGTTCGCGCACCCAGCGGGCGCAGGCAGGGGAGGGTTGAAGGCATGTTGTCTCCTGATTTTTGGACGTGTCGGGCGCTTTCCGAGGTGAAAGATCCCGACTTGATTTTGGAAGGAAAGCGAATTGAGTGCATGGGGCCACATCGAATTCGTCCTTGAAGCTTGTGAATCCTGGTGATTGAGCACCGGTGAGGCGGCCTCGAACCGCGACAATGGCGGCATGACCGATATCCCACCCAGCCTGAGCTGGACCGACGCCCAAGGCCTTCCTCAGCACGCCCGCTGGCGCTCCGAAGCCGCTGTGCCGGTGCCGCGTCGCCTTCAACTGGCCGACGACACCCTGAACGCCGACACCGCCTACCGCCTAGCCTGCGAGGGCACGGGTCTGCTTTGGCAAGGCGATTTCCACAATGCCCGTCAGTTGCTGCAAGCGCTGGCGCGCCGGGTGGACCGCAAGCCGCGCAAGCTCAAGGCTCCGGCCACCAGCCTGTCTGAAGCCTTTCACCAGCATCGCCAAGGCCAGGCCCAGCGGGCCCGGGTGCTCGGTCAGGTGCTGGTGCCGGTGAATGCCGACTTCAGCGTGCCGCTGCGCCGTGCCCCCGATGTGCGCCTGGCCCTGCAGGAGGTCTGGGGCGAGCCCGACGGTCAGCCCTCGGTGCTGAGCCTGCGCGAGTTGCTCGGCCTGGTGGGCGCACATGAATGGCGCAAAAAAGGTGTCTTGGTGCCGGCCCTGGGGCCGGAGGCCCGCATCCACCCGCACTACGGTGTCTTCTCACCGGTCCGCGGTGAATACGTGGATCTGGTGGCCAAGGCGCCGTGGCCGGTCGGCTTCAGCCCGGATCAGCCGGTGTTCGACATCGGTGTGGGCACCGGTGTCCTGTCGGCGGTGCTGGCACGGCGCGGTGCCCGCCAGGTGGTGGCCACCGACCAGGACCCGCGCGCCCTGGCCTGCGCTGGCGCCAATCTGGCTCGACTCAAGCTTGCGACCCAGGTCCAGTTGCAGCAGACCGATCTGTTCCCGCCCGGTCAGGCGGCGCTGGTGGTGTGCAATCCACCCTGGTTGCCCGCGCGACCCAGTTCACCGATCGAGTACGCCGTCTATGACCCCGACAGCCGCATGCTGCGAGGCTTTCTGCAGGGCCTGGCCGCCCACCTGAGCCCTGAGGGCGAGGCCTGGCTGATCCTGTCCGACCTGGCCGAACTGCTGGGGCTGCGGAGCCGGGAGCAATGGCAGGGCTGGGCCCGCGAGGCCGGTATCGAGGTCGTGGGGCGGCGCGATGCACGGCCGCAGCACCCCAAGGCGAGTGATCCCACCGATCCTCTGCACAAGGCCCGCTCGGCTGAGGTCACCAGCCTGTGGCGGCTGCGCCGCGCTTGAGCCCGATCTGGCTGGCGCCGCGCCACGAGCGCGGGTTTCCACCGGGTGTCCTGGGCAGGGGCTGCCACTAAGATTCATCTCTGAAACTGGTTTCAGACGATCCGCAGACAGAGCCTGTCGCAGGCCCGGACGCTGTGGCCAGCCTTGCCCCGCCTGACCCGATCCAAGCTGTGCCCCGCTCTGTTCTTGCCCCTTCCGCCCAGCCTTCGGCTGCGGCCCCATCCGCCCCTTCTGCCTCAAGCGGCACCCGTGCCACCATCGCCGATGTGGCGCGCGAGGCAGGGGTGTCCAAGGCCACGGTCTCGCGCTTTCTGAACCACCGTGAGACCTTGCTCAGCCCAGACATCGCCCTGCGGGTGGAGCGCGCCGTGGCCGCACTGGGCTATTCGCCCAGTCCGATGGCGCAGGCGCTCAAGCGCGGACGCACCCGGCTCATCGGCCTGGTGGTGGCCGATGTGACCAACCCCTACTCGGTGGCGGTGCTGCGCGGTGCCGAGCAGGCCTGCCAGGAGGCAGGCTACCTGGTCATGCTGTTCAACCTTGGCAACGACAGCGGGCGTGAGCGCGAGGCCATGGCGGCACTGGCCTCCTATCAGGTCGAGGGGTTCATTCTCAACACCCTGGGGCGCGACCCAGGCGTCGCCGCCGAGGCGCTGCGGCTGGGTCGACCGGTGGTGCTGGTGGATCGGCGCCACAGCAGCATGCAGGCCGATTTCGTGTCCCTGGACAACGGCCAGGCCATGCGCACGGTGTTGACCCATCTGCAGGCGCAAGGCTACCGCCACTTGCTGTATGTGACCGAGCCGGTGCGGGGTGTGAGTTCCCGCACCGAGCGCGAGGCAGCCTTCCGGGAGGGCTGCCATCAGTCCGTCCATGATGGCCATGCCTTGCAGGGGCAGACCTTCGAGAGTCAGGATGACCCACCGGAGTTGCAACTGCAGGCCCTGGCCGAGGCCTTGCAGGCCTGCCGTCAGCGGGCCGCAGGGCAAGCCGTTGCGGTGCTGGCCAGCAATTCGGTGGTCACCCTGAGGGTGTGCGCGGCGCTGGCCCGGTTGGGCTGGCAGGCCGGCCGCGAGTTGGGGGTGGTGGGGTTCGATGACCCTGAATGGGCCCCCTACGTGGGCCCGGGCATCAGCACCCTGGCCCAGCCTACACACGACCTGGGCCGCCTGGCGGCCAGCTGTCTGCTGGAACGCCTGGGCGGGCTGAGCCTGGCGCCCCGTCAGATCCTGTTGCCGGGGCAGTTGCGGGTGCGAGGCTCCACACCCGGCCAGACGCGCACCGCCTGAGGTGATTGGCCCGGTGAAGCCACCAGGGTTTTCACTCATGGCAACCTGAAACCGGTTTCTTAAACTGGATGAAAACGGTTTCAGGTTGTGTCCGAATCTCCTCGGACGTCGTGTGGCACCGGTTCTTTCTTCAATCGGATCGATCGTGAACTACAGCTTTCAATTTGCCGATGTGCTGGCCGCCTGGCCCCTGCTGCTCAAGGGCACCTGGATCACCGTGCAGTTGTCGATGCTGGCCATGGCGCTGGGCCTGGGTCTGGCCATTCTGTGCGCCTGGGGCAAGACCGCCGGCCCCCGCCCGCTGCGCTGGGTGATCCAGGCCTACATCGAGCTGATCCGCAACACGCCGTTTCTGGTGCAGTTGTTCTTCTTTTTCTTTGCCCTGCCGGCCATTGGCCTGCGCTGGAGTGCCTACACGGCCGCCCTGACGGCGATGGTGATCAACCTGGGGGCCTATGCCACCGAGATCATCCGCGCCGGCATCAAGTCGATTCCCCGTGGCCAGATCGAGGCCGGGCTGGCGCTGAACCTCAAGCGCTGGGAGATCTTCCGCTTCGTGATCCTCAAGCCTGCGCTCAAGGCCATCTACCCGGCACTCACCAGCCAGTTCATCCTGCTGATGTTGAGTTCGGCCGTGGTCTCGGTGATCTCGGCCGACGACCTGACCTCGGTGGCAGCCAACCTGCAGTCGCAGACCTTCCGCAGTTTCGAGATCTACATCGTGGTGGCCTTGATCTACCTGGCGCTGTCCATGGCTTTCTCGGCCCTGTTCAGGCTGATCTACCGCGCCGCCCTCGACTACCCCGACCGCCGCTGAACCCACCCATGTCCGAAGCCCACTTCACCTTGATCAGCCCCTTGCGGGCGACGGAGATCTGACCCATGCGCAGTTTCGGTCTGGCCGAGTTCATGTTCATCCTCGAGGCGGCCCGCTGGACGCTGGCCCTGTCGCTGCTGGCCTTTGTCGGTGGCTCGGTGGTGGGGCTGGCCGTGGCCCTGGCCCGCACCGGCGGCTCGCGCTGGGCCCAGGCGGGGGCGGGTCTCTTCATCCAGGTGTTCCAGGGCACGCCGCTGCTGTTGCAACTGTTCCTGATCTTTTTCGGGGCGCCTGTGCTGGGCTTCGACATCAACCCCTGGGTAGCGGCCGGTGCGGCGCTGATCCTCAACAGCGGGGCCTTCCTGGGCGAGATCTGGCGCGGCTGCATCCAGGCCGTGCCCCGGGGCCAGTGGGAGGCCGCCGAGGCCTTGAGTCTGTCTTATGTGGACCGCATGCGCGACGTGGTGCTGCCCCAGGCCTGGCGCATTGCGGTGCCGCCCACGGTGGGCTACGGCGTGCAGATCATCAAGGGCACGTCGCTCGCCGCCATCATCGGCTTCACCGAGATCACCCGGGCGGGTCAGATCATCAACAACGCGACCTTCCAGCCCCTGCTGGTGTTCAGCGCGGTGGCTGCCATCTACTTCGTGTTGTGCTGGCCGCTGTCCCTGCTGGCCGCACGCATGGAGCGGCGACAGGCCGCCGCCACCGCCCGCTGAGCGCCCGCCCAGGTGATGTCAGCAGACCTTTGTCTTCCCTCTGTTCAACAACAACCCTCCAGGAGACCTCCATGCACGATCAGATCAACACCCCGGCGTCCTCAGGCCTGAGCCGCCGCACTTTCGCGGCCACCCTGGTGGCTTCCGGCCTGGGCCTACTGGCCGCGGGGGCGGGTGCCCAGACGCTGGACGAGCTGAAGAAGAAAGGTGAACTCACGGTCGGCATGCTGGTCGACTTTCCACCTTATGGCACCACCAATGCCCAGAACCAGCCTGACGGCTACGACGCCGACGTGGCCCGCCTGTTGGGCAAGGACCTGGGCCTGAAGGTCAACCTGGTGCCGGTCACCGGGCCCAACCGCATCCCCTTCCTGCTGACCAACAAGGTCGACCTGCTGGTGGCCTCGCTGGCCATCACGCCCGAGCGTGCCAAGCAGGTGCAGTTCTCGCAGCCCTATGCGGCCGCGACCATCGTGCTGTTCGGTGCCAGCAAGGCGCCCATCAAGAGTGCCGCCGACCTCAAGGGCCTGCGCGTGGGCGTGGCCCGGGCCAGCACGCAGGACGTGGCTGTCACCAAGTCGGCCCCCGAGGGCACCGAGATCCGCCGCTTCGACGACGATGCCTCGGCCATGCAGGCCTTGCTGTCGGGTCAGGTGGACGCGATCGGCTGTTCGGTCACCGTGGCCGCGCAGATCAACAAGCGCGCCCCGGCGGGCATGTTCGAAATCAAGTTCAACCTGCTGCAACAGGCCATGGGCATCGCCCTGCGGCCCAACCAGGCCGAGTTGCTGAAGGCCGTGAACGATTTCGTGGCCCGCAACACGGCCAACGGCGAGCTCAACAAGCTCTACCGCAAGTGGCTGGAAAGCGATCTGCCCAAGCTGTCCTGATCGTCAGACCCCTTTTTGCCTTTCAGCCTGAGCTCCCTGCCATGACCGAACACGCCACCCACGCCCGCACCGATGCCCCACCCATCATCCGACTGGATCAAGTCCAGAAGTGGTATGGCGAGTTCAAGGTGCTCAGTGATATCAACCTGTCGGTCCAGCCGGGTGAGCGCATCGTGATCTGCGGGCCCTCGGGCTCGGGCAAGAGCACGCTGATCCGCTGCATCAACCGCCTCGAGACGGTACAGCAGGGGCGCATCGTGGTGGATGGTCATGAGCTGACTGCGGGCGGGCGTGAGGTCGATGCGGTGCGTCAGGAAGTGGGCATGGTGTTCCAGCAGTTCAACCTGTTCCCGCACCTGACGATTCTGCAGAACTGCACGCTGGCGCCGATGCGTTCCCGCGGCATGAGCCAGCAGCAGGCTGAAGAAGTGGCCATGAAATACCTGACCCGGGTGCGCATCCCGGACCAGGCGCACAAATACCCCAGCCAACTCTCAGGGGGGCAGCAGCAGCGCGTGGCCATCGCCCGAGCCCTGTGCATGACGCCGAAGGTGATGCTGTTCGACGAGCCCACCTCAGCCCTGGACCCCGAGATGGTCAAGGAGGTGCTCGACACCATGATCGGCCTGGCCGAAGACGGCATGACCATGCTGTGTGTGACCCATGAGATGGGCTTTGCCCGCAGCGTGGCCGACCGCGTGATCTTCATGGCCGAGGGCCGCATCCTGGAGCAGGCCCCACCCGAGCAGTTCTTCGGTGATCCCCAGCACGAGAAGACACGCCAGTTCCTGGGCCAGATCCTGCCTTCCCACCAGGCTGCATGATGGGCCAGCACCCGAACCCCTCGGTGCCCGGCTTCGCGGTGCTGATCTCGCTCGGGGCCTTCGGTGCCAGCGAGGTGCTGCGCCTGGGGCAACTGCACTTCACCCGCCTGGCCGCCGCCGCCGGGGCCGATGGGGTGGAGGTGCGTGAAGAATTGCTGCGCGATGCCACCACCGAGTTGCCCCAGTTGGCCACCGAGCTGGCCGCTCGGCGCCTGCAATCGGTGTATTCATGCCCGACGGGCTTGTGGCGTGAGGATGGCGAGCTGGATGAGCTGGCGCTCAGGTCTGCTCTGACCGCAACCCGCCTGCTGGGGGCAGACCGGCTCAAGATGTCGATCGGGGGCTTCGGACCGGCCTCGGTACCCAGCTGGCCCCGACTGGCGGCGGCCCTGCAGGCCCCCCCTGGCGAGCCGGCCCCGGCGCTGCTGATCGAAAACGATCAGACACCTGAGGCAGGGACCTTGCCTGCCCTGCAGGCCTTTTTTGCCACTGCGCAGGCACGCGGACTGCCCTTGGCCATGACCTTCGACATGGGCAACTGGCACTGGGTCGGCGAATGCCCCCTGACGGCCGCACAGGCCCTGGGCGCCAGGGTGGGCTACGTGCACTGCAAGGGGGTTCTGCGCGAGCCATCCCGTTGGGTGGCGGTGCCGCTGGCCCAGTCGCAAGCGCCTTGGCGCACCGTGCTGAACCAATTGCCCGCCGATGTGCCCTGGGCCATCGAATACCCCTTGCAGGGCCCTGATCTGACGGCCATCGAAGCCGAGTTGGCCCTGCTGCGCCAGGAGGCCCGGCGCCTGCATGAGGCGCGTGCTGACTGTCTACCCGCCCTGATTTGAGATGACCCCACTGCCTGCGAACCCATGACTGACTCTTTGAACCCTGCAAGCGCTGAAGCGCTGGACGTGATCACCTTCGGCGAGGCCATGATGATGCTGGTGGCCGACAGCCCCGGCCCGCTGGAGGCTGTCCATGGCTTTCACAAGCGCACCGCGGGCGCCGAGACCAATGCCGCCATCGGTCTGGCCCGACTGGGCTTGCGGGTGGGCTGGGCCAGCCGCCTGGGCACCGACTCGATGGGCCGCTACCTGCTGGCCGAGATGCAGCGCGAGGGCATTGATTGCTCGCATGTGGTCTGCGACGCCACTCAACGCACCGGCTTTTTGATCAAGGGCCGGGTCGACGACGGCAGCGATCCCCCGATCGAGTACCACCGCAAAGGCTCGGCTGCCAGCCAGATGGGGCCTGCCGACCTGGATCTGCCCTGGCTCACCGCGGCACGGCATCTGCACGCCACCGGGGTGTTCGCAGCCGTGTCGCCCAGCACGCTGGCCCTGAGCCGTGAGACTCTGCTGCAGATGCGGGCCGCCGGCCGCAGCATCTCTTTCGACACCAATCTGCGTCCCACACTGTGGCCCTCTCCCGAGGTGATGCGGCGCGAGGTCAACCAGTTGGCCGCGCTGGCCGACTGGGTGCTGCCCGGCATCGAGGAAGGCCGGATTCTGACGGGCCACGACACGCCCGAGGCCATTGCCGGCTTCTACCTGGCGCAAGGCGCGCAGTTGGTGATCGTCAAGCTGGGGGCGGAGGGCGCCTACTACGAGGGGCGTCATGCCGGTCAGGCCGTGCAGGGGCGTGTGGCGGGCTTTCCGGTGGCCGAGGTGGTGGACACGGTCGGCGCGGGCGATGGCTTTGCCGTGGGCGTGGTCAGTGCCTTGCTCGAGGGGCGCAGCGTGGCCCAGGCAGTGCGCCGTGGCGCGTGGATCGGCGCCCGTGCCGTGCAGGTGCTGGGCGATACCGAGGGGCTGCCGACGAGGGCCCAACTGAACGAGGCCGGCTTGTGAGCGCGCCGAACGTGGTGGGGGCAGGGCGCCAGCGGGTGCTGGTGTTCCGGGCTTTGCCACCGGATCAACTGGCCCTGTTGCAGGCGGTGCATGAGGTCACGGTGGCCGACCCCCGTCAGCCCGAACAGATCGAGGCCTTCGAGGCGGCGCTGGCCCAGGCTGATGGGCTGATCGGCTCCAGCTACCCCATCACGCCGGCCCTGCTGGCGAGGGCGCCGAGCTTGAAGGTGATCTCCAGCATCTCGGTGGGCGTCGACAACTATCCCTTGGCTGAGCTGCGGCAGCGCGGCATCCTGCTATGCCACACCCCCGGGGTGTTGACCGAGACGACCGCAGACACGATTTTTTCGCTCATCCTGGCCACCAGCCGGCGCCTGGTCGAGCTGGCGAACCTGGTGCGTGAGGGCCATTGGCGCCGCAGCATCGGCGAGGATCTCTTCGGTCGCGACGTGCATGGCAAGACCCTGGGGCTGGTGGGCTTCGGCCGCATCGGCCAGGCCCTGGCCCGCCGGGCCGCGCTGGGTTTTGGCATGCCGGTGCTCTACCACGCGCGTCGCGAGCTGGACTTGTCACGACAGGCGCCCGAACTGCAAGGGCGAGTGCGTCATGCCTCACTGGAGGACGTGTTGTCCAATGCAGATGTCGTGGCCCTGGTGCTGCCTCTGAGCGACGAGACCCGTGGCCTGATGGGAGCGCGTGAATTCGGCCTGATGAAGCCGGGCGCCATCTTCATCAATGGCGCTCGCGGTGCCATCGTGCAAGAGGCTGCACTGTTGCAGGCCCTGGATTCCGGCCATTTGTGGGGGGCCGGCCTGGATGTGTTTGCCACCGAGCCCCTGCCGCTGGATTCGCCCTTGCGCGCTCACCCGCGCATCATCGCCTTGCCCCACATCGGATCGGCCACATTCGAAACCCGGCATGCCATGGCCGTGTTGGCGACAGACAATCTGCTGCAGGCCTTGGCGGGCGAGCGGCCGGAGGCGGTCTATTCGGATGTGGGCGGCGGCGAGGCCTGATCAGCCGGTGCGAAGCCCTTCGCTTTGCACGTAAGGCTTGAACATGGAGAATTTTTCAGCCTGCATCCGCTGGGTCGCGATGCTTTCCAGGGCCTCCAGGGTCTGGCCATCGGTAGGCCACATCGCCATGCCCAGGCTGATGTCCACCTGGGTGGGCAGGTGACGCACCTCAAGGGGTTGAGCCAACAGGTGACGCAGTCGGGCCACGGCACCACGCAGGTGTTCCTGGCTGGGCGTGTGGTGCAAGATCACGCCAAATTGGTCGTCGCCCAGGGGGCAGGCAAAGTCGGCGCCACGAGCGTAATCGTCCAGCCGCTGGCCGAAAGCCAGCAGGACTTCGTCAGCCAACGCGCTGTCGGCATGCCCTCCCGCTTGTTGGAACTCATGGAGTTCGACGATCAGGTAGCTGAAGCGGACCCCCGAGCGCTCGCAGCGGGCGATCTCGCGCTGCACGAAATCGGCCATGCGCTGACGGCCGCTCAAGCCGGTGACCGGGTCTTTGTGCAGCATCATCCTCAGCGAGGCCTGAGACCGCACGTAGCAGGCCATGTGCACGCTGTAGGTCCAACCCATGATGCACAGCACCACAACGGCCAGGGTCAGCGCGTGCACAGGGTGCTGTTGCAAGGCTTCCAGGGTCTCGACCTGGCCGGCCACCAGGCTGCGAGCCGCCATCGCCCCGGCGATGCCCATCAGGAAGAACGCGACCAGGCTGTTGATCATCCGATCGTCGCCCTTCACGGAACGCAGCATGGTGAAAGCGGCCACCAGCACCACCACCGAGTAGGCGGCGTCATGGAAGATGCGCTGGGCCAGCATTTCGTCCTCGTACCACCAGTTCAGCAGCACGAACACGGGCACCAGGACCAAGCCGGCGCGCCAGCGCAGATGGGATTCCCGATGCATGAAGCGCAGAGATCCTTCCAGAACCATCAGCAGGGCGGTGAACACAAAACCGCCATTGATGAGCATGGGCCAGTCAGGGCCATCGGTGTGGGGAACCGGCAGGGTGGCCAGAAAGAAACCGACGGCGCCCGTGGCGCCTGCACCTGCAAACCAACGCACCCCGGCCATGTGCCGATTGGCCCGCCAGGTCGTGAAGAGGAGCACGGCCGCGATCGACGCGGCCGTGACCATCAGAAAGGCGATGATCGATTGGTTCAGGAATCGCATGTCATGTACGAGGCCATGGTGGCTGGGTGAGCAAAAATCGCACCTGTTCAGGTGCAGCACTCACATCGATCAAGTTTACCGTATTTCTCTAATTAAATGGTTAAATTGATAGGACTGCTCGTGGCTCGCACCCAGAGGTGGTGCCATTCTGACCAAGGATGGCTTCGCTGGTCGTATCAATGCATCAAAGTGGTGCATTCTAGACCTGTGAAACCGTGCGATCGGTCAGCGTCGGCCGCTGCGCCGCTGCCAGAGGTACTGGCCGACAAAGGCCAGGCCCAGCACCAGGCTGAACCAACCCACCAGAGATGAGCCGCCGACCGCCTGTTGCAGTGCGGGCGATTGGATGAAATGCGGCGAGATCAGCACCGCCAGGCCAATCAGGGCACACAGGACGCCTTTGTGCAACAGCAGCTTGTTGGCGCTTTGCTGACGGCGCAGCAGGGAAGAGGCGGGCGCCGGCTCGGCGCGGGCAGGGGTCTTGGATTTCTTGGACATGACGGGCGCCATTGTGCGCGCCAATTCGGGTGGTGGCGAGTGATGCGCCGGCTTTGTCACCCACGTGCGCGACGTTGAACCGGGGTGCTTTTAAACTGCCCTGTTGCAGTTTTGTGCCCATCCACTCCAAGACAAGGAAGACATCTCATGAGCAAGCTCGATTTCACCGGCCGCGTGGCCATCGTGACCGGCGCCGGTGGCGGCCTGGGCAAACAACATGCCCTGGCCTTGGCCCGCCGAGGTGCCAAGGTGGTGGTCAACGACCTGGGTGGCGCAGTGGATGGCGCCGGGGGGTCTGTGACGGCCGCCCAGGCCGTGGTCGATGAGATCCGCGCAGCCGGTGGCGAGGCGATTGCCAACGGCGCCTCGGTCACCGACTTCGCCGCGGTCGAAGCCATGGTGCAGCAGGCCATCGATGCCTGGGGTCGGGTCGACATCCTGGTCAACAACGCCGGCATCTTGCGTGACAAGAGCTTTTCGAAGATGGAGTTGGCCGAT
The DNA here is from genome assembly GCA_003987795.1 of Curvibacter sp. Taxonomy (GTDB): domain Bacteria; phylum Pseudomonadota; class Gammaproteobacteria; order Burkholderiales; family Burkholderiaceae_C; genus Curvibacter. Next base: position 12,027 of record RXJO01000537.1, read on the forward strand.
TTCCGCCTGGTGGTCGATGTGCACCTGATGGGGGCTGTCAATTGCACCAAGGCGGTCTGGCCCCACATGAACGCTCAGAAGTACGGCCGCATCGTCATGACCACCTCGTCCAGCGGCCTGTACGGCAACTTTGGCCAGAGCAACTATGGCGCTGCCAAGCTGGCTTTGGTGGGCCTGATGCAGACCCTGAGCCTCGAAGGCGCCAAGAACAACATCCATGTCAATTGCCTGGCCCCCACGGCCGCCACGCGCATGACCGAAGGCCTGATGCCTGCCGAGGTGCTGGCCGCCCTCAAGCCCGAGGCCGTGGTGCCCGCCATGCTGGTGCTGGCTGCCGAGACCGCCCCCACCCGCACCATCCTGTGCGCCGGTGCCGGCACCTACGAGGCCGCCCACATCACCCTGACCGAAGGCGTGCACCTGGGCCTGACTGAAGACACCCCCGAACGCCTGGCGGCTCGCCTGTCAGAGGTGACCGACCGCCACGGCGAGCAAGTGCCCCAAAGCGGCGCCGCCCAAGGCACCAACGAGGTCAGCAAGGCCATGGCCGCCCAACGCTGAGCTCCGCGGCGCCAGGCCTGCCTGCGCGGAGCAGACGAAGTCCAACCGCCTCCAAGTAAAGCCTCGATCGGGACCGCCAGGTCCCCTCCTAGGATCAAGCAAAGGCTAAAACGAAGCGGTCAGGCCGGCGCCGGGCCGCCCCAAGGCGGCCTGCG
>RXJO01000592.1:0-7893 GCA_003987795.1 Curvibacter sp.
AGTAGGCCGGGCACCTGAAATCCATCGGGGCGGCGGAGTTGATCGACCGCGCCGAGTTGGCGGCCCCGGGCAAGGCCCTGGGCAAGGAGCGCTGGGCCGGTGTGGTGGATGCCGTGGGCAGCCACACCCTCGCCAATGCGTGTGCTGGCACCCGCTATGGGGGCGCGGTGGCGGCTTGCGGATTGGCGGGTGGCATGGACTTCCCGGCCACGGTGGCGCCCTTCATCCTGCGCGGGGTGACCCTCTATGGCATTGACAGCGTGATGGCTCCGTTGCCGCTGCGCCAGCAAGCCTGGACCCGTCTGGCCAAAGATCTGGACCCCGGCGTGCTGGAGGCTTTCACCCAGGAGATTTCACTGGACCGCGCACCCTTGGTGGCGGCTGAGCTTTTGGCAGGGCAGGTGCGTGGGCGAGTGGTGGTTCGGGTGACAGCTTGATACGAGAGATCGATCGCCGGTCTGGTGGGACGGGGGAGGAATTGCTACGCTTTTCACCTGCTTATCTCGGCATCATTTATTCGCCGATATGTTAAGAAATGTGTTGATATGAAACACAAATCAACTTAAGATGAGCGCATGTAAAAGGCACACCCGTGCGAAAGCCGGGGTCGCAAAGCCACCGGTCTAAGCCCGAAAGGGGATGACAGCGGGGTTGCCAAGCCCCTGTGGCTTCTTCTGCGAAGCCCGCCTGGATCCCCAGGTCTCAGAAGCCGGCAACCTGTCTGCACGGTGCCTTTCCTTCCCCTCTTTTTGATGGCTGTGCCTCCGTCCAACCGACCGGAGAGTGCTTTGGCCTCATTGATCCCCTTCCAGAACCTGCGTTCAGCGCCTGTCGCCTGCGGCTTGGCGCTGAGCACCATGACCTTGCTGCTGGCTGCCTGTGGTGGCGGCGATGGTGGCACGACGGCCAGCCCCTCCATCAGCGCGACCACCACCTTGACGGCGGATGTCGACAGCCTGCCGGAATCGGCGGCGACACAGACCGCATTGCCCAGCTTCCACCTGGCCCCTGTGCAACTGCCTGCCCCGGACGATGTGGACGCCTCAGGCACGGGCGCTTCGGCCGGCCTGGCCCCTCGCGTGGCGATGGTGCCGGCGGAACTGGCGGGCCTGAGCAGCCGGCGCCTGACCCCGGAAGCCATGACCCAGGCCAAGCTGCTGGGCGTGCCCGCGGGCACCCAGGTCGATGACACGACGGCCAAGGCCGGGACCGCGGTGGTCACCTACACGCCCGCCCAGATCCGGGCCGCCTATGGCCTGCCAGCCATCCCGGCGGCGGGCACCAGCCTGACCGCCGCCCAGGCCGCTCAGTTCGGTGCCGGTCAGACGATCTACATCGTCGACGCCATGCACAACCCGAACGTGGCCGCCGAGTTGGCTGCCTTCAACAGCAAGTTCGGTCTGCCCACCTGCACCACCAAGGCCATCGCCACCAACGCCACGCTGCCCCTCGCCGCACCCTCAGCTTCGGCCTGCGAGTTGTCGGTGGTGTACAGCAACGCCAGCGCCGCCATGACGGCCACCGCACCTGCCTACGATTCGGGCTGGTCGACCGAGATTTCGCTGGATGTGCAATGGGCCCACGCCATCGCGCCCTTGGCCCGACTGGTGCTGATCGAAGCCCCGGACTCCAGCGTGAACAACCTGCTGGCTGCGGTGGCCCTGGCCAACAAGATGGGCCCGGGCGTGGTGTCGATGAGTTTCGGCGCCAATGAAGGCAGCTGGACCGCCTCTTCCGACGGCTACTTCAATACCGCCAACATGACTTACCTTGCGGCTGCTGGTGACTCGGGCGCCGGTGTCAGCTGGCCCGCCGTGTCGCCCAAGGTTCTGGCCGTCGGCGGCACCTCCTTGACCTACAGCGGCTCCGGCAGCCGCAGCGAAGTGGTGTGGAGCGGCTCAGGTGGCGGCACGAGCGCCTACACGCCCACCCCCAGCTACCAGACCAGCGCAGTCCCGGGCATGGGCACCGTGGCACGGCGCACCGTGTCGGATGTGGCCATGAACGCCAACCCCAACACCGGCCAGTATGTGGCGGTGATCGCTGCGGGCAGCACTGCCACCCAGTGGGTGAGTGCCGGCGGCACCAGCATGTCCACCCCGCAATGGGCGGCCCTGATGGCCGTGGCCAATGCCATGCGGGTCCAGGGTGCCAAGGCGCTGCTGGGCACGCCCCACTCGGTGCTGTATGGTCAGATCTCGGTGAACGCCAGCAGCTACGCGGGGGCCTTCCTCGACGTGACGACGGGCAACAACGGCAGCTGTGCCACCTGCAGCGCCCATGCGGGCTTTGACACGCCGACCGGCCTGGGCACGCCCAACGGCAGCAACCTGCTGAGCGTTCTCAGTGGTGCCACGGTCACCAACCCGCCGGTGGTGGCCTCGGCCAGCATCAGCGGCCAGGTGGGCACGGCGCTGTCGTTCACCGTGTCGGCCTCGGCTCCCAACGCCGTGACCTACAGCCTGAGCGGTGCGCCAAGTGGCATGACGATCTCCACGGCAGGCGTGGTGAGCTGGCCGACTCCGGTGGCAGGTACCTATGCGGTGACCGTGGTGGCCAAGGACAGCAAGACCGGCCTCAGCGGCCAAGGTGTCTACACCGTGACCGTGACGGCTCCGGTGGCGCCCACCGTCACCGCGGCCACCGTCAATGGCACCCCGGGCACTGCGTTGACCTTCACCGTCAACGCCACCGGCACCAACGCGCTGAGCTACAGCCTCAGCGGCGCCCCCACCGGCATGAGCATCAACGCCAGCACCGGCGTGGTGAGCTGGACCAGCCCGGTGCTGGGCACTTACAGCGTGACCGCCATCGCCAAGGACAGCAAGACCGGTTTGAGTGGTCAGGCGGTCTACACGGTGAAGATCGCGGCCTCCACCACCACCTCCGGTGGCCTGTCGGTGAACGCACCAGCCATCACCGGCACCGCAGGCAAGGCCGTCAGCGGCACGATCACGATCACCGATTCGGGCGTGAGCTGGGTCTCGGTATCGATCTCGGGTGCCCCCCTGGGCATGTCGTTCTCCATGACCGGCCTGACAGTGACCGCCAAATGGCCCACTCCGGTCGTGGGCAGCTACACCCTGACCATCGTGGTGGCCGACTCGGCCGGCCGCAAGGTGCAAGTGCAGATGCCGGTCACCATCAAGTGATCCGCGAGGTCTCTTGACCGAACCTGACGGCGCCTGGGGCAACCCAGGCGCCGTTTTGCTTTGGCGCTTTCAGGCCGTGTTCAGCGGCAGCTCAAATCCAGAGACTGTCCTTCCCAGGCCTGCTGGCGCACCGGGCCCTGGCCAGGGCAGCTGTAGCGGACCGTCAGGAATTTGCGCTGGTTGGGAGCCGGGTCACCGCACAGGCCGTTGTTGACCATGAGCACGGGGATGGGTTGGTTGGCCAGCGCGCGGGCGATGCCGGCCCGGGCGTCGCAGGCCCGCTCAGCCGTTCCGTAACGGGCCTCGTACAGGTTGATGGCCCCGGCAGGGGGTGTGGAGGGCCCTGACCAGCCGATGTTCGGTTCGCCTTGCCACGGCGCCTGGCGGGCGGCGGCCAGGCCGTCGGCATAGCCTTGCTCGTAACCGCGTCGGTAGGCTTCGCTCTGGGCCTGGGCCAAAGAGGTGTTCAGAAGCAAGGCCAGACCCATGAGGAGCAGGGTAGGTGGCATGGGGCGTCTCAGGCGCAAGGGCATGGCAATCTTTCAGGCCCGCCAGGAAGGTGGATGTCAGCGGGCTTGTTCGCACAATGAGTGGCAGGCAGAGTGCGTTGACACCCCATCTGTATCAACTTGTGCCAGCCCAAGCCCTCCAGAATGGGTCAGACGCCCAGGAACTGGTCGAGCAGGGCCGGGTTGTCGCGCAGTTCTTCGGAGCTGCCTTCGAAGGCCACCTGGCCCTTCACGAGGATCACGTTGCGGTTGCTGATCTGGGTGACATGCTTCCAGTTCTTGTCGACGATCACGCTGCTGATGCCGCTCTCACGGATCAGGCCGCAGATGCGCCAGATCTCGCGGGCGATCAGCGGGGCCAGGCCTTCGGTGGCCTCGTCGAGGATCAGCACGTCGGGGTTGGTCATCAGCGCACGTCCGATGGTCAGCATCTGCTGCTCACCGCCAGACAACTGCTGGCCGCCGTGGTTCAGGCGCTCGGTCAGGCGTGGAAATGTCTCCAGCACGCGCTCATAGGTCCAGTCACGCTGACCTCGGGTGCCGGCGCGGGCGGCCATCTGAAGGTTCTCGCGAACGCTGAGGTTGCCGAAGATGCCGCGCCCTTCGGGCACGTAGGCGATGCCCAGGCGCGACACTTCGTAGGGTGAGCGGCCGGTCATGGGGCGGCCGGTGATGCTCACCTGGCCCGAGCGTGGCTTGACCAGGCCCATGATGCTTTTCAGCAAGGTGCTCTTGCCCATGCCGTTGCGACCCATCAGCCCGATGGTCTCGCCACGCGCCACCGAGAAGCTGAGATCGCGCAGGATGTGGCTGGCGCCGTAGTAGGTGTTCAGGCCCTGGGCCTGGATCAGCAGTTCGGACGAGGGGCTCATTCGTCGGCTCCGAGGTAGGCAGACTGCACCAGCGGATCGGCTCGTACCTCGGCCGGACTGCCGCTGGCGATGCGCTGGCCGTTGACCATCACGGTCAGGCGGTCGGCCAGGGTGAAGACAGCGTCCATGTCGTGCTCGACCAGCATCATGGCGTGGCCGGGTTTGAGGCGCAGCAGCAGCTCGACGATGCGTTCCGCCTCGGCCACGCCCATGCCGGCCAGGGGCTCATCGAGCAGCAGCACCTGTGGCTCGGTGGCCAGGGTCATGGCGATCTCGAGCTGGCGCTGCTCGCCATGGCTGGCGGCCCCTGCGATGGCCTGGCGGCGCGCCTGCAGGCCGGCGAGCTCCAGGGCGCGCTCGGCGCGTTCGTTGACGGCCGCGATGCTGTCGGCTCGCCGCAGCCAGCGCCAAGCCTGGGGGCTGCGCGACTGGGCCGCGAGGCGGATGTTGTCCCACACGCTCAGGGGGGCAAAGATGTTGGTCTTCTGGTAGCTGCGGCCCAGGCCCTGTCGCGAGATGCGTTCGGGCGACCAGCCGGTGACGTCCTGCCCGCCGAGGGTGATGCGTCCCTCGCTCGGGGGCAGGTCACCCGAGAGCAGATTGGTCAGGGTCGATTTGCCGGCTCCGTTGGGCCCGATCACGGCATGGATGCAGTTGCGCCACAGATCGAGCTCCACCTGGTTGACGGCGGCCAGGCCGCCGAAGCGGCGCGTCAGGCCTCGGGCACTCATCAGAACTTCCAGGCCCTGGGGCGAGCGGGCGGTGGGGGCGCTCATGCTTGATCTCCAGAGGCGCCTTTGCCGGGTCGCTGGGTGAGGCCGAGCAGGCCTCTTGGTGCGAACACGATCAGCGCCACAATGAACAGGCCCATCCACAGCTGCCAGTGTTTGCCGGTGTCGAAGCCGCCGATGGCGGGCAAGTCCTTGAACAGGTCGAGCAGCAGCTCGAACGTGAAAGCCCCGACGATGGCACCAGCGAAATTGCCCATGCCGCCGAGGATGACCATCATGATGGCGTGAGCGCTCATGTGGAATCCCATCAGCTCAGGGTTCACGTAGCCACTCTGGGCCCCCCACAGGTAGCCTGCCAGGCCAGCCAGCGCGCCGGCCAGGGTGAAGGCCGCCAGCTTGTAGCCGAAGGTGCCGAAGCCCATGGCGCGCATGCGGTGCTCATTGATGCGGATGCCGGCCAGAGCCCGACCGAAGGGGCTCCAGAGCAGCCGGCGCAGAAAGGCGTAGACCGCGACCAGGAGGAACAAGGTGAAGTAATAGAAACTGGGCTTGTGTTCGAGGTCGAAGGGGAGCCAGCCTGCGATGGCGGCATCGGGCTTGAAGTTGATGTAGAGGCCGTCTGATCCCCCCAGGACCTTGTTGTCGAAGAACAGGTAGAACAGCATCTGCGCAAAGGCCATGGTGACCATGATGAAATAGATGCCGTGGGTGCGCACCACGAAGAAGCCGATCACCAGGGCTGCCAGGGCCGAGGCTGCCACGGCCACCGGCAATGTCCACCACAGGCTGGCGGGCTCGCTGGCGGGCGTGATGAAGGCCAGCGCATAACCTGCGAGCCCGAAGTACGCGGCGTGACCCAGGCTGACCAGCCCGGTCACGCCCTGCAGCAGATCCAGACTCATGGCGAAGATGGCCAGGATCATCATGCGCGCCACCATCTGCACATAGAAATCGCTGCCCACCCAAGGAAAACTCAACAGGGCCAGCAAGCCCAGGGCCAGCGCGGCCTGCAGCCCACGGGGCAGGGTTTCGAGACGGGCACGGGGGGCAGACATCAGTGGGACTCCGGGCGACGGTAATGGGGGGCGGCAAGGCTGGGCAGCAGGTCAGCGGTGGATGTCATTGCTTGAACAGCCCTTCGGGTTTCCACAGCAGCACGGCGGCCATCAGCATGTAGACCAGCATGCCCGAGACCTGGGGCAGCAAGACCTTGCCAAAGGTGTCGACCAGGCCCACCAGCAGAGCGGCGATCAGGGCACCGCGCACCGAGCCGATGCCACCGATCACGACCACCACAAAGCACATGATCAGCACCTGTGAGCCCATGTTGGGGTAGACGCTGGCGATCGGCGCGGCGATCATGCCGGCCACCGCGGCCAGGCCCACGCCGAGCGCGAAGACGATGGCATGGATCAGCCGGATGTTGATGCCCAGCGATTCGGCCATGTCGCGGTTGAAGGCACCCGCCCGGATCTTCATGCCCAGCCGCGTGCGCGAGATCAGCAGGTACAGGCCCAGGGCCAGCAGCAGGCACAGGCCCGACATGAACAGCCGGTAGGCGGGGTAGGAGAGGGTGTCGGTCAGAGGCAGTGACCAGTCCAGGGCCTTGGGGATCTCGACCCCGTGCACATCGTCGCCCCACAGCAAGGAGCGCAGCTCTTCAAACACATAGATCAGGCCGAAAGTGAGCAACACCTGGTCCAGGTGGTCGCGTTGGTAGAAATGGCGGAACAGCAGCCACTCGAGGGCCAGCCCGAGCGCCACCGACAGCAGGGCGCCAAGCACGATGGCCAGCGGCAGGCTGCCCACGTGGGCGCTGAGCCACCACGCCAGATAGGCCCCCAGCATGTAGAAGCTGCCATGGGCCAGATTGACCACGCCCATGATGCCGAAGATCAGGGTCAGGCCGGCCGCCAGCATGAACAGCAGCAGCCCGTACTGCACGCTGTTGAGCAACTGGATCAAAAGGTTGGCAAGGTCCATGGCAGGGCAGGGTGTGAGGTTGGGGCCAGCGGTTCAAGTGTGGCGGCGCGACATCAGCAGCAAGCCGCCCATGAGCGTGAACAGGCCACCCGAGATGCGGTTGAACCACTGCATGCGGCTGCTGGAGCGCAGGGCTGGTGCCAGCCGCGCCACACCGAGGGCGCAGGCTGAGAGCACGGCGAATTCGAAGCTGACAAATGTGCCAGCCAGCAGGCTGAATTGGGGCAGAAAGCTGGCCCCCGGGTTGATGAACTGCGGGAAGAAGGCTGTGAAGAACAGGATCGCCTTGGGGTTGCTGCCCCCCACCATCAGTCCTTGAAGATACAGACGACCGTAGGATTGCGGGCTTCGCTCACCCTGCGGGTCGGTCGCCTGGGGCGAGAACACCGCGGCCCGGCTGCGGAAGGTCTTGATGCCGAGCCAGATCAGGTAGGCCGCACCCACGCTTTTGAGAATCAGGAAGGCGGTCTCTGAAGCGGCCAGTAGCGCGCCCAGGCCGAGGGCTGACAACAGCATCACGCCCAGCACCGCACTGACACTGCCGGCCACCGAGGCCAGGGCGCGGCGTGGGCCATGCTGCAGGGCGTTGGTCATGCACATGAGCATGGTGGGGCCGGGCGAGAGCACGAGCAGGGCGACGGCGGCC
>RXJO01000592.1:7943-12741 GCA_003987795.1 Curvibacter sp.
GAGGTGGAGCAAGCACGGCCGAAGTCACACAGACCCGGCGCATGACGGACAGCCCGACGTTCTTTCACGAACGTGGGTCTCGCCATTCTTGCAAATGTCAGGCACCCTGGGTGCAGGCAGCCCCTTGTCGGATCAACCCAGTCGGCAACCCGCGCCACTGTCGGCCAGGGCCTTGGCCGCCACGCCCAGCACCTTGTTCTCGCCTTTTTCAACCACCCGCAAGTAGATGTCCTGCACCGGGTTGTGGGCCCGGCTCATGGTCCACTTGCCTCGTGGGCTGTCGATCGTGGCCGATTCGAGGGCTTTGTACAGCGCCGGTTTGCTGCCGGTCAGATCGCCCTTGACGGCGTTGGCCCCCTGCACCAACAGCAAGCCGGTGTCGTAGCCTTGAACCGCGTACACGTCGGGCTGCATCTTGAAGGTCTTGGCGTAATCGAGCCGGAACTGCTTGTTGCGGGGCGTGTCCAGCGAATCGCTGTAGTGCATGGTGGTGATCACACCCTCGGCCGCCGGACCGGCGGCCTCGATCACGCCTTCGGTGAGAAAACCCGACCCATACAGCGGGATCTTGCCCTTCAGACCGGCCGCCGCATAGTCGCGCATGAACTTGGCCGCACCGCCACCGGCAAAGAAGCAGGCCACCGCGTCGGGCTTGAGGGCCGCGATCTCGGTGAGCAGGGCCTGGAACTCGACGTTGGGAAAAGGCAGGCCCAGCTCCTTGATGATGGTGCCGCCCGCCTTGGTGTAGCTTTCCTTGAAGCCCTCGTAGGCCTCGTCACCGGCGGCGTACTTCCAGGTGATCCAGACTGCCTTTTTGTGGCCACGGGCCACCATGGCGGCGCCCAGCGCCTGGGTGGGTTGGGCATTGGTGAAGCTGGTGCGGAACACGTTCGGGGCGCAAAGGGCCCGGGTGGCCGCATGAACGCCCGCATTGGGGATCAGGCTCAACACACCACTGTCGCGGGCCACCTTCTGAATGCCCATCTGCACGCCCGAGTGCACGGTGCCGATCAGCACGTCCACTTTGTCGCGCTGGACCAGCTTGTTGGCGTTTTCGATGCCCTTGGCGGGTTCCGATTCGTCATCGACTTTGAAGAATTCGATTTCACGCCCGCCGAGCTTGCCACCTTGTTCGTTGATGGCCATTCGCACGCCGTTCTCGATGGCCACACCCAGTTGAGCGTAGGTACCGGTGTAGGGCAGCATGAAGCCCACGCGCAGCTTGCCGGTCTGGGCCCGGGCCATTTCGGGCAACCACAAGCCGCTGGAGGCTGCACCCACGAGGGCAGCGCTGCGGGTGAGGATCAGTCGGCGTGAAGTCATCTTGTCTCCTGTTGGCGGTTGGCAAATTTTTCGATCTGTCTTCAGGGCTGATACTGGCTTGGAGCCCCTCGCAGCCCAGCGGCCTGATGTCGGCACCTGCCACTGCGGCCCCTTGAGGTCCCAATGCACGCTCCTTGCGACTGATCTGGATGCCGTTCAGTCAAGCATCCATGCTGTCGGCTCGGACGATTTGTCACGGCATGCAGTAAAGTGCGTGTGCAATATGTGCACGCAGTATATTGCCATCCGGAAAAATCAAGTCATGTTTTTGGGCCGGTGAAAACCCTGCCTGCAGCCGTACTTCGGGGCAGCGCTCGCATGCCGAACACCGTTGTCAGCAGATTGGATGTCATCCGCGACCGTGTTTCCGCGTTGAGGAGGGGTATTCCAGAGTGGAGCCCGCTATGCAAAGTACCTTGTTCAAACCTGTTCACCCGCTCGATGCCGCCTGGCCTTTCGATGAACGAGACCGCAAGCGTTTGCCGGCTTGAGAAGCGCAGCTTCTGCCATGGGCAGCGACGAAACTGCGCCTGTCGCCGGCCCAAAAAAGAGACCCGGCCAAACGGCCGGGTACGAACCCCGATGGGGTCTGCACCGGCAGAGGGCGCAGAAGGTGCATGGACCTTGGTGTGACAGCGATGATTCACCTTAGACGCTGCGTCCGCTTTTTTCCAGTACTGGATCGCTGATGCGTTGCGCCTGATCAGGTGTTCGCGTCGTGGCGACTGGGCAAGCGCCACCCGAAGGCTCGCCCATCTGGGTATTCGCTGAAGTCCATGTCAATGTTTCAATGCGTAAATTGTACAGAGTGATTGCCGTTGAGCGTTGCCATCGACCTTTTGTCCATGTATGCCCAGTTGAGTATTGAAATCAAGTCCAAGCGGATTCTTTTGAATCAGTGGTTTCAGGCTTTCAGGGTAACAATAAGAAACATTTAAGCCAGTTTCTTTTCTGAGTATGCCCTTAGCATTTCGCTTCGGTGACGACTGCTCGCTGAGCGACCTACTGACTTCGTGATGGATTCACAGTTCGCAGGATACGTCGTCAGCCTCGCAGACATGGGTGTGATTGATCAGGGAAGACGCGTTTGAAACTCGAAACTTTTGTGCCCATGGCCATGGGCTTGATTCCAGAGCCAGGGTTGCGCTTTGAGGTATTCCTCAACAGCCGCATCCGCATTCATCGGACGCAGGCACCCCGCACCATGGTGATGCACCTCATGGTCTATGTGGTTCAGACCCTTGAGCGTGCCGATTCAGATCTGATTCAGTTGGCTGCCAAGAATTTTGGTGCCATTTACCGAGATGCCCTGCAGCAATGGGCCTCGGAGCCGGAGGCTCAAGAGCCTTTCCGATACCTCATCGATACGGAAATATTTACACTTTGATAACTTCCTGTGGGCGGGATGGCGATCTTTTGTAAATCGTTCAGAGTGGCGATCGGTTGAATCTCCTCTTTGAATATCGACTCGGCAGTGGCGCTGTATTTATGTATCTGGTTACTTTTGTTGCTCACATTTGTTGGAATGTATCGTTATCGCTCTCTAGCATGAAACTCTTTCAGGAGATTTCATGGCGATCCAACCCAACTTCTTTGGCAAACGTGATTCCGATGGCGTGACGGCCCGGGCACATTCCAACCCACCGGTTCAGGCGACTGCCGCTGTGATGGCGTCGCAACCTCAGCCTGTCAGGCCGGGCACTTCCAGCCCCGTCCCTCAAGCCGCTCCGGTGGACGCTGTGGTCAAACCGGCCCCCTCTGAGGGGGGGAGCCGACTCACCGTGGGCCCTAACATCAAGCTCAAGGGGGTTGAGATCACCGACTGCGATACCCTCGTGGTCGATGGCATGGTGGAGGCCACCATGGATTCCCGACTGATGCAGATTTCGGAGCAGGGCTCTTTTCGCGGTGCGGCAGACATTGACCTGGCCGAAATCAAGGGGCGTTTCGAAGGCAGCCTCAATGTGCGAGGCAAGCTGATCATCCATGCCACCGGGCAGGTCAGCGGAAAAATACGCTATGCCAAATTGATCGTCGAAGACGGCGGGAAACTGAGCGGCGATGTCGAGTGCGGCCTGGAAACCTCAACGGCCGCATCCCGTGGCTCCCCGATGGTGGAGGCTGCGTCTCAGTCGGCGCTGGTCTGATGACTTAAGGCGATGCAGAGGCATCCGGCGCCGATGCTCGGATCTGCTGCCGCCCATCTTTCAAAACACCCTCATCGGGTGTTCGCTCCGCTCCTCACATGACTCTGGCTGGGACTGCAGCAGACCCTGAGTCGCCCCATGTCGCAGGTGCATCGTTGAGCTGACGGTCGGGGCTGCCCCCGGCCAGCGGGCAAACGTTGGCCCGCGTCAGGCAGCGCCAGGAGTTGCATGGATGCTCAGTGCCATGGGCGACACGCAAGGACTCAAGCGCTGCCTTCCCCATGGCGCGGCGTCAAACTGGATCTCGCGGGATGACGACTCAATTTCTTGCGCATGCACCAAAACCGACCTATGTTCGGATTCGATCACTAGAAATGTCAGAACTTTGTAAGTTGCTAGTCATATCATTTATATCAATAAAAGAATTTTGATGGCATAGTAATCATTGTTTGCATCATTCAAGGGGTCGTCATGGAACAACTTCGGCAATTGAGAATCGGCGTCCGTTTGACCGTGGCGTTTGCCGTGGTGCTGCTGCTCCTGGCAGGCTTGGGCGGGTTTGGCATGTACCAGACCAGCCGGGCCAACGCCTACGCCAGAGATCTGGGCAACAACTGGCTGCCCAGCGTGAAGGTTCTGGGCGATATGCGTGCCTCACTGAACAGAGCACGAAGGGCAAGCCTGCAAGCTCTGTTGGAGAGCAACCCGGAAGCCCGGGTCGTCCATCAGAAAAAGCACCAGGAAGAAACGGAGCAGGTGCTGCCCAAACTGATCGCGATCTATGAACCCATGATTGCCTCCGCGGAAGAGCGGTCTGCCTATGAGAAATTCCGCAGCAGCCTGGAACAGTTGCTGGCGCTGAAAAAAAGGCAGATGCAACTTGCCATGGGCAGCGACAGCGACGTCGAGGCGGGCCGCAAGCTGGCGCTTGGCGACGCCGCCAAAGCCTTTGCCGAGGTCGCGAGTGCCTCGCAGAAAGACATTGATATCAATGTCACAGGCGCAGAGAACTCCACGCTCGCGTCTGAACGAAGCTACCAGCAGGCTTTGACCGTTTTTGGTGGCGTCATTGCCGTCGCGCTGCTGACAGGCGCCGTTCTGGCTGTCGTGGTCACGCGCTCCATCACGCATCCCCTGGTCATCAGCGTGGCCGTTGCCGAGGCGGTGGCCGAGGGCGATCTGACCACCCAATTCGACATCCAGGGCCGTGATGAACCCGCCGACCTGCTGCGTGCCCTGCAGCACATGAATGAGCGCCTGGTCGACATCGTGGGCCAGGTGCGCCTGAGCAGCGACAGCATCGCCACCGGCTCGGCCGAAATCGCCAC
>RXJO01000021.1 GCA_003987795.1 Curvibacter sp.
CACCGAAGGCTCGAGTCCTTTCCCGTCGCCATCTCCGCATCGCCTTCCGCGCCATCCACCCTCCTCGTGTCATCGTCGCATCCCACCGAAGGCTCGAGTCCTTTCCCGTCGCCATCTCCGCATCGCCTTCCGCGCCATCCACCCTCCTCGTGTCATCGTCGCATCCCCCACGCACGAACACCACCCTCCCCGCTTCCCGACCCCCAGTCGACCGCTTCACCTAGAGGCCGACGTGTGTAAGAGGAAGCGCCCGTAGATCCACGTGACGACCTCGTACCCCTCCTTCGCGTCATCATCATGTCGAAGGCCGTCGTCACCTGCTGCCTGCTGGCGGCATTCACCGTCGCGCTCGTGGCGGGGCAGATCCGAACGCCCGGCCTGTACGCGAACGGTGGCAACCCTGACGCGCGGCTGAAGGCCGTGCTGTCGCGCCCGAGCGGCGTGCGCCTGCAGCCGACGGTGATGGGCAACCGCTTCGTCGGGCAGATCATGGCCGGCTCGCAACAGAACAACACGTACGCGGCTGGGCAGGAGGTGCGCGCGATGATCGCGACGGCGTACCTCGCGAACATCACGGCCAAGGCGCAGCGCGTGGCGAACCTCAAGCTGCCGTCGGGCACCATCACGAGCCTGCTGTCGCTCGGCAACTACTCGTACATGCCGGCGTTCAACGCGTCCGGGCCGTCGCCCGTGCGCGTGCGCGTCATCTCGGCGTACGCGACGCGCACGGCGACTGTGGCGGCGCAGCCGTGGGTGCGGTGCTCGGCGGGCTCGACGCACGACGTGTGGGCGGAGTTCTGGGGCATGGCGCCGCGCAACCTGGCGTTCGGCGGGCAGATGATCTTCTCCGGCTTCGTGACGTTCACGGCGCCGCCGTTCAACTTCCGCCTGTGCGTGAAGGACGTGACGCTGCGCAACAAGACGCGCTCCGGCATCGTGACGGACTCGAGCCGCAACGCGAACTGGATGGAGCTCGAGAACTACAAGCAGGGCCAGATCGAGCGCTTCCGCGAGCCGCTGTTCCTGTGGCGCGCGCCGCCCAAGGCGACGACGCACTACGCGGGCGACTACGCCGCCTTCGAGATCCTCGCCAACAACCCGCCGCGCGGCCTGCTGACCGGCAAGCTGGTCAACGTGTCCGCCTTCTCGATCTCCGACTCCGTCAAGCTCGTGCCGTGGGGCTACCCGTGCACGTACGAGAAGCGCACGGAGCGGCTGGACAAGACGGCGTCGACGGCGAACGACATCAAGCAGTACTGCGGGTCGAACGCCGTCGCGAGCAACGGCGAGTGGATCGACACGAGCTGCCCGCTGGAAGGCGCCGTCGCTGGCGGCGTGGCGCGCACCGGCAGCCGCGACATGAACCCGTTCGCTGCCACTACTGGATACCCGACTGCCGAAACGACTACATGGACCTCGACCGCGACGACGCGCACGAACCTGATCGCGTACCTGCAGCTGCCGGCTGCGGGGTCATACGACGTGTGCGTGTCGACGAAGGCGTACCGCCGGCTGCGCTACGCGACCGGGCTGACGCGCGTGGGCGGCGGCTACAACGGCTTCGCGAGCCAGGCGCAGCCCGTGTGGTTCAAGGCGTACGACGCGTCGAGCTCGACGCCGTGCTCGCAGGTGACGACGTACAAGTCGACCGGGTGGGTCGCGGGCTGCACGCCGCGCAGCACGGTGCTGACGGTGACGGCGGCGGCGACGACGGTGTCGTGGGCGACGGTCGACGACACGCCCGGGTCGTGGGGTGAGATCGCGTTCACGGCGGCGACCGGGACGACGCTGAGCTACACGGCGGCGACGCAGTGGGAGTACGGCACGACGCGCGACTACTTCAACCTGACGGGCGGCGACATGTTCCGCCTGGTGTCGGAGAGCCACTTCGCGGCGCCGTCGGCGGCGACGACGGGCGAGCTGACGTCGAGCACGGTGATCAACACGGCGGCGTCGCGCTTCGGCATCACGACGTCGTCGGTGACGCGGCAGTCGGTCGGCTCGTCGGCGGGCACGCTGTCGACGGTCGGCACGGGCGCGTACTACCAGTACTACTTCGGGCAGCCCAACATCGGCTCGCAGAACGCGCAGAACACGGGCTCCGGCTGCTTCTGGGCGCAGGAGGACAACTTCGGCGCGGGCTCGCTGAACGGCAACCCCGGCTCGCAGTGCTGCGCGTCGGCGACGTGCACGAACTGGTGCTCGAAGAACGACGACGAGACGGCGGGCGTGGCTGGCGTGCGCACGAGCGGTGACCTCGGTGGCAACCCGCGCGTCGGGTACTCGCCGTGGCTGGCGGACGGCACGGGCTCGACGGCGTACGCGTACATCCGCGTGCCGACTGCGGGCCGCTACCGCGTGTGCTACCGCACGGCGCAGGGCCACTGGCGCGTGCTTCCCGGCGTGTCGACCGTGCACGCGACGGCGAACACGTCGTTCATCCCGCGCGCGCTGAGCAAGGGCTACACGTACCACTTCAACGACACGCGCGCGGGCACTTGGGGCCCCGTGGCGATCCGCTCGCTGTCCGGCGCGCGCATCGACAAGCTCGCGTGGACGTACTACACGACGACGACGACGCCGGTGGTGTGCAGCGCGCTCAAGATCGTGACGACGGCGGACTCGTGCTACACGACGGCGGCGCAGTCGAAGACGTACAACATCAACCCCGGCAGCCTGGAGGACGGCGTGGGCCTCGGCTCGGCGGACGACTCGGCGGTGGCGGCGCAGACGGTGTACTTCTACGTCAAGGTGCCGGCGCAGGACACGTCGACGGTGTACCGCATCTGCTTCCGCCGCGCGTGGGAGAACTGGCAGGCGCTGAGCGACCCCAACTTCGTGGCGCACCTGTACATGACGACGTCGAACCGGTTCGGGCCGCGCCTGGCGCCTGGCCTGACGTACACGCTGACGGACACGTCGGCGGGCAGCTGGGGCCGCTTCGTCTTCAACCGCAGCACGACGGCGACGCAGAGCTTCAACGTGGACTTCCGCAGCGGCGACATGGTGCGCCTGGTGCCGAACCGCACGTCGACCGGGCTGGAGGTGTTCTGCGACGTCGTCGTGGGCACGACCACGGACGCGGTCAAGCTGCAGCAGGTGTACTCGGCGACGATGGCGACGTCGAACCTGGGCCAGGCGTGCGCGGTGACGAGCAGCGTGACGACGGACTACTGCTACTCGAACACCCTGACCCCCACGGACAACTCCATCAGCGCCACGACGCCGTACACGAACCTGAACGTCGGCTCGGACAACCCGCGCGTGGGCCTGCTGGACGGCTCGGTGGCGTTCATCACGGTGCCGCCGCCGCTTGTGTCGTCGAAGCCGTACGGGTACAAGGTGTGCTACAAGCAGGCGCGCTTCGCGAACTGGATCGAGGCGTCGGGCGCGAACTGGGGCACGATCCTGAACGTGAAGACGGGCCGCACGGTGACGGCGTCGCCGTCCAGCACCAACATGGTCGCTGGCACGTACACGTACATCGGGCTGACGGCGGCCGCTGCCTTCGCCGTGACGCCGCAGTTCGACCTGGTGAAGCTCGTGCCGTCGACGTCGACGTGCGAGGCGCCTGTGGTGACGAACGGCGGGTACGACAAGTACTCGGCGCTGTCGGGCGTGAGCGCGGCGAACTGCATCGTGGACGCGGCGAACAGCACCATCATCACGAACGGGTACAACGCGTGGGGCAAGGCGACGAGCGCGCGCGCGTACATGGTGCTGCCGACGCCGGCGGCCGGCGTGAACCCCGGCAACTACCAGCAGACGAGCTACCGCGTGTGCTACATGACCCGCACGACGTCGACGACGGACGCGTTCAACTGGTGGGACCTCGGGCTCATCACGGTGAACCACGTCGCGGTGGTGTACTCGGTGACGAACAAGCCCATGGTGAACGGCGCGCTCGGCATCCGCTTCTTCTCGGGCTACGCGTACCTCGACACGCGGCCGGGGCAGGACATGGCGAAGGTGATCCCGTACTACAAGCCCTGCGTGGACACGACCGGCGCGACGGTGCAGCCCAGCGGCGCGACGTCTGGCGCGACGCACGCGGGCATCGAGGCCGGCGCGGTCGCGGCGGGCGTGAGCGACGTCGGGCCGACTGACCTGTACCCGGCGCGCGAGGCGCGCATCAACGTGGTGCTGCCGTCGACGTCGGTCGGGTTCAAGGTGTGCTACAAGACGGCGACCGGGCTGTGGATGGAGATCCGCGAGGCGTTCGGCTCGCAGCGCGTCTACCTGCAGTCGACGACGGACAGCACGATCCGGCCGGCGTCGTCGGAGGTGAGCAAGTACACGCTGGCGACGGCGCTGACGGGACAGTCGTCGTACCTGGGCACGTACTCCGGGACGTCGTGGGGCGCGGTGGCGATGGGCGGCGCGGCGACGTACGACGGCACGACGTACTACTTCTCGGTGACGTACGCGTCGGCGGTGACGGCGAACAACGCCTTCGCGCTCAAGCTGGTGCAGACGTACACGGAGCCGACGACGGGGTCGTACGTGGCGACGGGCAACATGGACTGCTTCGCGTCGGGCCAGCAGTGGTCGTACTCGACGACGGCGGGCACGTCGGACGGCCTCGCGTTCAACCTGCCGACGATCAGCGGCAAGTACCTGGTGTGCCTGTGGTCGTCGCTGACGTCGACGTGGTACCAGGTGCCTGCGGACACGACGACCGCGACGACCGGCGTCCCGATGACGGTTGTGCCGAACAAGATGGTGTTCGTGCCGACGGCGACCGGGCTGCAGATCAACGACTACGCGGCGTCCGGCACGGTGAGCATGGCCGGCCTGGCTGCGCTCGACTACGTGTACATCATCAACGCGAGCTCGACGGTGGCGGCGTGCGGCGCCGCAGCGGACTGGCGCGGCGTTGCGGTGGCGACGGCGAAGGTGAACCTGACCGCGACGACGTACGGCAGCGACACGACCAACTACCTGGCGACGCGCCTGGCGACCATCACGCTGCCTGCGACGCCGGCGCGCTCGGGCGCCTTCGCGGTGTGCGTGTACCGCTCGCAGGCGTCGGCGTCGAACGTGTCCGGGTACGCGCCCTTCGTCAAGGCGGGGTGGTACCAGGTGCGCAACGACGGCCCGACGGCGACGGGCGGCCTGTCGGACGTGTACGTTGTGAGCGGCGCGACGAAGCTGAACGTGACGGCGTGCCCGACGAACTCGTCGACGAAGGTGCGCGCTGGCACGACGTTCGACGTGGAGGTGGTCGCGCAGGACGCGAGCAGCACGCTGGTGACGTACCCGTCGGGCGTGTCGCGCTACGGCGTGACGGCGACGTCGGTGTCCGGGTTCACGCTGCAATGCGCGAACGGCGAGTGCACGCCGACGAACGCGCCGACGTACGGCTACACGAGCGGCGCGCTGACGCAGTTCATGACGAACGGCAAGGTGAAGTTCTCGCTGACGTCGCTGTCTGCGTGCCCCAACGGCGTGTGCACGTACAACTTTGTGTCGTCGAACGGGCTGACGGCGTCGCCGTCGTGCTCGTTCACGGTGCCGCCGACGACCGTGGCCGACGTGGAGTTCGCTGTGCAGGCGACGTCGTGCTCGGTGTGGTCGACGTCCGGGTGCGTGTTCCGCGTGGTGGCGCTGCACTCTGACGGCGGTATCGCGTCGACGATCAACAGCGGGCTGACGGTGACTGTTCGCGGGTCGACTGGGCTCAACGTCAACATGCAGACGCTGACGGGGTCCAGCATCGGCAGCCCGAGCTTCACGAACGGCGTGCTCGACTTCCAGCTGCTCTTCACGCCGTCGCAGTACGTGGCGGCGACGGCGTCGCAGACGGTGACGCTGACGCCGTCGGCGAACGGCAAGACGGGCCTGCCTGTGACGGTGACGGTGTACCGACCTGTTGTGACGGCCGTGCACGTGGTGGACATCTACCCGGTGGCGGTGACGGGCACGCCGATCCTGCCGCTGGTGCCCTTCTGGGAGCCGGCGCAGACGGGGCAGCCGGCGTCGTTCCGCTACGACGACGTGACGCGCAACACGGGCGGGCCGATCATCTCGGCGGCGGCGGGCTACCACCTGGTGGCTGGCCAGTTCTACAACATCGTGCTCAAGACGCTTGTGACGGTCAACGGCGTGTCCATGTACGCGAAGGACGGCAACGCGGTGCCGTCGCCCTTCACGGTGACGATCGACCCCACGTTCCTGACGGCGCTGGGCACGGCGGGCAACGCGATCCACGACGGGCGCCTGTGCTCGACGGAGAGCTGCACGTCGGCGTTCACGGGCTACTCGATGGGCGGCGCGACGTCGGGCACGCTGACGCTGCGCTTCCAGAACGCCGTGAGCTGCGACCAGAGCTGCACGGTGCCGCTCAAGTTCAACGGCGCGGACATCGTGACGGGCGTGGTGAACAGCATCACGACGCCGGTGCGCAGCGTGGCGACGACGCTGCGCGTGCAGTGCGCGACGACGCTGGCTGGCCTGGCGACGGCGGCGTTCGGCGGCTGCGGCGGCGTGACGTCGACGGTGAACCGCGGGTGGTACCTGAACGTGTCGGCTGTTGACGCCGCGGGCACGGTGGACCGCTTCTGGACTGGCGACGTGATCGCGGTGCTGAACAACGCGCAGCCGGCGGCGCAGCTGACGACGGTTGCGACGCTGCAGGCGGCGCAGGCGGCGCCGGGGCTGGTGAAGGCGACGGCTGTGAACGGGTTCGCGCTGCTGGCGGTGACGGTGTCGAAGCCGTGCGCGGCGGGCGGCTGCACGCTTGAGCTGCTGTCGACGTGGGGCACGAACGTGGTGGCGGCGGGCGACCTGGTCGCGACGCCCAACACGGTGCGGCTGACGGCGACGCTGAACAAGGTGCTGGCGTACTGCGACGCGACGTCGACGGGCAGCACGTGCAACTCGGTCGCCGGCGTGAGCCTCTTCAACACGACGCACCCGCGCTCGCTCATCTACAAGGACACGCAGGTGTGCGCGACGGTGACGGCGGTGGACTCGACGGGCCTGCCGACGCTGTACGAGACGAACTGGGTGATGTACTACGCGCGCGACGTGACTGGCGACGGCTCGACGCAGGCGCTGACGCTGACGGACGACAAGTCGAACACGGGCTTCACGCAGCGCTACCGCGCGATGGTGAACTCGCAGGTGAGCTTCTGCTTCACGATCAGCGGGTACACGGGCGCGCGCACGGTGACGATCAACTTCGGCGCGCAGCGCTTCGGCGGGTCGACGTACTGGGCGTTCGGCAGCACGGGCACGGCGACGCTCGGGCCGATGAAGGTGTGGTCGCAGAAGGTGATCGGGCGTGTGCTGCTGAACGGCGCGGTGAACGGTGACGTGGTGGTGGGCGGCACGACGGGCGTGGTGTCGACGTCGAAGTCGAGCGCGTCGAACCTGGCCCTCGGGCTGAGCTTCGTCCTGAAGGACCACTACAACGTGACGCTGTCGGCGAGCGACCTGCAGTCGACGGAGACGACCAAGTACCTGTGGCACCGCATGAACACGGACGGCGTGACGGTGACTGTGACGGCGATAGGCAGCCAGCAGGTGCGCGGGTTCACGAACGCGACGCTGGTGCCGCTGTCGTCGGCGCTGAACACGACGGCTGCGACGCTGCTGGCGACGCTGTCGCTGGACGGCGCGTGCCTCGGGTGCACGGTGATGTTCGACCTGCTGACGGCCGGGCAAGTGGTGAACGGCGTGGTGACGCTGACGAACAACGGCAACACGGAGTGGCTCGGGTCGAACGTGACGATCTTCACGGTCAACACGGCGTCGACGACGAGCCGCGTGCTGGCCTTCTGGCCCGGCACGAGCCCGCTGACGAGCTACTGGATCAACGGCTCGACGACGACCAACCTGGCGCTGACGTCGCACACGGCGCCCGTGATGCACGTGTCGTCGTGCATCGCGACGACGTGCGTGCCGTACCCGGCCATGTTCAACCTCGGGCGCTGCGAGAACGCCGGGCCGACGTACTTCGGCGCGAGCGCGAGCGCGGGCCTGTCGATGCGCGTGTACACGGTCGGCGCGGGCAGCGCGGCGTCGTCGGTGTTCGAGCCTGCGACGGACAACCAGTGGCAGGTGGACATCCTGAACACGTACACGGTGACGATCGGGTTCGGCAACCAGCTGCTGTCGTGCGTGAACCCGGCGACGAGCGTGGGCGCGGCGTGCCAGAACGACAACACGGCGGCGGTGTCGCAGACGGTGGCGGCGTACGGCACGAGCGTGCGCGACGCGATCGGCAAGTTCTACGTCGTGGCGGACAGCGGCATCAGCTCGACGTCGACGAACTTCTTCGTGACGGGCATCACGACGAGCAGCTTCCTGGCGGTCAACACGACGACGAGCAAGTACAACGCGGCGCCGACGACGTTCGGCGGCTTCGCCGCGAGCGCGGCGTCGTCGACGTACACGGGCGCCGTCAGCGGCATCACGTCGCCGGCGGGCCACGCCTTCTACTGGAAGCCGCAGGCGGAGCCGCGTCAGCTGGCGATCCTGACCACGGCGCTGGGCGACCCCTGCAACGACACGGCGGTGTACTCGTGCAGCGGCGGCACGGGCTGCAACACGGCGGGCCTGGCGCTGTCGGGCTCGCTGAGCAGCGGCGTCAACTTCGCGTACACGACGAGCGCGATCCCTGTCGGCGTGGCGTTCCCCATCACGATGGACGTGCGCGACTCGACGGGCACGCGCGTTGTGGGCGCGAGCGGCACGGTGACGGTGACGACGGACTCGTGGACGGGCTGCAACAACGGCGGCGCGCCGACGTTCACCGGGGTCGTGGCGAACGGGCGCGCGACGCTGTGGCTGACGTTCGCGTCGGCGTGCCAGGCGTGCGTGCTGCGCTTCACCTTCACGCCGTCGGCGTCGCAGAGCGCGCTGTACAACACGATGAACGCGAACCCGGCGAGCCTGATCGCGTACAGCTCTGCCATCAACGTGGTGTCGACGACGCAGTGGGCGCAGGAGATCGTGATCTCGAGCGCGCTGCCTGCGGGCGTGACGACGACGGGCACGTCCGTGGCGCTGACGGTGGCGTCGGTGGTGACGCTGAACCTGCTGCCGCGCGGCAAGATCGGCAACATCCCGTTCGCGGCGCCTGCGCCGGCGGACACGACGTTCAACCTGTACCCCAGCGCGACCATCACGAGCGGCAACGTGTGGACGATCGGCAACGGTGGCGTGCTGCGCAGCGCGGCGGGCACGAACCAGCTGAGCCACGGCGCGCTGCAGTTCACCAACGTGGGCAGCGCCTTCACGGCGACGGTGCTCTTCTCGCGCACGTGCGCGTCGTGCCGCATCCGCGCGGCGTACCTGCTGGGCGGCGTGTTCGGCGGCGCGTCGGCGACGACGTTCAACGTGCCGGCGACCTTCGTCGTGACGACGGCGGCGACGCAGCAGACGCTTGTCGGGTACATCCCGCGCAAGGTGCGCGTGAACGCGCCGATCGCGGTGTCGCTGTGGGCGACTGGGTCGGAGGACTCGGCGATCGCTGTGGCTGGCGTGGCGCCTGCGACGACGGTGTCGACGGCGGGCACGCCGTCCTTCTCGGTGACGACGTCGACGAACGGCAACGGCGGCACGCTGAACAGCAAGTCGTGGGTGTTCAACGCGTACCAGATCCAGCGCATGTGGTTCACGGCGCCGTGCAGCGTGTGCACGGTGTCGGTGTCGTCGAACAACTTCGCGGTGCGCGTTGCGACGACGGCGACGGCGCTGCTGCCGACGGTGTCGCTGACGGCGGCTCAGGCCGCGCAGGGCATCTCGCGGCCGGCGACGCTTGTGGCGCTGAACACGTGGCTGGTGACGCCCGTGTCGGCGGTCGACGACAACGGCTTCCTGGACGAGTTCTACGGCACGGTCGGCTGCCAGTGGCCCGAGGACCGCTTCCAGTGCACGTGGAACACGGCGTCGGTCGGCATCGACCTCTCGGCTGACGGCACGTCGGCGTACAACTTCCCCGTGTACCAGTCGAACTTCCAGATGGCGGACGCGACGGGCATCTCGCAGTCGAGCGGCTACGTGTCGCAGGGCGCGGGCTTGGTGAACTTCAGCTTCACGACGCCGCAGCGCCAGGTGGTGCCCATCTACACGGCGTACCTCAACGGCGGCGTGACCATCTCGTCGCGCCTCACCGGATCGGGCGCGCTGTTCCCGGCGGCGAAGTACTCGGTGGCGGTGGGCCTGAGCAGCCTGACGCTGACGGTGCTGTACACGCAGTCGGTGGCGCTGATGACGGCTGGCGTGGCGAACACCTTCTACGTTGCGCTGACGGGCGTGACGACGGCGGCGCAGTCGAACTCGTACGTCGCGGTCGGCGCGGACAACAAGATCGCGGTGACCTTCTCGGCGGCGTGCCCGACGGCCAACGTGACGACGACGAACTCGTCGCTGGTGGACGGCTACGCGGTGTTCAACGTGGCGTTCCTGGGCTCGGACAACAGCGGCAACTGCGCCATCACGTTCACGGCGGGCTCTGGCGCGGGCCGGTGCGCGACGGCGGCGGCGTGCACTGTGCAGGTGTCGTCGGTGCTCATCGCGGCGCTGACGCCGACGCGCTTCAACGTGCTGCGGCCGACGGTGTGGGACAACGGCGTGGGCTCGTCGGCGATCCCCATGTACGCGCACGCTGGGCGCGCGATGCGGCTGCGCACGCAGATCCTCGGCCTCGGCGCGGACGGGCGCAGCGAGGTGGCGGTGACGAACTGCCCGACGTGCGCGATGACGGTGTCGTCGACGGACTGCAACTTCGCGTCGTCGCCGATCAGCTCGACGTTCACGAACGACCAGGCGGAGGTGAGCCTGACGTTCCCCGACACGGGCGCGAACACGTACACGTGCAGCATCACGCTGCGCGTGCTGAACGCGAACTCGGTGGCGATCATCGGGCCCGACCGCGCGTCGACGTCCTTCACGTACCTGATCAGCGTGTGCAAGTCGGCGTCTGTGAAGCTGCTGACGAACACGTCGTCGGCGTACCGCGGGCAGCTGCTGAAGACGGGCGTGGCGTACGAGTTCTACGCGGTGATGCTGACGGCGGCCGGCGCGCAGTGCTGGGGTGACTCGCAGGACGCCGCGACGGTGCTGTCGATCAAGGCGGTCGACGGGCTGACGGGCAAGACGATCCCGACGCTGAACGCGGTCAACGTCAACTCGACGGCGACGACGACGGACGCGCTTGTGAACGGCATCACGGTCGCGGCGGGCACGTCGGCGCAGGTGGTGGGCGGCGCGTTCCGCTTCCAGGTGGTGTTCACGAACTCGTCGGTGCGGCTTGGGCTCGCGGGCGGCATCCGCCTGCAGGTGTCGTCGGCGACGCTGGGCAGCACGGCGACGTCCGGGCGCATCGACACGGTCGTGGCGGCGTCGCGGCTGACGTTCGACTTGGCGACGCAGCTGCCGCCGTTCGCCGTCAAGTCGCGCGCGGTGTACACCGGGCCGAACTGGCAGACGAGCGTGGTGGTGCGCGCGATCGACCCGCTGCCTGCGGCGTGGCAGGCGAGCGGGCTGATGAGCGGCATGCCCAACGTCGCGAGCGGCGCGTCGGAGTTCGGCAGCACGGCGTCGGTGTTCTGGCGCGTGGCGCCGAGCGTGCCGGGCGTGCAGCTGCCGCTGACTGTGGGCGGCGGCTCGAGCGCGACCATGTCAGCGGGCACGGCGTCGTTCAGCAGCGTGGCGTGGACTGGCCCCGACGGCCTGTACGCGTGGACGGTGCAGTCGTCGACGAGCGGCATCGCGGCGACGGCGGCGGTGAACGTGTTCGCGCAGGCGGCTGTTGCGATCCGCCTCAACATCACGGGCTTCAACCTGCGCGCGAACGGGCTGTGCACGACGGGCTGCACGCTGCCGAACGCGACCTTCGCGACGAAGACGAACGCGACGATCAACAACGGCGTGGCCTTCCTGTCCGCGCAGGCGCTGTCGGCGTTCAACCTGTCGGTGCTGGTGGCTGACGCGTCGGACAACCCGGTTTGGGGCGACTCGGAGTCGATCCTCGCGCTGACGCTGAACTCGAACAGCGGGTCGAGCGTCGTGCTTGCCGCGGCGCCCGCCTTCACGACGTTCGGCACGCTGTACGCGCGCGTGGTGAACGGCACGGCTCGCTTCTCGGCGGGCTTCATCGGGTCGACGGTGCTGACGACGGGCGTGGAGGCGCTGGCGTCGCTGTCGATCAGCTGCCCGGCGACGAAGCCGGCGTCGCTGCTGGCGCCTGGCGAGTCGAGCGTGAACCCGTGCTCGACGCTGACGGCGGCGACGACGGCGACGTTCCAGGTGGTGGACCCGCGTCTGTCGGCGGCGTCGGTGCGCTCGTCGGCGCTGGTGCGCGCGGCGCAGCAGGTGCTGAAGGTGTCGCAGGCGCTGACGCGGTTCGCGCAGTTCAACATCTCGACGTTCAAGCGCGCCTTCTTGCCCGCCCTCGTGGCTGGCGGCGTCAACTACGTGGACCAGACCAACGTCGACAAGATCTTCTCGCTGACGACGTGCCTGGTGAACAGCCAGTTCAAGAGCGGCGACCTCGGCTCGACGGTGTGCTCCGGCACGCCGCAGTCGTGCTCGATCACCGCGGGGCTGCTGAACTGCCCGCTGAACGTCATCGCGTGCTCGTGCCAGGCGACGGCGACGACGTCGTCGTCGCTGCTGCGGCGCTTCCTGCTGCAGAACGCGAGCGCGGTGAACGGGTCGGCGACGTCGACGGAGTTCTACCTGGACCTCGCGGCCGCGTCGGGCTTCCCCGCCTTCACGGAGGCGGGCGCGGCGGCGGAGTACGTCAAGGCGCAGAACCTCGTGCTGGGCGTGCTGCAGTCGAGCAGCTTCCAGGCGCAGTACGGC
>RXJO01000016.1:0-1819 GCA_003987795.1 Curvibacter sp.
TGGCGCTCATCAGGGTGGCCTTGTGGGCCGCATCCACGCCTTCGATGTCGAAGGTGGGATCGGCTTCGGCATAGCCCAGGCGCTGCGCCTCCTTGAGCACCACATCAAAGTCCAGGCCCTTGTCACGCATTTCGGACAGGATGAAGTTGGTGGTGCCGTTGATGATGCCTGCGATCCACTGGATGGCATTGGCCGTGAGGCCTTCGCGCAGCGACTTGATGATGGGGATGCCGCCCGCGACCGCCGCCTCGAAGGCCACCATCACGCCCTTGGCCGAGGCCGCAGCGAAGATCTCGGTGCCGTGCACGGCCAGCAGGGCCTTGTTGGCCGTGACCACGTGCTTGCCGGCGGCAATGGCTTCGAGCACCAAAGCCTTGGCGATGCCATAGCCACCGATCAATTCGATCACGATGTCGATTTCAGGGTTGGCAATCACGGCGCGGGCGTCATTGACGACCTTCACCTGATCGCCCACCACAGCGCGGGCGCGCTCGACGTCCAGGTCAGCCACCATGGTGATCTCGATGCCACGGCCCGCGCGGCGGCGGATTTCTTCCTGGTTGCGTTGCAGCACGTGGAAGGTGCCACTGCCAACGGTGCCAATGCCCAGAAGGCCTACTTGGATGGGTTTCATGGAGTTCACTTCAAAAGTTGAAAAATACCGAGATGGGGGACTCAACGCGTCACGTATTCGGGCAGGTTCCAGGCGCCGCCCGGAAAACCCCGGCACAAACCCGTGCTGGATTGGCCGGCAAGCACAAAGCCCTGTCCGTTGAACCGCCATGTCTGTTCGGTCCAGCAATCGCCCAGCCCGCGCCCCTTCATGCTCAAGGAGACCGTGCCGGTCTTGGGGTCGAAATCACCATTGGCCTCCTGTGCTTCGGGACTGTACGGAGGCTGATCCCGGGCGATCCAGTGCAGGGTGGTGAAGTTGTAGGCCCCCATGCTGCAGGGCACCGACAGCAGCACGCGGTGATCCGACAGACGGGTCACCGAGGCCGAGCCCGCATCGATTTGAGGGCTGTTGCATTGATCGGCCAATACTTTCGGGTCAATCGCCGCGAGCAGGGGCTTGAGCAGGGCTGAATCACGGGCGCGTGTCGGCGCCAAGGTCTTGAACGCCGGCAGTTGAGGCGGCAGCAAGGGCGCGAGAACCAAAGACTCGTCACGCCTGCCGCGCTTCACCAGCGCGCCGGAGGTATCGAGTCGCCCCTGGGCCTCGTCCATCTTCAGCAACACGGCATTCAGCCCAGCCAGTGACAGTGTCCAGGAGGCTTGTGCGGGGCCAGCGCTGACCCTGGCCTGGGAGCTGCGCAGAAGCTCACGTAACAGCTCAGGCACTTTTTCGCCAGGGATCTGCGGGCTATCGCCTTCCAGGCCACCCAGGCTGAAACGCCCCGCGCTGAGCTTCAAGGGTCCCTGCACCTTGTTCTCGCTGGACACCGTGAGTTGAGCGAGCACCGGGGTCGATGGCCCGGCAACCCGGGTCAGCATCAAGCTGACGGGGTCGGAGTCACCACCATCTTCCTGATAGCCCACGGCTCGGCAGGTTCGCGTGTTGTCGCACTGCAGCAACCAGTCTTTGTGGCCGAAGCTGACCGGATCGGGGGCGGCCTCTGCCGCCCGGGCCGAGCCAACGGCACAGGCGATCCAGGCAATCAGGATCGATGCTGTCAGACGGCGCATGGTTCACGGGCTCCAGAGGGTGACGGATCAGGCCGCGTTGACCCGCTTGCGGTACTGCTCCAGGAAGCGGGCAATGCGGCCGATGGCCTCGCGCAAGTCATCTTCGTGGGGCAGGAACACGATGCGGAAGTGG
>RXJO01000016.1:1869-12727 GCA_003987795.1 Curvibacter sp.
GTGCCCTGCACCAGCATCACGCGGGTTTCTTCCAGCAGTTCGAGGAAGAACTGCTGGTCATCCTTGATCGGGTAGACCGCCGGGTCCAGGCGCGGGAACATGTACAACGCCGCCGTGGGCTTGACGCAGCTGACGCCGGGGATGGCGGTGATCAGTTCGTAGGCCAGGTCGCGCTGGCGGCGCAGCCGGCCGCCTTCGCAGACCAGATCGTTGATGCTCTGATAGCCGCCGAGTGCCGTCTGGATGGCCCACTGACCGGGCACGTTGGAGCACAGGCGCATGTTCGAGAGCATGTTCAGGCCCTCGATGTAATCCTTGGCAGGCTTCTTGTCACCCGACACCACCATCCAGCCGGCCCGGTAGCCACAGCTGCGGTAGCTCTTGGACAGGGAGTTGAAGGTGAGGGTCAGCACATCTTCGCTCAGCGAACCGATGGCGGTGTGCTTGACGTCGTCATAAAGCACCTTGTCGTAGACCTCGTCGGCAAAGATCACCAGGCCATGTTCGCGGGCGATCGCCACGATGGCCTTGAGCAGCGCGTCCGAATACAGGGCCCCGGTCGGGTTGTTGGGGTTGATCACCACGATGCCCTTGGTACGGGGGGTGATCTTGCTGCGGATGTCGTCCAGATCAGGCATCCATCCATTGGCCTCATCGCAGCGGTAGTGCACCGGGGTGCCACCGGACAGGCTGGCTGCGGCCGTCCACAGCGGGTAGTCGGGCGAGGGCAGCAGCAATTCATCGCCGTTGTCGAGCAGGGCGTTGGTGGCCATCACGATGAGCTCGCTGGCGCCGTTGCCCAGGTAGATGTCATCGAGCGTGACGCCCTTGATGCCTTGCTGCTGGGTGTAATGCATCACCGCCTTGCGTGCGGCGAAGATGCCCTTGCTGTCGGAGTAACCCGCCGAGTTAGGCAGGTTGCGGATCATGTCCTGCTGGATTTCCTCCGGAGAGTCGAAACCAAAGACCGCCAGATTGCCAATGTTGAGCTTGATGATCTTCTGGCCTTCGTCTTCCATCTGACGCGCTCGGTCCATGATGGGACCGCGGATGTCATAGCAGACGTTGGCAAGCTTGGCAGATTTCTGGACAGTTTTCATGGTGACGGGAAAGCCCCCTCCTGGGTAAGTCGGCAGAAGCGAAACCTATAATTTGACCACAGTTCTGCATCGCAGCCTGCAGCGCACCGTGCTTGTGCGCCTCTTTGCCCCAACCCCGTGCCCCATGAAGCTGCAACCCGACCAATTCGACGTCCAGTCCATCACCGCCTATGGGGAGGGCTGGGTGGCCATCAACGGCGAAAAACATGCCGGCAGCCTGATCATCAGCTCCCAGGGGCAGCGCCAGTCATGGCCCGCAGACCGCTTCGAGGACCTGACCGAAGCCCATTTCGAGGAACTCGCCCAGATCGATTGCGAACTGGTGATCTTCGGCAGTGGGCGACGCAACCGTTTTCCGCCAGCCGCCTGGTTGAAGGCCCTGATGGCCCGGCGCATCGGGCTGGAGACGATGGACACCCAGGCCGCCTGCCGCACCTACAACATCCTGGCCCAGGAGGGCCGCAAGGTGGCCGCCGCACTGCTGATCGAGAACGACAAGGCCGTGCAACCCTGATGCCGACGATTTAGAGGTAAAATCTCGGGTTGCGGATGGAGCGGGCAATCAAAAGAGGGGTGCAATGCCTCCAGACCCACCCATCTTAGGTCACACCTGTCACACGAGATTGAAGTTCTATGGCGATCGTTGTCAACAAGTCCATCCCTGAATTCGAAGCGAACGCCACGGGTGGGATCAAGGTGTCGAACTCCTCCCACCTGGGCCAGATTCTGGTGCTGTACTTCTACCCGAAGGACAACACCCCGGGCTGCACCACCGAGGCGATGCAGTTCCGCGACAAATACAAGGATTTTGTGAAGGCCGGCGCCACCGTGTTCGGCGTGTCGCGCGACAACATGAAGTCGCACGACGAGTTCAAGCTCAAGCTGGAACTGCCCTTCGAGCTGATCGCCGATACCGAAGAAAAAATGTGCCATATGTTCGGCGTGGTCAAGAACAAGATCATGTACGGCAAGAAGGTCAAGGGCATCGAACGCAGCACCTTCCTGATTGGCGAGGACGGCATTCTCAAAGAAGAATGGCGCGGCCTCAAGGTGCCGGGCCACGTCGACGAAGTGCTGAAGTCGGTCAAGGAACTCAAGGCCCTCAAGAAGGCCGCCTGATCAACCCCAGCCGATCCCTGGAGGGCCCGCCGAGTCATGCATAATGACTCGCATATGTTGCTGGTTTCGCACCGCCACCCTCCTCCTCAAAAGCCGCTCAGGTCTCCTGGCGGCTTTTTTGCTTCTCGGACTGCTCCGAGCGCTCGCCATTCCACTTTCCGTGCTTTTTCTGGAGTCTGACCTTCCATGCCCCTGCCGCCCGCCCCATCGAAGAAAGCCACCATCCTGCCTACCAGCGCCTATGCCAGCACTGGCGAAGGCCAATCGCGCAAGGCCGGCTCACGCAGCCGGGCCGCCGACTCGAATCACCCGGAGGCCAAGCGTGAGACACCGGAGGCGCTGCTGGCCATCCCGGCCGCCCCCGCGGCACCGGTCGCCCCAGCCGCCAAGACCCCCAGCCGACGCAAGGCCCCATCCACCCAGGCAGCAGCGCTGCTGAGCCCGAGCACGACCGCACCGATCGCGACCGAGGTGCCCACCACACTGTCCGCCACCGCGACCCCCAGCAAGGCGGTCAAGGCCACCGAAGCCCCGAAGGCTGCAGCACGCAGCCGCAAGGCACGGCACACCGGACCGACCAAGCTGTTCGTGCTGGACACCAATGTGCTGATGCACGACCCCATGTGCCTGTTCCGCTTCGAGGAACACGACATCTTCCTGCCGATGATCGTGCTGGAAGAGCTCGACAGTCACAAGAAGGGCATGACCGAAGTGGCACGCAATGCGCGCCAGACCAGCCGCTCGCTCGATGCCCTGGCCGCAGCACAAGGTGCCGACATCACAGCAGGCCTGCAACTCGACACCACCGGTCACCGTGAAGCGGGTGGCAAGCTGTTCTTCCAGACCCGTCCGCTCAACTACACCCTGCCCACCAGCCTGCCCCAGGGCAAGGCCGACAACCAGATCCTGGGCGTGGTCGAGGCGCTGCGCCATCTGCACAGCCCACAGGGCCAGGAAGGTGCACCCACCCGCGAGGTGGTGCTGGTCTCCAAGGACATCAACATGCGGGTGAAGGCCCGCGCCCTGGGCCTGACTGCCGAGGACTACCAGAACGACAAAACCCTGGAAGACGGCGACCTGCTCTACTCAGGCGCCCTGGCACTGCCTGCCGACTTCTGGGCCAAGAATGGCAAATCGGTCGAAAGCTGGCAGAGCGGCTCGCACACCTATTACCGCATCTCGGGCCCCATCGTGCCCAACCTGCTGATCAACCAGTTCGTGTTCTTCGAGGCACCTGGCGAGCCCAGCCTGTACGCGCGTGTGACCGAGATCCGCGGCAAGACGGCCGTGCTGCAGACCCTGAAGGACTTTGCCCACGCCAAGAATGCCGTCTGGGGCGTAACCACACGCAACCGCGAGCAGAACTTCGCGATGAACCTGCTGACCGATCCCGAGATCGACTTCGTCACGCTGACCGGCACGGCCGGCACCGGCAAGACCTTGATGGCCCTGGCTGCAGGCCTGACACAGGTGCTCGACGACCGCCGCTACACCGAAATCATCATGACCCGGGCCACGGTGAGCGTGGGCGAGGACATCGGCTTCCTGCCGGGCACCGAGGAAGAAAAGATGGGCCCCTGGATGGGCGCCCTCGATGACAACCTCGAGTTTCTGGCCAAGGGCGACGGCGGCAACGCAGGCGAGTGGGGGCGCGCCGCCACCAATGAACTGATCCGCAGCCGCATCAAGATCAAGAGCATGAACTTCATGCGCGGTCGCACCTTCCTCAACAAGTACGTGATCATCGACGAAGCCCAGAACCTGACCCCCAAGCAGATGAAGACCCTGATCACCCGGGCCGGCCCGGGCACCAAGATCATCTGCATGGGCAACCTGGCGCAGATCGACACCCCTTACCTGACCGAGGGCTCATCGGGCCTGACCTTTGCCGTCGACAAGTTCAAGGGCTGGCCGCACAGCGGACACATCACGCTGGCCCGTGGCGAGCGCTCTCGCCTGGCAGACTTTGCCAGCGAAGTGCTCTGAACCCAGCACGCCCCATGCAAAACGCCCGGCACAGCCGGGCGTTTTTGTTTCAAGCCGCCCCGCAAGACCGGGGACCATGAGATCGGCGGCTCAGAAATCGTCGCCGGAGCCGTGCGCCAGACTCTCGAAGCGGGTCTGCGACTTGTGGAAATACAGCTTCACCGTGCCCGTCGGACCGTTACGTTGCTTGCCGATGATCACCTCGGCCATGTTCTGATCCTTGCTTTCCTTGTTGTAGTAGTCGTCGCGGTAGATGAACATGATGATGTCCGCATCCTGCTCGATGGCGCCGGATTCACGCAAGTCACTCATCATGGGACGCTTGTCGGTGCGCTGCTCCACGCTTCGGTTCAACTGCGACAGCGCAATCACAGGGCACTGCAACTCTTTGGCCAACATCTTCAGGCCCCGGGAGATTTCACCGAGCTCGGTGGCCCGGTTGTCGGCGCTGGCCGCAGAACCCGAACCACTCATCAGCTGCAGGTAGTCGACCACAATCAAGCCCATCTTGCCGCACTGGCGCGCCAGTCGACGCGAGTTGGCGCGCAATTCACTGGGCGACAGGCCCGGGGTCTCATCGATGTGCAGCGACACGGTGCGAAGGCGTTCGATGGCCTCGGTCAGACGCGGCCACTCATCATCGGTGAGCTTGCCGGTGCGCAGATTGCCCTGGTTGATCCGACCAATCGAACCCACGATACGCACCGCCAACTGGGCGGCACCCATTTCCATGGAGAACACCGCCACCGGCAGGCCCTCGTTCAAGGCCACGTGCTCGGCGATGTTGATGGCGAAAGCCGTCTTACCCATCGAGGGACGGGCCGCCAGCACCACCAGGTCACCCGCCTGCAGACCGGAGGTCATGCGATCCAGGTCATAGAAGCCGGTGGGCACGCCGGTGATGTCGTTGGTGTTGTCGGCCATCTCCTGGACACGGTCCAGCAGATCGACCACCAACGAATCCATGGACTGGAAGCCCTGCTTGTTGCGCGAGCCTTCTTCCGAGATCTTGAAGATCTTCTGCTCGGCCTCATCGAGGATTTTGTCGACGGCCCGACCCTGGGGGTTGAAGGCCACCGTGGCAATCTCATCGCTGGCAGTCACCAGCTTGCGCAGGATCGAGCGCTCACGGACGATCTCGCCGTAGCGGCGGATGTTGCTGGCGCTCGGCACATATTGGGCCAGCGAGTTGAGATAAGCCAGGCCACCGACCTCCTCGGCCTTGCCGAGGTTCTGCAAAGCCTCATAGACCGTGATCACATCGGCCGGCTTGGCGGCATTGATCAGCGAACTGAGCACCCCGAACACCACACGGTGCTCGTAACGGTAGAAGTCACCCTCGCTGACCACGTCGGCCACACGGTCCCAGGCACTGTTGTCCAGCAACAAGCCTCCCAACACACTCGACTCGGCCTCGATCGAATGGGGCGGCACACGAAGCTTGGCCACCTCACGATCCACCGAGCGCTCGATCGCATGCTGGGCTGGCGCCGACTCCAGTGGTGGCGGCATCTCGATGCCGGCAGGCAGGTGGAAGTCAGGCTCGAAATCAGAGTCAACAGGCGGAAAAATGGCAGACATGGCTTTCCTTGGCAGCCTCAAATCGTAAGCGTTTCAACGCCTTCCGTCAGCCCCAAGGCTGGGGATAAGCTGTGCAACAGCGGGGGAAATCGAGGGGACAAATGGGACTTGCGCCAGGCGAGGCCCCAAAAAGAAAAGCCGCCCGAAGGCGGCTTGACTGGAGTGACGACTCCGGTGATCAGGCGGTTTCGCCGTACACCGAGACGTTCACTTCAACGACCACGTCAGTGTGCAGAGCCACGCTGATGGTGCTGTCGCCAACCACCTTCAGGGGGCCGTTGGGCAGACGGATCTGAGCCTTGACCACTTGGTAGCCTTGCTTGACCAGCTCTTCAGCGATGTCGTGGTTGGTGACCGAACCGAACAGACGGCCGTCAACGCCAGCCTTCTGGGTGACCTTGACGGTCGAGCCAGCCAGCTTTTCGCCTTGGGCTTGGGCTTCGGCCAGCTTGGCGGCGGCAGCCTTTTCCAGCTCAGCGCGCTTGGCTTCGAATTCGGCCTTGGCAGCTTCGGTGGCGCGGCGGGCACGGCCCGACGGGATCAGGAAGTTGCGGGCGTAGCCGTCCTTGACCTTGACGATTTCGCCGAGGTTACCCAGGTTCACAACCTTTTCGAGCAGGATGATTTGCATGGTTGTTCTCCTTAGATCTTGTGCTGGTCGCTGTAAGGCACCAGAGCCAGGAAGCGGGCGCGCTTGATGGCGGTGTTCAGCTGACGCTGGTAGATGGCGCGCGTGCCGGTCAGGCGAGCGGGGATGATCTTGCCGTTTTCAGCGATGAAGTCACGCAGGGTGTCGACATCCTTGTAGTCGATTTCTTCGACGCCAGCGACGGTGAAGCGGCAGAAGCGCTTGCGCTTGAACAGCAGGGACTGGGTGTTGCGCTTCGGGCGCTTGTCTTTGTTGAACTTCTTGAACGTGGCCATGTTGGCCTCCTGAAATTTAATCTTGCTGGAATTCCTGGATGTGAAAAACGACGGTCTTGACGTTGCGCGGTGTGGCCAGAAATCCAGAGAACTTCCAGACCGAGCCGAGAGCCTGCTTGGCAAGCCGTTCGGCGGTGCTACCGAGTGCAACAGCCCTGATGGCCACCTGCACCTTGCGCTTCTGCCCAGCTTCTTCGACCTCCGACTCGGATTCGAGCCTCAAGTCAATGGCAGGCAGACCGGCAGGTGTGAATCGCATCGGCTTGGCCTCTACGATCACGGCGGTCAGAGCGACGTGGTTCACTTCCCCTTTGAATCAGTCAAACGAACTGGACGCAGGCCTTAGTTGTTGGCAGCGGCGAATTCAGCTTGCTGGGCCTTGCGGGCCTCTTCACGCTCGACGGTCTTCATCATCGAAGACGGGCCGGTGTCAGCCTTCTTCTTGACGACGGTCAGGTGACGCAGCACGGCATCGTTGAACTTGAAAGCGTGTTCCAGTTCGGCCATCACAGCCTGGTCGGCTTCGATGTTGACGCACAGGTAGTGGGCCTTGGCCAGCTTGTTGATCAGGTACGCCAGTTGACGACGGCCCCAGTCTTCCACGCGGTGGATCTTGCCGCCGCCGGCGGTGATCATGCCCTTGTAGCGCTCCAGCATGGCCGGAACCTGTTCGCTCTGATCCGGGTGAATCAGCAAAACGATTTCATAATGACGCATTGAGTACTCCTTCTGGGTGAAGCCGTCCGCTGCGTCTGTAGCAGTACGGCAAGGCAAAGCCCACGATTGTAGCGCCACCGATTCCCAAAATACAAGCGCCCATCGCTTTTTTTGCAGCAGCGAATCCAGTGGACAATCCACGCCTTGAAAAGCGCAAGCGCGGCCCCATCTGCCGCGACATCCTCTTTTCTTCCACTTATCGACCCGAATCCGAATGTCTGAAAACAAAGAACACCAGAATCAGGCCATGCCAGGCGGCCCGATGAGCCCCGAAGAGCAAGAAGCTGCCCAGGCCGCCAACGACGTCGAGGCCCTCGCCCAGGCCCAGGCCGAACTGGCTGCCCTCAAGGCCAAGAGCGCAGATCTGGCAGACCAGTTCCTGCGCGCCAAGGCCGAGGCTGAAAACGCCCGTCGCCGCGCCGAGGAGGAGATCGCCAAGGCCCGCAAGTTCGGCATCGAAAGCTTTGCCGAAAGCCTGCTGCCGGTGTGCGACAGCCTGGAAGCCGGCTTGGCCATCAAGGATGCCAAACCCGAGCAGATCCGCGAAGGTGCCGAAGCCACCCTGCGCCAACTGACCGCCGCACTTGAGCGCAACAAGGTGCTCGCCATTGCGCCGGCGGCCGGCGCCAAGTTCGATCCGCACCAGCACCAGGCCATCAGCATGGTCCCCGCAGACCAGGAAGCCAACACCATCGTGAGCGTGCTGCAAAAGGGCTACCTGATCGCCGAGCGCGTGCTGCGCCCGGCCCTGGTGACCGTGGCGGCGCCCAAGTGAATTTTTTGAGTCTGGATGCCCCAGGGACTTGAAACCCTGAAAGTTATCCACAACTCATCAACAAGACGAATCAAACAACGTGCGCGGGCCGGCATACGGCCGCGTCATCGAATACAGGAGTAAATCATGGGAAAAATCATCGGTATTGACTTGGGCACCACCAACAGCTGCGTGTCCATCATGGAAGGCAACACCACCAAGGTGATCGAGAACTCGGAAGGTGCACGCACCACCCCGTCGATCGTGGCGTACCAGGAAGACGGCGAAGTGCTGGTGGGTGCTTCGGCCAAGCGCCAGGCCGTGACCAACCCCAAGAACACTCTGTACGCGATCAAGCGCCTGATCGGCCGCAAGTTCACCGAAAAGGAAGTGCAAAAGGACATCAACCTGATGCCCTACTCCATCGTGGCCGCCGACAACGGCGACGCCTGGGTGGAAGTGCGCGGCAAGCGCCTGTCGGCCCAACAGGTGTCGGCTGACATCCTGCGCAAGATGAAGAAGACCGCCGAAGACTACCTCGGCGAAGAAGTGACCGAGGCCGTGATCACCGTGCCCGCCTACTTCAACGATGCCCAGCGTCAGGCAACCAAAGACGCCGGCCGCATCGCCGGCCTGGAAGTCAAGCGCATCATCAACGAGCCCACCGCTGCCGCCCTGGCCTTCGGCCTGGACAAGAGCGAAAAGGGTGACCGCAAGATCGCCGTCTATGACCTGGGTGGTGGCACGTTCGACGTGTCCATCATCGAAATCGCCGATGTCGATGGTGAGAAGCAGTTTGAAGTGCTGTCCACCAACGGTGACACCTTCCTGGGCGGCGAAGACTTCGACCAACGCATCATCGAC
This sequence comes from Curvibacter sp., assembly GCA_003987795.1. Lineage (GTDB taxonomy): Bacteria > Pseudomonadota > Gammaproteobacteria > Burkholderiales > Burkholderiaceae_C > Curvibacter. The sequence goes on from RXJO01000016.1 coordinate 10,915, forward strand.
TACATCATCACCGAGTTCAAAAAGGAACAGGGTGTTGACCTGTCCAAGGACGTGCTGGCCCTGCAACGCCTGAAGGAAGCCGCTGAAAAGGCCAAGATCGAGCTGTCGTCCTCGGCCGCCACCGACCTGAACCTGCCCTACATCACCGCCGACGCCTCGGGCCCCAAGCACCTGAACATCAAGCTGACCCGCGCCAAGCTGGAGCAACTGGTGGAAGAGCTGATCGAGCGCACCATCGCTCCGTGCCGCATGGCCATCAAGGATGCCGGCGTGACCGTGGGCGAGATCCACGACGTGATCCTGGTCGGCGGCATGACCCGCATGCCCAAGGTGCAGGAAAAGGTGAAAGAGTTCTTCGGCAAGGATCCGCGTAAGGACGTGAACCCCGACGAAGCCGTGGCCGTGGGCGCTGCGATTCAGGGCCAGGTGCTGTCGGGCGACCGCAAGGACGTGCTGCTGCTGGACGTGACCCCGCTGTCCCTGGGCATCGAAACCCTGGGCGGTGTCATGACCAAGATGATCAGCAAGAACACCACGATCCCGACCAAGTTCGCGCAGACCTTCTCCACCGCCGACGACAACCAGCCGGCCGTGACCATCAAGGTGTTCCAGGGCGAGCGCGAAATGGCCTCGGGCAACAAGCTGCTCGGCGAATTCAACCTCGAAGGCATCCCGCCCGCACCGCGCGGCCTGCCCCAGATCGAAGTGTCGTTTGACATCGACGCCAACGGCATCTTGCACGTGGGCGCCAAGGACAAGGGCACCGGCAAGGAAAACAAGATCACCATCAAGGCCAACTCGGGTCTGTCCGAAGAGGAAATCCAGAAGATGGTGAAGGACGCCGAGCTGAACGCCGCCGAAGACAAGAAGAAGCTCGAAATCGTGCAAGCCCGCAACCAGGGCGAGGCCACCGTGCACAGCGTGAAGAAGAGCCTGACCGACTACGGCGACAAGCTCGAAGCTGGCGAGAAGGAAAAGATCGAAGCCGCCATCAAGGACCTGGAAGAAGCCCTGAAGGGCGAGGACAAGGCGGCCATCGAGGAAAAGAGCAATGCGCTCATGACCGCCAGCCAGAAGCTGGGTGAGAAGATGTACGCCGACATGCAAGCCGAACAGGCTGCGCAGCAAGCCGCCGCAGGCGGTGCAGCAGGTGCCGGCGCCGCTGGCACGGAATCTGCCTCCAAGCCCGCCGACGACAACGTGGTGGACGCTGAAGTCAAGGAAGTGAAGAAGGGCTGATCCCCGGCTACGGCCACTTCGCCCGCCGCGCCGGACCCAGGCCTGGGACCTGCGCGGCGTTTGTGTTGAATACGGCTCGGAAAACCAATGGCTAAACGAGACTATTACGAAGTCCTGGGCGTCGGCAAGACCGCCTCGGATGAAGAGATCAAGAAGGCTTATCGCAAACTGGCGATGAAGCATCACCCTGACCGCAATCAGGGCGATGCGGCCAAGGCTGCCGAAGAAAAATTCAAGGAAGCCAAGGAAGCCTACGAAATGCTCAGCGACCCGCAGAAGCGGGCCGCCTATGACCAGCACGGCCATGCCGGCGTGGATCCGAACATGCGCGGCCCGGGTGGCGCCGAAGGCTTTGGCGGCTTTGCCGAAGCCTTTGGTGACATCTTCGGCGACATGTTCGGCCAGCAGCGTGGCGGACGTGCGGGTGGGCGTCAGGTCTACCGCGGCAGCGACCTCAGCTACGCCATGGAGGTCACCCTCGAAGAGGCCGCCCGAGGCAAGGATGCGCAGATCCGCATCCCGAGCTGGGACACCTGCGACACCTGTCACGGCTCCGGCGCCAAGCCCGGCACCA
>RXJO01000196.1:0-255 GCA_003987795.1 Curvibacter sp.
CCGACATGGTGCTCAAGGTGCGTGCGCCCCAGGCGGACGAGCGCGCCCAGATGAAGCCCGGCGCCGTGCTGATTGGCATGCTCAACCCGTTCGACAAGGACGGCTTGCAGGCCATGACCGACGCCAAGCTGACCGCTTTCGCCCTGGAAGCCGCGCCCCGCACCACCCGTGCCCAGAGCATGGACGTGCTGTCCTCGCAGGCCAACCTGGCCGGCTACAAGGCCGTGATGATCGCCGCTGACAGGTACCAGCGCA
>RXJO01000196.1:354-3731 GCA_003987795.1 Curvibacter sp.
AGCGCCTGGGTGCGGTGATCGAGGCCTCCGACGTGCGGCCCTCGGTGAAAGAGCAGGTCGAATCGCTGGGCGCCAAGTTCATCGATGTGCCCTACGAGACCGATGAAGAAAAGGAAGCCGCCCAGGGCGTGGGCGGCTATGCCCGCCCCATGCCGCCGAGCTGGCTGGAGCGGCAGAAGGTCGAGGTGGCCAAGCGCGTGGCGCAGGCCGATGTGGTGATCTCGACCGCGCTGATCCCGGGCCGCGCCGCGCCGGTGCTGGTGACGGAAGACATGATCAAGGCCATGAAGCCCGGTTCGGTGTTGGTGGACCTGGCTGCTGGCAAAGGGCCGCAGGGCCCGCACGGCGGTCCGGGCGGCAACTGCCCGCTGACCGAGGCCGATAAAACGGTGATCCGCCACGGTGTGACCCTGGTCGGTGAGACCAACCTGCCCGCCCTGGTGGCGGCCGACGCGTCGGCCCTGTATGCCCGCAACGTGCTCGATTTCCTGAAGCTGGTGCTGAACAAGGAAGGGCAGTTGCATGTGGATTTGAATGACGACATCGTGGCGGCCTGCCTGATGACACACGAAGGAACGGTGAAGCGCGCATGAGGACGGAGAGCCTTTGTTTGAATGATCGGCCGATGGCCTGGGCTCGCGGAGTGGGCCTGGCCTTGGCCCCTGTGGCGGCGGCGTGGCTGCTGTCCGCCTGTTCTGTCGTGCCCGGCGGCAGTCCCGAGGCGGGCCGTGCCAAGGTCAGCCTGCCGGCGGCGCAGGCGGGGGGGCAGTGGGTGGATCTGGGCGGGGGTGAGGAGTCGCTGGACAGCCTCGATCCGACCTTGCCTGCCCCGACCCTGCCAACCCGGGTGGTGGGACTGCGTGGCGCCGATCAGTCCTTGCTCGCCGTGATGGTGGTGCAGTCCAACCGCAGCGGCCTGTGGCCCGATCGCCAGGCTGTGCGCAATGCCTGCCCGCCGGAGCGCGGCGTTCTGGTGGAGGATGCGACCGCCGCTAGCCCCACGCGCACCGACTGCCTGCGCTACAAGCGCTGGGCCGACGGTTACGGCTGGCTGGCATCCCGTTACCCCAAGCTCAATGCCTACCTGGACAGCCATCAGAGTCTGCCGGTCAAGCCCTTTGGTGCGCTGGACTTCCGCTACAACACCGAGGGCGGAGGCTATGTGCTGGTCCAGGTGCTGGCCAACCGCCGGCTGACCGAGCCGGTGACCCGTGGCAACAATGATTTCCTCGTGGCCGGTCGGCCCGCCGAGGAGTGGGCCCGCAAGGTCGCCCAGGCAGCCCGCCTGAGCGCCGCCTCGCTCGATGGGGCCTTGAACCTGCCGGATTTTCCGATGGCTTTGCCGAAATAGGCCCCAAGCGGCCTCAACACCCAAGGAGACAGTCGTGGACGTTGTATCCCCAACCCTGATCAACCTGATCATCTTCGTGCTGGCCATCTACGTGGGCTACCACGTGGTCTGGACCGTGACGCCGGCACTGCACACACCGTTGATGGCCGTGACCAACGCGGTGTCGGCCATCGTGATCGTGGGCGCCATGCTCGCCGCCGCCCTGACCGTGACCCCCCTGGGCAAGACCATGGGCGTGTTGGCTGTGGCACTGGCGGCGGTCAATGTGTTCGGGGGCTTCCTCGTCACCCGGCGCATGCTGGAGATGTTCCGCAAGAAAGAAAAGAAGGCCCCGGCGGCTCACGGAGACCAAGCATGAGCATGAACCTCGTCACCCTGCTGTACCTTGTGGCCAGCGTCTGTTTCATTCAGGCGCTCAAGGGCTTGTCCCATCCCACCACCTCGATCCGGGGCAATCTGTTCGGCATGATCGGCATGACGATCGCCGTGCTGACCACGGCGGCCCTCATTGTCAAACTGTCTGAAACGGCCGGCCTGTCCACCGTGGGCGGACTGGGCTATGTGCTGGCCGCCCTGGTGGTCGGCGGCGGTGCGGGTGCCGTGATGGCCCAGCGCGTCGAGATGACCAAGATGCCGGAACTGGTCGCCTTCATGCACAGCATGATCGGCCTGGCGGCGGTTTTCATCGCGGTGGCGGCGGTGGCCGAGCCTTACGCCTTCCAGATCGTGCATGCCAAGGGCGATCTGATCCCCACCGGCAACCGCCTGGAGCTGTTCCTGGGCGCGGCCATCGGGGCCATCACCTTCAGCGGCTCGGTGATCGCCTTCGGCAAGCTGTCGGGCAAGTACAAGTTCCGCCTGTTCCAGGGGGCGCCAGTGCAGTTCGCGGGTCAGCACATGCTGAACCTGGTGCTGGGCCTGGCCACCGTGGGTCTGGGGCTGGCCTTCATGGTCACCGAGAACTGGACGGCCTTTTTTGCCATGCTGGCGCTGGCCTTTGTGATGGGCGTGCTGATCATCATCCCGATCGGTGGCGCCGATATGCCGGTGGTGGTGTCCATGCTCAACAGCTACTCGGGTTGGGCGGCGGCCGGCATCGGCTTCAGCCTGAACAACGCCATGCTGATCATCGCCGGCTCGCTGGTGGGCAGCTCGGGGGCCATCCTGAGTTACATCATGTGCAAGGCCATGAACCGCTCGTTCTTCAATGTGATCTTGGGCGGCTTTGGTGGTGAGGCGACCACGGCCGCGGCTGGTGGCCAGGTGCAGCGCAACGTCAAGAGCGGCAGCGCGGACGATGCAGCCTTCGTGCTGTCCAATGCCGAAACCGTGGTCATCGTGCCGGGTTACGGTCTGGCCGTGGCGCGGGCGCAGCACGCCGTCAAGGAGCTGGCAGCCAAGCTGACCGAGCATGGCGTGACCGTGAAGTACGCCATCCACCCGGTGGCGGGGCGCATGCCTGGTCACATGAACGTGCTGCTGGCCGAGGCCGAGGTGCCGTACGACCAGGTGTTCGAGATGGAAGACATCAACGGTGAATTCGGCCAGGCTGATGTGGCCATCATCCTGGGTGCCAACGATGTGGTGAACCCGGCCGCCCATGTGAAGGGCAGCCCGATCTACGGCATGCCGATCCTGGAGGCCTACAAGGCCAAGACGGTCATCGTGAACAAGCGCTCGATGGCGGCGGGCTATGCCGGCCTGGACAACGAACTTTTCTACATGGACAAGACCATGATGGTCTTCGGCGATGCCAAGAAAGTGGTCGAAGACATGGTCAAGGCGGTCGAGTGAGCCGGCACCTGAGGGTTGCAATTGTGTGATTGCATACTTTTGTGGCGGGCGGTGGGCGGCGTGATCTCCTGATCGGGGCTCGTTTTGTAAAAAAACGAATCAAAATAGGAGGTTGCGCTGACGCAGCCCTGACTTGACTCGAAGGACTGCGCATATTTCCAAGCAAGAGTCTGGAGAGACAAGAAATGACCGACCGCCCATGGCTCGGCAGCTACCCCCAAGGGGTGCCCGC
>RXJO01000196.1:3781-12676 GCA_003987795.1 Curvibacter sp.
TTGGTGGCTTTGATGGAGGAAAGCTTCGAGAAGCATGCCAGCCGGGTGGCCTACAGTTTCATGGGCCGGGATGTGACCTACGCGCAGGCCCATCGTCAAAGCCTGGCGCTGGCGGCCTATCTTCAGGGGCTGGGCTTGGTCAAGGGGGACCGCGTCGCCCTGATGATGCCCAACATTCCCCAGTACCCGGTTTGCGTGGCGGCTGTGCTGCGCGCCGGCCTGGTGGTGGTCAATGTGAACCCCCTGTACACGCCTCGCGAGCTGGAACACCAGCTCAAGGACTCAGGTGCGAAGGCCATCATCCTGATCGAGAACTTTGCCACCACCTTGCAGCAGTGCCTGGCCCACACCCCGGTCAAGCATGTGGTGCTGTGCGCGATGGGCGATGAACTGGGTTGGCTCAAAGGGTCGCTGGTCAACTATGTGGTGCGCAACATCAAGAAGATGGTGCCGGAATACCACCTGCCAGGGGCGGTCCGGTTCAGGGACGCGGTGCGTCAGGGCGCCCGCCGTTCCTTCAAGCGGCCGGACATCAAGGCCGATGATGTCGCCTTGCTGCAGTACACCGGCGGAACCACCGGCGTGTCCAAGGGCGCGGTGCTGCTGCATCGCAACGTGATTGCCAATGTGCTGCAGTCGGAGGCCTGGAATTCCCCTGTGATGAGCCAGGTGCCGACCCATGAGCAACCCACCAGTGTGTGTGCCCTGCCGCTGTACCACATCTTTGCCTTCACCGTGGGCATGATGCTGTCCATGCGCACGGGCGGGAAGCTGATCCTGATCCCCAATCCGCGCGATCTGCCCTCGGTGTTCAAGGAGTTGCGTCGGCATACTTTCCACAGCTTTCCGGCGGTCAACACCCTCTTCAACGGTCTGGCCAACCACCCCGATTTCAGCACCGTGAACTGGCGCAACCTCAAGGTGTCGGTGGGGGGCGGCATGGCGGTGCAGGGCGCAGTGGCCAAGCTGTGGCTCGAGAAGACGGGCTGTCCGATCTGCGAAGGCTACGGCCTGTCGGAAACCTCGCCCACCGTCAGCTGCAACCCGGTGACCGCCACCGAGTACACCGGCACCATCGGCGTGCCTCTGCCCAGCACCTTCCTGAAGCTGCTCGATGACGACGGCCTCGAAGTGCCGCTGGGCCAGCCCGGCGAGATCGCCATCAAGGGCCCGCAGGTCATGGCTGGGTACTGGCAACGCCCCGATGAGACCGCCAAGGTCATGACGCCTGATGGCTTCTTCAAGACCGGGGACATCGGCGTGGTGGACGCCAAGGGCTTCTTCAAGATCGTCGATCGCAAAAAAGACATGATCCTGGTCAGCGGCTTCAACGTCTACCCCAACGAGGTGGAAGAGGTGGTGGCTGATCTCGACGGGGTGCTGGAATGCGCCGCCGTGGGGGTGCCTGATGAGAAGACGGGCGAGGCTGTCAAGCTGGTGATCGTGAAAAAGAACCCTGAGCTGACCGATGTGCAGGTGAAGGAGTTCTGCCGCGCCAACCTGACCGGCTACAAGCAGCCCCGCATCATCGAATTCCGCACCGATCTGCCCAAGACCCCGGTCGGCAAGATCCTGCGTCGGGAATTGCGCGACAAGGCCTGAACACCGGCCCGGGCTTGGGCCTGGACACGGCACAATGCGGGCGGCCTTCGGGCCGCCTTTTTTGTGGGCAGCGCGTGGATGCACTGCCCGGATGATTCAGGAGTTGGATGAATGACCCTCGCCGTTTTGAGTGCCTTGCCGCAGGAGCAGACCGGTCTGCGTGCCTTGCTGGATGAAACCCGTCTGGAGCAGCACGCGGGCCGGGAGTACTGCCTGGGCCTGTGGCGTGGCAAGCCGGTGGTCCTGGCCTTGTCGCGCGTCGGCAAGGTGGCGGCAGCCACCACGGCCACGGCCTTGATCGAGCGCTTTGGCGTGACCGACATCGTCTTCAGCGGCGTGGCTGGCGGTCTGGGTGAGGGGGTGACGGTGGGCGATGTGGTGGTGGCCAGCCATTGCCTGCAGCATGACATGGATGCCTCGCCCTTGTTTCCACGCTATGAGGTGCCGCTCTACGGGCAGGCCCGGTTCGCCTGCGATGCCGCATTGGCCGACGGGCTGCGGGCTGCGGCCTTGGCGGTGCAGGCGCAGATCGAGTGCGATTTTGACGAGGCGGTGCGGCGAGCGTACGGGCTCGATGCCATGCAGGTGCACCAGGGCTTGCTGATCAGTGGGGACCGATTCGTGTCGGCCGCTGATGAGGCTTTGGGCCTCCGGGCCCGTCTGCCCGAAGCCTTGGCGGTGGAGATGGAGGCCGCCGCGGTGGCGCAGGTCTGCCACGACTACGGCGTGCGCTTTGCGGCGCTGCGCACCATCTCGGACCGGGCCGATGATCAGGCCCATGTGGACTTTCCCGCGTTTCTGGAGGCGGTGGCCGGTCGCTGCACCACCCTGATCGTCGGTCGGCTGCTGGATCAGCTGAGCCAGCAGCCGTCTTGACGGCGAGGTGTGCGGCTTACTGCAGCCAGCCGCGGCGGCGGAAATACAGCATCGGCACCACGGCCGACGCCACCATCAGCGCCAGCGCATAGGGATAGCCCAGCGACCAGTCCAGCTCGGGGATGGCCTTGAAGTTCATGCCGTAAATGCTGGCGATCAAGGTCGGCGGCAGCAAGGCCACGCTGGCCACCGAGAAGATCTTGATGATCTTGTTCTGGTTGATGTTGATGAAGCCGACGGTCGCGTCCATCAGGAAGTTGATCTTGTCGAACAAGAAGGCCGTGTGGTTGTCCAGCGACTCGATGTCGCGCAGGATCTGGCGGGCTTCTTCAAATTGCTCGGCATTGAGCATGCGGCTGCGCATCATGAAGCTCACGGCGCGTCGCGTGTCCATCACGTTGCGGCGGATGCGACCGTTCAAGTCTTCGTGACGCGCGATGGCGCCCAGCACCTCGCCGGCCAGGGCGTCGGTCACATCGCCAGAAAGCACTTGCTTGCCAGCTTTCTCCAGCTCGTCGTAAATGCCTTCGAGGGTGTCGGCTGAGTATTCGGCGTCAGCGTCGAACAGCTTGAGCAGCACTTCCTTGGCGTCCTCGATCAGGCCGGGGGCTCGGCGGGCGCGCATGCGCAGCAGGCGGAAAACCGGCACGTCTTCGTCGTGGATCGAGAACAGCACGCCACGGCTTCTCAGGTCGGTGTTGTGCTGGTTCAGGATGAAGGCCACCCGCACCGTGCGGGGGGCGTCGTCATCGGCAATCAGGAAGTCGCTTCGGATATGGAGCTCGCCATTGTCTTCTTCATAGAAGCGGGCGGATTCCTCGATGTCCTCGTCCATCGCGTCTTCGGGGATGGAGAGGCCGTAGTACTGCTTGATCCAGCGCTTTTCTTCGACCGAGGGGGATTCCAGGTCGACCCAGATGGGCTGGAACTTGGAGAGTTCCTCCAGGGATTCGATTTCTTCCTGGAACAGCCGGCCGTTGGCCAGCGTAAAGATATTGAGCATCGCGCGCTCCGTGGGTCAGGGTTGCAATCGGTGAGGGGTGGGGTGCTTTCAACCCCCGATGCGGCCACGGGAATTGAAAGCTACCAACTGGGGTAGGTTTCCAAGGCGGTCTCTCCAAAATTGAATTGCGCGGATTATCGCACCGCAGCAACGCTGGTCGGATCATTTTGAGGGGCTTGCGCAAGAGCACGCCTCGGGTCCGCCAGGGCCTCATGGGTGGGGCCTCAAGGGTTCAGGCACTGGTCGAGGGGCGACGGGTTTGCTACATTGAGGCAGGTCGGTCACAGTCCGGATCGGAGGTTCGCGCAATGGGTGGTTACGGCGTTCCTGCCGATGAGGTGCAGCGGCTGCAGGTGCTGGAGTCCCTGGCCGTCTGCGACCTGGTGTCGGTCCCCGAGCTGGACCGCATCACCCGTCTGGCCGCCAGGCATTTCCGGGTGCCGATGGCGATGGTCAATTTGCTCGATGCCACCGTGCAGTGGACCAAGTCGGTCCAGGGGGCGGTTCCGGGCACTCTGCCGCGGGAGCACTCTTTTTGCGGCCATACCATCCTGCACGAACAGCCTTTGGTGATCCATGACGCCCGTGAGGATGCGCGCTTTGTCGGTCATCCCCTGGTCGTGCGCCCGCCGGGACTGGTCTTTTATGCAGGCTGTCCCATCCGGTCCCTGGGAGGCCACCCTTTGGGGGCTTTGTGTCTGATCGATCACGTGCCGCGCGATTTCGGCCCGCTCGATGCCCTGGATCTGCAGGATTTCGCCGCGCTGGTGGAGCAGTACTTCCGCGGTCTGGAGGCCGATCGGCGTGCCAGCCTCTCGGTGGCGCAATTTGAGCGCACCTTTGCCCAGGCCTCGGTCGGCATGGCCTTGATCTCTTCCGACTGGCGTTGGCTGCGGGTGAACGAGCAACTGGCCCATTGGCTGGGGCGTCCCGCCGACAGCCTGGCGGGCGAGTTCCTGGAGTCGGTGCTGTTCACGCCAGACAAGGGCCGCGTGATGCGCGATCTGCAGGACCTGCTGAGCCCTGACAGAAGTGATCCCTCGCAGGAGTTGCTCTTTCTGCGGCCCGACGGAGGGTTGGCGTGGTTTTTGGTGGGTATCTCTCGTCTGGTGGCCCATCAGGAGGGTGATGCTGCCTTTGTCCTGGTGGCCACGGACATCACGGCCCGCAAGGCCTCCGAGCAGGCGCTGGCCGTGCTGCAACTGGAGCTGGAGCACCGGGTCGAGCTGCGTACCCAGGAGCTCAGCGAGGCCAATGCCCGTCTCAGCTCTGAGGTTGCTCAGCGGCAGGCGGCCCAGGGCGCGCTCGAGCTTGAAAAGGAGTTGTTCAGAGCCACGCTGGCTCACGCCACCGACGCCTTCATCGAGGTCGATCCTGCGGGTCGGGTGACGGCCTGGAACGAGGCTGCCACGGCCACGTTCGGCTGGCGTCGAGACGAGGCGATCGGGCGTGATGTCTTTGATCTGGTGGTGTCCCAGGGGCTGGTGGCGCGATACCGGGCGGCCTTTGCACGGCTACGCGACGAAGGCCTGGACCGTGCGACTGGTGGTCGGCTGGAGGTGCAGACTCAGCATCGGGATGGTCGTTTGTTTCCTGCCGAGGTTTCGCTGGGGGTGAATCGTTTCCGGGGGCAGGTGCGGATGCATGCCTTCCTGCATGACATCTCTGCGCGTAAGTCGGTCGAGCGGGAGCTTTTGGAGAGCCGCACGCGTTTGCGCCTGCTGGCGGACAACATGCCCGCGCTGATCGCCTATGTGGACGGCAACCGGGTCTACCAGTTCAACAATCAGGCTTATGAGGACTGGTTCGGCGTGCCTGTGGCCCAGATTGTCGGGCGAACGGTAGACCAGGTCATGGAGGCTGCACGACTGACCGCGCGGGATGAGCCGCTGCAGCGTGTGCAAGCCGGTGAGATGGTCAGCTTCGAGTCGAAGCTGAATACCCGTCGGGGTGAAATCAGGGTTCACACGAACTTCATCCCAGACACCGCCATGTCACGCCCTCCCTATGGCTTCTACATCCTGGCTCAGGATGTGACGGAGCAGTATCAGCTGCAACAACGCTTGCAGCACGAGGCCAGTCATGATGCGTTGACCGGATTACCCAACCGCCGCGCATTTCTGCAGCGGCTGGTCGAGGCGCTGGCCCGCGTGCGCCGGCAGGGCGCCGGGCTGGCCCTGATGTTCCTCGACCTCGATGGCTTCAAACAGTACAACGACACGTACGGGCACGATTTCGGAGATGCGGTCTTGCGGCACTTCGCCCGCACGGTTCAGGCCGCTGTGCGCGAGACGGATTCTGTGTCGCGTCTGGCGGGCGACGAGTTCACCATCATTCTTGAGGGCTTGGCGCACCCTGCAGAGCATGCCACCCTGGTGGCACGCAAGCTGCTCGCCGAGCTGGCTGTCCCTGTGGTGCTGGGCGGGCATGAATTGACCTTGGCCGCGAGCATCGGCGTGGCCGTCACCGGCGGCGATTCGGGTGCGGTGGCCTTGTCGGCCGAGTTGCTGCTGTCGCGGGCCGATGCCGCCATGTACCAGGCCAAGGCCGCTGGCAAGGCTCAGTACGCCTTGAGCTGACGTGGGTCAGCCCGGCCCGCAGGGCCCTGAACCCGCATACCCCTGAATCCGCATGCCCTTGAATTTTGGAGGCATGGATGGCGGGGCAGTTTGTTCATCTGTGTGCGAAAAACGGGCTCTCCAGCGCGTTTTCCGGCCAGGAAAACCCAATTAATTTGCCGATCTTCCGCGGTGTCGTCAAGGTCTCATCCGGGTGTCTTGCAGGGGTTTCTGAGGGCTTTCCCGAGTTGGCTCAAAAACCCATGACGGCTTGATGAAAAGCCATTGCAATTCGGTTTGGCCGGGCGCATAGTGAATTCAGCTTCATCGAATTTGAGCTTCGCCATCCACCCGAAAGGTGGCGTTTTCAACCCAGAGTGCACAGGAGGCTACTCATGAACTTGACGATCAGCGGTCATCACCTCGAAGTTACACCCGCCTTGCGTAGTTATGTGACGACCAAGCTGGACCGGATCACCCGACATTTCGATCAGGTGGTTGATGTGAAGGTTTTGCTCACTGTTGAAAAGCAAAAGGAAAAGCAGCGCCGGCAACGCGCCGAGTGCAACGTGCATGTGAAGGGCAGTGACATGTTCGCTGAAAGCTCCCACGAAGACCTGTACGCGGCCGTGGATGAGTTGATGGACAAACTGGACCGTCAGGTTGTCCGTCACAAGGATCGTGTGCAGGACCACCACCATGATCCGGCCAAGCGCCTGATGTGAGGCCGCTTGCCAGACAATTCAGTCGCTGACAAGCACCCCCGAGCCGCTGTTGCAAAACAGCGGCTTTTTTGTTGTCGGTTGCAGGCTGATGGCGGTTTTTCGCCGAAGCTGGGCGACGGGTGCATAATCCGCCTAACTCACCATGAACCGTCTCGCGTCCATCCTCCCTGCTGCTCAAGTGCTTGTGTGCGTCGACGCCACAAGCAAGAAGCGTGCTTTTGAAGAAGCCGGCTTGCTGTTCGAGAGCCTTCATGGCCTCAGCCGTGCATTGATCACCGACAGTCTGTTTGCGCGCGAACGCCTGGGCTCCACCGGGCTGGGCCACGGTGTGGCGATTCCGCATGGCCGCATCAAAGGGCTCAAGTTCCCGATGGCAGCGGTGTTCCAGTTGGCCAATCCGATCGGCTTTGATGCGCCTGATGAGCAGCCTGTGGGCTTGCTGATCTTCCTGCTGGTGCCAGAGGCCGCGACCCAGAAGCACCTGGAAATCCTGTCCGAGATCGCCGAATTGCTCAGTGATGCTCCTCTTCGCGAGCGGATCAAGGCTTGCACCGATGCCGCCGAACTCCATCAGATGATCGCCACCTGGCAATCCACCCAGCCGGCCTGACGGTTGGCAGGCAGTCTTTGTCGTGAAGCCCAACGTTGTCAGTGCGGATGTCCTGTTCGAGGAGTTCCGCTCCGTTCTCAAGTGGGAATGGGTGGCCGGCCTCGGAGCCTCGGAGCGCCGTTTCGATGAGGTCGTTGTCCGCGCGGCCCGCTCAGGTGCCGATCTGGTGGGCTACCTCAATTACATCCACCCCTACCGGGTGCAGATCCTGGGTGAGCGTGAGATCGCCTACCTGACCAATGCCACGCCTGAGGATTGCGCTCGTCGCATCTCCCGCATCGTGACCCTGGAGCCACCCGTGCTGGTGCTGGCCGACGGTCAGGCGGCGCCGGATGCACTGTTGTCGATGTGCGAACGGGCCCAGATCCCGATGTTTGCCACGCAGGAGTCGTCGGCTTTCGTGATCGATGTGCTGCGCGCCTACCTGTCCAAGCATTTCGCGGATCGCACCTCCATGCATGGGGTCTTCATGGACATCCTCGGGCTGGGGGTGATGATCACGGGCGAATCGGGCCTGGGCAAGAGCGAGCTGGGTCTGGAGTTGATCTCGCGTGGCAATGGCCTGGTGGCCGATGACGCCGTGGATCTCTACCGCATCAACCAGACCACCATCGAGGGCCGTTGTCCTGAATTGCTGCAGAACCTGCTGGAAGTGCGGGGCATCGGCCTGCTCGACATCCGTGGCATCTTTGGCGAGACCGCCGTGCGGCGCAAGATGCGACTCAAGCTCATCGTGCACCTGGTCCGCAAAGAGACTCTGGAGCGCGACTATGAGCGGCTGCCCTATGAGCCGTTGACCCAGGATGTGCTGGGCGTGCCGGTTCGCAAGGTGGTGATCCAGGTGGTGGCCGGTCGCAACATCGCGGTGCTGGTGGAGGCGGCCGTGCGCAACACGATCTTGCAGCTGCGCGGCATCGACACCTACCAGGAGTTCGTCGAACGGCACCGCCGAGCGATGGAGCAGGAAGGCTGACGCCCGAAGGGGCGGTGGCTTGAGCCCCGCCGGGCCGGAGGGGGTTCAGCGCTTGTCGTTGGCGCAGTTGGCGCAGAGCCCATACAGCGACATGGCGTGGTCCTGCAGCAGCCAATGCTTGGCTTTGGCCACCATCTGCTGGCGGCGTTCGATTTCCGCGTCATAGAACTCTTCGACCTTGCCGCAGCTGGTGCAGACCAGGTGGTCATGGTGCTGGCCTTCGTTGAGTTCATAGACCGCCTTGCCGCTTTCAAAGTGGCTGCGACTCAGGATGCCGGCTTGCTCGAACTGGGTGAGCACGCGGTAGACGGTCGCCAGGCCGATGTCGGATTGCTCCTGCAGCAGGACGCGAAACACGTCTTCGGCCGTCATGTGCCGCTGCCGTCCTTTTTGGAACAGCTCCAGGATCTTGAGGCGTGGAAGCGTTGCCTTCAGCCCGGTGTTTTTCAATTCTTCGATGTTGGCCATGCAAGGGTCCTTCCGCCAGCGTACCAACCCGCTCTGACAGGCCCAGCCGCTACAATGGGCCGATCATATCGCTACCTCCC